>DFQD01000147.1:3298-13613 GCA_002377605.1 Gammaproteobacteria bacterium UBA3498 | reverse complement strand
CCGAAACTGGTTAAAGCTGGCCGAGCATTAATACGGCGCAATTCTTCATTTAGAATAATTGTTTCTTCTTTGTTAAGACCACCACCACCAAATTCTGCTGGCCAGCTTGGGCATGTCCAACCTTTCTCAGCCATACGCTCCAACCAGATTTTGCTTTCTGGGTTTTCGTAATAAGCATTTCGACCACCCCAGACAATTTCTTCTTGTACCATGGGGGTTCGCATCGATGGCGGGCAATTTTCTTCCAGCCATTCGCGAGCAGAAGCACGGAAATCATCTAGTGCTTGTAATTGCATATTCACGCCATCAATACCTGTCGACCTGTTACATTCCCAGCTTTTAAATCTATTAAGGCATCATTTGCTTCCACCAGTGGTCTTTCAGTTATATCAATGGGAGCTACCTTGCCATCACGCACCATGACCATTAAATCAGCCATATCGCGCAAGCTACCAACATAACTTCCTTGAATTATTCGTGCGTTCATTGGGATAAAGGGAATCGGCATTGTTAAAGCTCCGCCATACAGGCCAATGATGATTAACATTCCGCCTTTACGTAAACAGCCCAGACCATAATTAACACTGATTTCAGCGCCTACAAAATCCAGAACAGCATAGGCTCCACCTGTACTCTTGCGGATTTCTTTTGCGCTTTGCGAATCGGAAGAATTAAAAGTTCTATTGACTCCAAGATCCTGGACAGCAGCAAGCTTTCCTTCGTCAATGTCTACGACAATAGGATCCATACCCATTGCCTGCGCGATTTGAATTGCCATCATACCAACACCGCCGGCACCAATAATGACAATCTCTTCTCCTTTTTGTAAGTCGCCAACTTTTTTCAATGCGCCGAATGCAGTTAGACCCGAACAAGCGTAAGTGGCTGCGAGGGAATCTGGCACATCGCCTTTATCAAACAAGTAACGGCTGTGCGGAACTAACACATGATCGGCAAAGCCACCGGGATTTATTATGCCAAGCGCTCGTCCTGGCGTACAAAGTTGCTCTTCTCCACGCTTACAAGTAGTGCATTCACCGCAACCAATCCATGGGAATACGACTCGTCGATCACCGACGCTAACACCTTCCGCATCAGGCCCTACTGCAACCACCTGGCCAAATATTTCGTGACCCAACACTTGTCCTTCTCTCCCTACTTCCAGTTGCTTGCCACCACCGAGTTCGAATACACCTTCATGGATGTGAATATCGGAATGGCAGACTCCACAAGCAACAGTTTTAACCAGCACCTCCGTTCCCTGTGGTTGTGGTGTTTCCGATTCGACTTCGATTAAAGATGCACCTGGCGTTGTGGTTTGATAGGAAATCACTAAGCCACCCCACTTTCTGCGTCCCACTGAGCAAAAGACTTGCCCTCTTCTGCCAATTGCTTAAGCAGAGGTGCGGGTTGCCAGTATTCTTCGCCGTAGCAATCACGGTATTCACAGATCTTGTCGTAAACATTCTTCAAGCCCACGGAATCGGCGTAGTGCATTGGTCCACCTTTAGCCACCGGGAACGCATACCCATAGATGTATACGACATCAATATCACTGGCTCGCTGGGCAATACCTTCTTCTAGGATTTTTGCTCCTTCATTTATTAGCGGATAAAAACAGCGGGCAATAATTTCATCATTGCTGATTTCTCGTTGCTCTATATCCATTTTCCCTGCTTCTTCTATTATTAGGGCTTCAACTTCCGGGTCAGACATACGTTTGCGGGTTTCAGGATCATATTTATAAAAACCTGTGCCAGTTTTCTGCCCATGACGCCCCATTTCAACCAACAAGGTTCCCATCCGATAAAGCTTTGGGTCATCCGGCAAATCGGTTCTGGCCTGCCTTGCTTTGTAACCAACATCAAGCCCTGCTAAATCGCCCATAGCTAAAGGACCCATGGCCATGCCGAATGCTTCAAGAGCACCATCTACCTGAGCAGGAGTACAACCATCCAACAATAGCATTTGCGCCTCACGACCATAACCGCCAAGCATGCGGTTACCAATAAAGCCGTAGCAAACGCCAGAAAGTGCACATACTTTGCCTATCTTCTTACCAATTTGCATAACAGTAGCAAGGACATCGTCCGCAGTCGCAGCACCGCGCACAACTTCCAACAATTTCATGACATTGGCGGGAGAAAAGAAATGCATGCCTACAACGTCTTTTGGACGTGAAGTCGCTTCTGCTATCGCATCAACATCTTGGTATGAAGTGTTTGTAGCAAGAATACAACCTGGCTTGCAAACAGTGTCTAATTTGCCGAATACTTCTTTCTTAAGGTCCAGGTTCTCAAAGACTGCCTCGATGACCATGTCAACATCGCGTATGTCGTCGTAGCTGGTAGTGCCACTAATCAAACCGATCCGTTCCTCCATCCTATCTTCGGCAAGCTTGCCTTTTTGCACGGTGATTGTGTAATTCTTGCGAATAATTCCCATGCCTCTCCCTATAGCCTCGTCATTAATTTCCAAAAGGACAACCGGAATACCAACATTGGCAAAGCACATTGCGATGCCGCCACCCATAGTGCCCCCTCCGATAACAGCCACCTTCTCGATGGGACGCAGCGGAGTATCTTTTGCAACGTCTTTAATTTTTGCCGCCTGTCTTTCGGCAAAGAAGATATGACGCATCGCGGCTGACTCCGGTGAAACAACTAGCTCACGAAATAGTTCTCTTTCTCTTTCCAAGCCTTCATCGATTGGAAGGTTTACTGCTGCTTCTAAGCAAGAAACTATTCTATCCTGAGCTATCTGCCCTCGTGCTCTTCTTGCTAGTTGCTTTCGAGCATTATCGAAAAAGTCTGGTTCTAAAGAAGAAGGATCGATGGTGATATCACGGATACGCTTAAGTGGAGCACCTGCCTCTATAAGGCCTTTCGTATATTCGCTTGCTCCACCAACTACATCTTCGTCTGCCAGCACTTCATCCACAAGCCCCATTGCATTTGCTTTGACCGCTCTAATAGGGTTGCCACTTGTAATCATGTCTAATGCGGCTTGCACGCCAGTGATACGAGGAACTCTTTGAGTACCCCCTGCGCCAGGCAATAACCCGAGCTTCACTTCCGGAAGCCCAACTTTTGCCGAAGGAGAAGCACAGCGATAGTGACAGGCCAGAGCAACTTCAAATCCTCCACCCAAGGCGGTGCCGTGAATAGCAGCGACAACCGGCTTACTTGAATTCTCTATCGCGGTTAGTACTTCCGGGAGCCCCGGATCTTTTGGCGGCTTGCCGAATTCCGTTATATCCGCGCCGGCAATAAAAGTTCTGCCTTCACAAGCTAAAACAATGGCTTGGGAAGCATCTTCTTGCGCTGCATTTACTGCATTGAGAATTCCCAGCCGTACTTCTTGAGCTAACGCGTTAACTGGAGGGTTATTTACAAGAATGACTCCGATGTTTTCTCTTAATTCATAGCTAACTACTTCAGACATGATCTTTCCTTTTATATTCTCTAATTCTTTTATTGATTACATGCGTTCAATAATGGCAGCTACACCTTGGCCTATGCCTATGCATAAACTTATTGCGGCATAACGGCCCTGCATTCGCTCTAACTGCCGCGTTGCGGTAATTGCAATTCTCGCACCGGAAGCGCCAAGGGGATGCCCCACCGCAATAGCCCCGCCATTGGGATTTACTCTGGAATCATCGAAGTCAACTTCTAACATTTTTAAACAGCCCAATACCTGTGGAGCAAATGCTTCATTGATTTCAATAATGTCCATGTCAGATAGTGACAGGTTAGCCCGCCGCAACGCCTTACGAATAGCAAACACAGGACCGAATCCCATTACTCTCGGCTCCACGCCAGCAACCGCACCCGAAATTATTCTAGCTCTTGGGGCAACACCATGCTCTTCACCGATAGCTCTGTTACCGATAATAAGCGTCGCTGCACCATCGTTAATTCCCGAAGCATTACCTGCAGTTACTATGCCATCACCGAAAAGAGTTCGTAATCCGGACAAGGTTTCGGTTGTAGTTAGTGGTCGCGGATGTTCGTCACGATCAACTGTGACAGGAGGTTTCTTTCGCCCCTGATCAACTTCAATCGGTATGATTTCTCCTTCGTAAAACCCATCGACTCTCGCAGCTTCATACTTCGCTTGTGAACTCGCAGCAAATTGGTCAGCTTCTTCCCGAGTAATTTTTAATTCTTCTGCTATATTATCTGCAGTTTCCGGCATAGTGTCGTTACCATAGGCAGCGGCGAATGCCGGATTGGAAAACCGCGCCCCTAGAGTACTGTCCGCAATTTCCTGACTGCGATCATAGGCTGACTTTGCCTTACTCATTACTATTGGCGCGCGACTCATAGACTCGACACCACCTGAGAGAAACAAATCACCCTCTCCCACTTTTACTCCGCGAGCTGCGTCCAACGTAGCCGCTAATCCTGAACCACAAAGTCGATTAACAGTTTGACCACCTACTTCAACCGGCATACCCGCTCGGAGCAACGAAAATCTGGCTACGTTGCGACAGTCTTCGCCAGCGCCATTAGTGTTTCCCATAAAGACATCTTCATACGCTTCTGCGGGAAACGGGTTTCGTTTCACAACAGCTTTAATGGTATGGGCCAATAAATCATCTGGCCTTATAGAGGAGAGCATGCCGGCATGGCGGCCAAAAGCTGTTCGCCCACCGTCGTAGATGTAGGCATCGGATATTTCAGACATATGATTTCTCGTGTGTTCTTTCTTTATTTACTAGCTGACTTTTTAACTTTTGAGCCTCACTTATGACAATCCTTAGTGGAAGACTGACCGGCCAGAGTTTTGCCCCCACAATAGAACGCAATGGTGCAGGAAACAAGGGGCCGCATTCTACCATGGCATTCGTAAAAAACGGGAGCATATGGTAGTTTAGCCGCTCGATTTTTAGGGGTTGAACATCCATCTCAAGGGTTAGAAATGATTAGAGATCAGGAAACATTAAACCAGCTCGTAGACCTAATTGATCGCTTTGTTCGAGAGCGTTTAGTCCCACGAGAAAATGAACTGGCAGAGTCGGGAGTATTACCTGAAGACATACTGACAGAAATGAAAGAGCTTGGACTATTTGGTCTTACAATTCCTGAAGAATACGGTGGTCTCGGCCTAACCATGGAAGAAGAAATAATGGTTGCGATTTCACTCGGCCGCACTTCTCCCGCCTTCCGCTCCATCATGGGGACTAATAACGGTATTGGTTCAGCGGCGGTTGTATTCAATGGCACCGAAGAACAAAAACAAAAGTATCTACCAAAGTATGCTAGCGGCGAATGGATCAGTTGCTTTTGCCTAACCGAACCCGAAGCTGGTTCCGACGCAGCATCACTAAAAACAATCGCAGTTAGGGATGGAGACAAATACATCATTAATGGTACTAAGCGCTATATTACCAACGCCAAGGTTGCAGATACCTTCAATGTTATGGCGCGGACAAATCCATCCATACAAGGTGCCCGTGGTATTTCCTCTTTTATTGTAGATAGAAATTCACCTGGTATAACTCTTGGCTCAATAGACAAGAAAATGGGTCAAGCAGGATCAATGACCTGCGATGTGATATTCGAAGACTGTCCAGTTCCTGCTGAAAATCTTATTGGAGAAGAAGGTGAAGGTTTTATTACTGCAATGAAAGTATTAGACCGAGGACGTCTACACATTTCCGGGGTTAGTGTTGGAGTTGCCGAACGCTTGATAGAGGATGCACTGGAATATGCAATGCAGCGTAAACAATTTGAGCAACCTATCAGCGAACAACAATTGATCCAAGCAATGTTCGCGGATTCGCAAACGGAAACCTATGCTGCTAAATGTATGACTATGGAGACCGCCAGGAAAAGAGATGCCGGAGACAATGTAAGTACCGAGTCTTCGGCCTGCAAATTATTCGCAACTGAAATGGTTGGCAGAGTTGCAGATCGCTGCGTACAAATCCACGGTGGAGCAGGCTACATGTCAGAGTATGCGGTCGAAAGATTTTATCGCGATGTACGTTTGTTTCGACTTTACGAAGGCACCAGCCAGATTCAGCAACTGATCATTGCGCGCAACATGATCAAAGACGCTGGTTAGTGGATGTACAACCCCCCTTACTGGGTTAGAAGGTTTATTTTACTGGTAACAACCTTCACAAGATTCAACTAATTTGTAATTAGTCGCTGACGCTTGAACCGCCATCCAGTAGATATTGTTTAAACCAGGCTACTGAAGCATTTGCAGCTCGCACTGCATCATCGCCTCTAAATCCGTGCCCCGCTCCAGATATCGTAATAAAATCTGAAACCACAGATTGTTTTTCAAATTCTGCCTGCATGATTTGCGATGCACTAATTGGCACTAGCTCATCAGCATCACCGTGAATCAATAGTGTTGGAGGATCATCGGGATCAGCATGCAAGATTGGAGAAATCGATTCAGCCTTTTCTGGATCAAAATTTAACGCCGGAAATCTTTCTGACCAAGAACCAGGACCAGCAAGTGGACGCAGATCTACCGGAGGAAAATATGCGACTACAGCAGCCACGGAATTATCTTGCTGCATAACTACGTCATCTGAATTCGGATCACCGGCATCAGCATCAAGACCTACCATCAGTGACAGATGCCCGCCTGCGCTACCGCCAGTAACACCAATTCTGTCCGGATCGATACCATGCTGTTGAGCACTCAGTTTTATGTGACGGATCGCTCGACTTACATCAGAATAGGCATCAGGGACGTGATAGCGCGGCGCACTACCATGATGAACGGGGATTAAAGTAAATCCAGCATCCAAATAGTAAGCGAACTGTTGAGCACGATTTTCAGGTGGCGCCCAGCGAGAAAACCATCCACCACTCACCATGAACACAACTGCTGCACCGTTTGCGTCTTCCGGAGTAATTACATCATAAACGAGAGCCATGCCATCTTTATGGCCATACACAACATCGGCTTTAATATGGACGTCTGCTTGGCTGACTAGTGAGACGAATGAAGCCGTTAGTGCAAAAAGTATGTGAGTTATCTTCTTCATTTCAATTTCCAAGTTTTAGTTATCTCTAAGCAGGTTTCCGGGTGAATACTGATCAGTAAGTTCGCGCCGACTCATATCCCAATCGACTCTAGTAGTAAGTCTTCTTGGGTATTCTGTTAAGGGTACACCGTATTTCTCCAGACTGGGAGCAATACGCCGAGATTCTTCAACCATTTCACCACGGGGCGGCAACGCATCCAACTGCGCAATAATAATTCGATTACCCGAAGTGGGTAATTTGAAATTGTAAAACTCGCCGAAGGCGCGCTGATATGTAACCGATTCATGATCATAAAGCCGGCTGGTCGAAAAGGTATTTGCCACTAATACTCCATCTTCACTCATGATGGTTTTTACTTCTTCTAAAAATTCTCGGGTAAGCATATGCTCTGGAATATAATCACCGCTGAACGCATCTAAAACGATGTAATCATATTTTTGACCACGTATTCCCGCACGCTTTATAAATGGGCGGCCGTCATCTACATAAACGGTCATATTGTCAGTGTCACTGTAATAGAAATACTCTTCCGCGACTCTTACTACGGCCTCATCAATCTCGACGACATCAATCTTTGCATTGGGGAACAAATCAGCAAAAGTCATGGGGATCGATCCGCCACCTAAACCGATTACCAGTATGTCTTCCGGATCTTGTTTTAATAACAATCCCGCAAAACTCATTCGAGTATAATCAAAGACCAGCAAGTCACGATCTTCCACCATCATGCAAGTTTGATTGCGATCTCCCCGATGAACGTTGAATAATAAACAGCGCCGATCCCCGACCTGCGTAACGGTAATATCCCTATACTTCGAGCGTTCTTCATGAATAGCTTCAGCAAGTACAGCAGAATATGGCAACAAAAAGGCTGCCACTAAAATTATATTTATAATTTGCTTAAGCACGCTTCTTTGTATAATCCGCATTGCGATTTGCTAAATTCAATTTTTGCACGTAGTCGGTTAAGAGAATAGCACCACCAGCTAACACTAAAGCGGCGACAGCCCCCCATAATATCTGATTTACTTCGAACCAAAGCACGAAATAGAAACTAGTGCCCAGGGTACCGACCGCACTGCCAAGTGTTGAAATAAAGTAAAGCAAGCCTGCCATGTGTCCACTGTGTTCTTCAGATTCGACCATTAAACGGACCGAATAAGGGGAGATCATGCCAAGAATGCTGGTGGGAATAAAAAACAAAAAGACTGAAGCAAACAAAGATCCATAGCGAGGATCTTCTATTGTTAAGAAGATAGGCTCCATTATAGGATCGGCAAACAAGATTACTGGTAATGAAAACGCAGCAGCAACGATGAAGAACATGGCGTAAGTAACTGCATTGGGATTTTTAGTAGAGAGTCGACCTCCCAACAAATAACCCAACGCCAGGGCCAGCATAAAAATTGTAATAATGCTGCCCCAAACCGAGAGGCTGCCTCCGAAATAAGGTGACAAAATTCGCGCACCGAGCATTTCAATGGTCATGATGCAAAAACCACTAACAAAAGCCATTCCGGCGATAATCGATCTAGGAAGTACTCGAGGCTGTTTCTTTCTCATTATGCTTCAGTTTTAATTTTGCAAGAGCTTGATTCGCATCTTACATCAAATTCGCTAATAAATTTCTTTACTACCTTAAATATCATCAACTTGTGTTCACCTTAAACACTGCACCCAAGCAAAAAGTTGTTGCTTGTCTCCCCACTTAGGTTTTCTTCATCTTTTAGAGATAATCTAAGTCTGCAAAGAAACACTTGGTACAACTTACGAGTAAAGCTAACATCGTAATCCGCGGATTTAAATGCATTTTGAGGTCAGCGTTTAGTCTTTGAGCCGAATTGAAGAACCAATCAAATAGCTACTTCTGTGCCGTTCCAAGGCTACGACCACCGTCCAGAGCAATAACTTGGCCTGTCATGTATTTGGTCGCATCAGACGCCAGAAAAATAGCCAAGCCTGCCATATCAAAAGGATTGCCAATTCTGCCCAGTGGGTTTTCTGCCTCGATCTTGTCCTGAAAGTTCTTTAACATGTAATCCATCATCTGGCTTTCGAATGGCCCCGGCGCAATTGCGTTTACCAGCAGACCTTTCGGTCCAAATCGTACTGCCAAATTCTTAGTAAGAAAATGAACCGCTGCCTTACTAGCACCGTAGGCAAAATTGTCGGTGGTAGAGACACGTAATCCATCAATTGAACCGATGTTGATTATCCTGCTGGGACTCTCTTGCGATGCATCTTTTAAAAGCAAAGGCATTAGGTCGCGAGTTAAGGTAAAAATAGTTTTTAAATTGATGTTCATGACTTTGTCATAACCGTCGTCCGGATATTCTTCAAAAGGCGCGCCCCAAGCAGCACCTGCGTTGTTAACAAGTATGTCAATCTTGTCTTCGCGCTCTTTTATTTCACTTATGAATTCATCTCTGCCTTCTTTTGTTGACAAATCGGCAGGAAACGCAATGCACTCGCCTTTTTGAGAAAGCTCTTCTGCGGTCGCTTTACAGGCCTCTGCCTTACGGGCAGAAATATATGTCCTAACTCCATTTTCAACATAGCCTTGAGCAATCATCTTGCCGATTCCACGAGAGCCACCAGTTACAATTGCAGTCTTACCTGCCACAGAAAATAGATTGCTAATTTCAAAAGACATGAAATTCTCCCTAGTCAGTTACTTCACCAGCCATAGTCATTTCACACATTCTTTGTAACACATGTGCTTTTTTAAGAAAGCCCTTAAAACGATCGTCTTTAGTGTGGCCATGATAAAAGCGATAATAAATTTGTTGCCCAATGACACAGAGACGAAACAAACCAAAACAAAAATAGAAAGGAAAGTTTTCTACTGACAAACCAGTAATTTCTTGAAATCGCGCAATAATTTCTGTTCGCTTTGGTGCACCTTCTATATCCGACGGCATAGTGCGCGCTTCCCTGAACCAATCAGGATCATCGGTTTGCACCCAATATCCCAAGGTACATCCTAAGTCCATAAGCGGATCACCTACAGTAGACATTTCCCAATCCAGAACTCCAATGAGCCGCAACGGATCATCGGCATCAAAGATTACATTATCCAGTTTATAATCATTATGAATAACGCTGTATTTACCACTTTCTTTCGGCATGTTGTCATTCAGCCATTGAATAGTATTGTCGCAGTTTACGGTGTCAGGCGTTACCGCATCGACCCAGCGCCGACTCCAACCTTCAACTTGTCTGCCCACATATCCAACTGGCTTACCAAAAGTATCCAAACCAGCTTCTGCTAGGTCCACTGAATGAAGGTCACCTAA
>DFQD01000147.1:0-3122 GCA_002377605.1 Gammaproteobacteria bacterium UBA3498 | reverse complement strand
ACGGTGTCAGGCGTTACCGCATCGGCCCAGCGCCGACTCCAACCTTCAACTTGTCTGCCCACATATCCAACCGGCTTACCAAAAGTATCTAAACCAGCTTCTGCTAAGTCCACTGAATGAAGGTCACCTAATACATCAAAAAAGTTTAAAAGTTGAGTGCGGATCTGATCAGGACTTAGATTCAGATTAGGCGGATACTCTCGACGAATTACTAGACCCTGAATGTAATTCATTAAATAAAAATCACATCCAATGACAGAGTGATCACCGCAGAAGTGAATTGGGACAGGACCATAGGGATAAATATCTTTTAATGCAGAAAGAATTCGATATTCCCGCGACATATCATGGGCTGATTTAACCTTGCTACCAAAAGGCGGTCGTCTAAGTACCCACTGCTGATCTCCGCTAGTTAATAAGTAGGTGAGGTTCGAATGACCACCTGGAAATTGTGTAATTTCTATATTTGCAGCCTTTGCTCCCAGCACAGGTTCTAGGTGTTGCTTAAGTGCATCGAGGTCTAACTCTTCCCCTTTCCTAATACTCCCTGCTTTGTCGACTAATTCTTCCGCGCTCACATTTATTCCTTGTTTTGGTTCTTAACGATAAGTCACATATTGTTGCATGCCTGTTGTGTCCAGATGAGGTAAGCAATTAAATTGCGCAAGGGAAATCTTACCATTTCCATAGCGAATGCGAGTAACAGAACTATTGTGTACTACCCAGTTCGTTTGGATTACCTGGTCATCGGGAAATTTAAGCACCCGTTGCAAGGCCATTGCTATCACACCACCGGAAGTGGAAATTAAAACTCGGCTGCCACTGGAGTGTTGTGACATTATCTCGTCCAGCGCTCCACACACTCGTTGCTTGAATTGTTTCCAATACTCAAAATTTGGTTCGTTTTCAGACGGCTTGAGTTGATCGCGAATCCATTTAGCAGTCGCATCTTCAAAAAGCGACTGAAAGGTTTTTGCATCTCTTATCGAACTGCCAAACTCGTAATCGGATTCTGCTAATTCACCAATATCTCTCAAATGAGCTTTGATTAGTGAATCACCATTGTATTCATCCAAACCGAGGTGAGTTTTAGGCCGATCTGGATTGCTCTTGACTAGAGATAACAATTCTTGTGCGGTTTCCTGTTGTCTTACCAACGAGCCAGCGTAGATATGATCGAATTCTTCACCCACTGTTTGCCAGTGGCGAGCGAGAATACGCACCTGCTCTATGCCCAAGTCACTGAGCTTGTCATAGGATTTTTGCCCAAAGGAAGCCTGCCCATGCCGAACAAGAATTAGTTCACTCATGATGCAGTTCCGGATTTATTGAAAGGAGGCGAATCGCTCAGTGTGGTAATCAGCATTGCCGAACATGATATCTATAGCTGTTACTCGTTTAAACAAGTGGCCAACATCCAACTCATCAGTCATACCAATTCCACCATGAATCTGAATCGATTCCTGGCCTACATGGCGAATTGCCCTGCCAACGCGACTCTTTGCTGCCGACACAGCTTTGGTCTTTTCCAGTTCATCGGCTGAGCCATCTAATTGCATTGCGGCCATAACTACAATTGAGCGTGCCAACTGACACTCAATAAACATGTCAGCCATACGATGTTGCAGAGCCTGGAATGTTCCAATTGCTATTCCAAACTGCTTACGAGTTTTACTGTACTCTACAGTTTTTTTCAGCAAAGATTCCAATGCTCCTACAGCTTCAGCACTAACGCCGACTGTGGCGCGATCGACAATTTTCTGTAAGGCATCCAGTGCCTGGCCAGATGATCCCAAACGAGCGCTTTCTGGGACTCTCACATTTTCGAAGAGAACTTCTGAAGATTTTTTACCATCGAAAGTAGTAAAAGGCGTTATCGCCAGTCCTTCAGTATTAGTATCAACCAAGAAGATAGAGATGCCTTCGGCATCAGTGTCTGTGCCATATTCTCGGGCAACTAGCAGAATTTTGTCCGCATTGGACGCGTTTAACACAGCAATCTTATTCCCATTGATTACTATATTATTACCCTCATTAGCAGCAGTGGTTGTAACCTTACCCAAATTAAAGCGGCTACCAGATTCAGCATAAGCACAGGCTAATTGCAAACTACCGGTAACCACTTGCTCAATTAGTTCGGTTTTTCTTGTACCTTCTGCCAATTCAGCAATCAATCCACCACCCAAAACTGCTGTTGCAGTGAATGGTTCTACTAGGTTCGCCTTACCAAACTCTTCCATCATGACAATAAGATCGACGGCGGAACCACCAAGCCCTCCCTCCTCTTCGGTAAAGGGAACTGCGAGCCAACCTAATTCAGCAAATAACTGCCAGTTTTCTTTGCTGTAACCATCTTCACTATCCACAATTTTGGTGCGAGTGTCATGGTCGTAACTTTTTTGCACAAATTTTTGCACAGAGTCTTGCAGCATTAGTTGAACTTCTGAATATGAAAAATCCACTTTGTTACCTCTTATCCTCTTTACTTACAGACCTAATACTGCTTTACAAATAATATTGCGCTGAATTTCGTTGGAGCCTCCATAAATAGAAGCTTTACGATTGTTAAAATAAGTCAATGCAAATGCAGCGGAGTTCCCAGGACCGATTGGGGCGCCCTGAAATCCATCTTCGAATTGTTCTGGTACAAATGGAAGGCTGTGATAAGCAGCCAGGTCGACAAAGATCTCGTCAATTTTTTGTGCGAGCTCAGTGCCAACAATTTTTAGAATGGAAGACTCTGGGCCGGGCGCTTTGCCCGCAGAAACCGAAGCTAGTGTGCGCAGTTCAACATATTCTAAAGCTTTCAGTTCGATTTCAATGTTGGCCAATCGATTTCGGAAAGTCTGGTTTTCTATCATCGAATTGCCGAAACCGTCGTCGGTTTCAGCAGCAATTCTCTTTAATCCACGCATACGGCGTTTCCCGCGTGGCACACCGGAAATATTGGTACGCTCATGGGTAAGTAGAACTTTGGCGTAAGTCCATCCTTTGTTTTCTTCGCCAATTAGATTTTCTACTGGAACTTTTACATCATCGAAGAAAATTTCATTTACTTCGGCGTGCCCATCCAACAAATAAATTGGTTTATGACTAACACCTTCAGATTTCATATCTATTAA
>DFQD01000020.1:12796-18241 GCA_002377605.1 Gammaproteobacteria bacterium UBA3498 | reverse complement strand
TTATCTCTACTAATTTCAGAAGCTCGAAGGTTTCCTTCAACACCTTCTTGCAGCGCCACTGTGGCAGACTTAGTATCAATATTAATGATGGTTCCTTTCACTATACTGCCCTTTTCAAACTCAGACGCATAGCCCATAAAAGGATCATATTCTAATTGTTTAACCCCTAGTGAAATACGTTCTCTTTCAGGATCAATAGCCAAGATGATAGTTTTAATCTCATCACCTTTTTTATAGTTGCGCACTGCTTCTTCACCTGGCTCATCCCAAGAGATATCAGACAGATGCACTAAGCCGTCTATGTTGCCATCTAAACCAATGAAGATACCGAAATCGGTGATAGATTTAATATTCCCGGAAATCTCGTCACCCTTCTTAAAATTTTCAGCAAACCCATCCCACGGATTTTGATAGCACTGCTTGATACCAAGAGAAATACGGCGACGCTCTTCGTCAATGTCCAATACCATGACATCTACTGCATCACCAAGTTGCACAACCTTTGAGGGATGGATGTTTTTATTAGTCCAATCCATTTCAGACACGTGCACCAAACCTTCAACACCTTCTTCTAACTCAGCAAAACAACCATAATCCGTAAGGTTTGTAACAACAGCTTTCACTTGTGTATTCTCGGGATAACGCTGCTTGATCGCTTGCCAAGGATCTTCACCAAGTTGCTTCAAGCCGAGAGAAACACGATTGCGCTCGCGATCGTACTTAAGCACCTTCACATCGATTTCATCGCCAACATTCACTATCTCATTTGGATGCTTGATTCGTTTCCATGACATGTCAGTGATGTGCAGAAGGCCATCGACTCCACCCAGATCAACGAATGCTCCGTAATCTGTAAGGTTTTTAACAATGCCCTTAACAGACATACCTTCTTGTAATTTTTCTAGTAATGCATCTCGCTCCTCAGTGCTAACTGATTCGAGCACAGCACGGCGGGAAACTACTACGTTATTGCGCTTCCGATCAAGCTTGATGAGCCGAAATTCCAATTGTTGTCCTTCTAGATGCAAGGTATCTCTAACTGGACGAACATCTACGAGCGAGCCCGGCAAAAAAGCTCGGATATTGTTTAGATCAACCGTGAATCCGCCTTTAACTTTGCCATTGATAACTCCACATACAATGTCATTCTTTTCATAAGCGGCTTCTAATTCCATCCAAGACTCTGCGCGCTTCGCCTTTTCTCGGGATAATCGAGTTTCACCGAATCCATCTTCAACAGTTTCTAGCGCGACTTTAACCTCATCTCCTACTTGTAAGGAGAGGTTGCCTTGTTCATCGAGAAATTGTGTGCGTGGGATAACGCCTTCAGATTTGAGGCCGGCGTGAACTGTGACCCAATCGGTATCTATCTCTATTATAGTGCCAGTTACAATGGCACCTGGGGTCATATCTATTTCGCTTAAGCTCTGTTCAAACAGATCTGCAAAATTCTCACTCATAATAAATCCATCAATTACAACAGGTTACATATTTAAATTAATTAAATACGTAACTAACCACAATCCAGTTATTGCGGGTCACTTAACGAAAGACTGCAGTACGCCAATGCTGGTGTTGCGCATCTCAGTCACTTTCCTTCTGGAGGTCCATTAGCTGCTTTCTGCTGCAAAAAGTTTAAGAATCTGCTCTACCACTTCCTCGATGGAGAGTTCAGTCGAATCTAAAATTACAGCATCTTCAGCAGGTTTGAGTGGTGAAACCGGACGTTCCGTGTCTCGTCTATCTCGCTCATTCAGGTCTCGCAAAAGGTCGGGCAGAGTAGCATCAATACCCTTATCAATCAACTGCTTATACCTCCTTTGGGCCCTTTCAGAGACAACCGCCGTGAGGAAAATTTTAAGGGTTGCATCTGGAAATATCACCGTCCCCATGTCACGTCCATCAGCGACTAGTCCGGGTGATTTTCGGAACCGCAATTGACGCTCATAAAGTGCTTCACGTGCTGCCGGAATTGAGCCGACTTGGGATGCTAGACTACTGCCGAGTTCCGTCCTTATATCTTTGGAGACATCCTCTCCATTTAGCAACACTGTTCCTGTTCCAGCATTACAGAATTCAATTTCTAAAGTTCGTGCTAAATTAGCTACCTGATTGTGGTTGTCTAGTTCCAGATTGGCTTTGTGTGCAGCGATTCCCAATATCCGGTACAAAGCGCCGCTATCCAATAATATAAAACCCAGTCTATTCGCCACCATTTCCGCAATGGTTCCTTTACCAGAACCGGAGGGCCCATCGATAGCTATTACCGGTATATCACTCATCTATAGCACTCAACTGCTCGCTGAGATTAATTCCCACTTGCTTCGCCAAAACAGCGAATCCCGGAAAAGAGGTTGCCACATTGCTGCAGTTCTCTACCTCAATCGCTGACGAAGAACGCAATGCAGCAATGGAAAACGCCATGGCAATACGATGGTCGCCGAAGCTATTAACGCGCCCCCCAAGAATATCGCCTCCTTCGATGCGAATTCCATCTGGAAAAGTCTTAACTTGGATTCCCAGTGATTTCAATCCAACCGCCATTGCTTCAATGCGGTCGCTTTCTTTCACCCGCAATTCTTCCGCTCCACGAAGCTCAGTAGTACCTTTGGCACAAGCAGCTGCTATAAAAAATATTGGAAATTCATCGATAGCTAAAGGGATTTGATTAGCTGGGACTGTAATTCCACTTAATTCGCTATAGGAAACTTTAAGATCTGCGACCGGCTCTCCACCAATTTCTGTTTCATTACTGATATCAATGTTTGCTCCCATTTCGTGAAGCAAATTGATGATACCAATTCGTGTTGGGTTAACTCCTACGTGCCGTAAAGTCAGTTTTGCACCTGGACAAATACTGGCTGCTACAAGAAAAAAAGCTGCGGAGGAAATGTCTGCTGGCACATCAATATCTGTGCCTTTGAGAGAGCCATTATTATTAATTTTTGTTGTTCTCTTCGATTCATCGCAGATTAGTCTGTAGCCGAATCCCTGTAACATCCTTTCAGTGTGATCGCGACAAGGTGCTGGCTCATACACAGAGGTTTCGCCTTCAGCATAGAGCCCTGCGAAGAGCATACATGACTTAACCTGAGCACTGGCGATATGCATTGCATAATCAACACCATTTAGATGCCTGCCATAAATTTTTAGTGGAGGTTTACTTTCATCTGCAGTTTCAATCTTTGCACCCATAGTAGTTAACGGATCGACCACTCGCCCCATGGGCCTCTGGCACAGTGACCAATCTCCGATTAGCTCTGAGTTAAAGTCTTGAGCTGCTAGTAGCCCGGCAAGTAGGCGTATCGCAGTACCTGAGTTACCCATATCCAACGGGACTCTTGGCGCTTTTAATCCGTGCTTTCCTACACCATATATAGTCAGCTCACCCTCTTCAGGTCCGGTTATAGTTACTCCCATCTCCCGAAATGCTGCTAATGTATTCAGAACATCTTCACTTTCTAAAAATCCAGAAACGTTAGTTACGCCGTCGGCTATTGCGCCAAGGATTATCGCGCGATGAGAAATTGACTTATCTCCAGGCACACGTATCTCACCCGATACAAATCCACCAGGTTCCACAACATAATTTAAGACGGTTTCAGCACTAAGATTATTCATCGCTGCGCCAAAATGTTTCCCCATGAATTCATCCCTGACTTCCTTCGCATTAGAAAACTTATCCATCAGAAAGTCATGATTCTTATTCGCTATCTGCTCCCTAAACTGTCCTAGCCGATCAATATAGGTATCGAGAACGGCAACCGTAGTCTTGGCATTAGCGACGAATATGTCTGACCACATTTTCGCGTTACTGGATGCAAGCCGACTAAAATCTGCAAATCCTCCTGCAGCATACTTGAAGATTTTCTCTCTTTGCTGCTGATCAGCTAGTACGTCAACTGTAGAGTAAGCGAGCAAATGAGGAAGATGACTAGTGGCGGCAAGTATTTCGTCATGCTTACCAGATTCCATTCCTAACACCTGTGCGCCTAACAAATGCCACAATTCATTGACTTGGTTAATCGAATCAACAGTGCACTTTTCATGTGGGGTAAGTATCACGTTTCGATTTAAGAATAGCTCAGCGTATGAAGCAGAGAATTTGCTTTGTTCAGAGCCAGCGATGGGATGGCAGGGAACAAACCGCCTGCTAAATGAATCCGTTTGTTCCATTACGGCATTAACAATCGGGCTCTTTACGCTGGCTACATCTGTGACAATACAATTATTACCAATCAATCTTGCGATTTCGGGTATGAGTTCAATGGTTGTCAATGAAGGCAGCGCAATTACCAAAATATCAGAGCTCGGGGCTAACTCTTTTAGAGAGCCTGATTTGTCGATAACTCTTTCTGCTAACGCTTGATTTAGATCTTCTTCTTCAATATCACACGCACTAATAAAAATCTCTTCGTTTGCTTGTTTCAGCCCGCGCGCAATACTGCCACCTATCAGTCCAAGGCCTAGAATTAAAATTTTTTTTGATACGATCTCTGACAATTCATTACCTATGAGAGCAATTTCAGCCCGCAATAAAAATTGGATAAGAGCCCAAAATCTTAATTTCTGCAGTACAGATAAGTAATCTCCGGAATAACTCAACAATTTTATCGTCAGTTACATGACCTTCAAAATCAATAAAAAATACATAAGCCCAAGCTTGATTTTTTGTCGGACGAGTTTCAATTTTAGTCAGACTTATTTGTAGATTTTCAAATGGTTCGAGAATTCTGAAGAGTGCCCCCGGCCTGTTCTCCGTGTAAATAAGAACGCTCGTTTTGTCATTCCCGCTCGATTTGGCAGGGTGATTGGATAACACTAAAAACCGTGTACTGTTATGTTGCTGATCTTGAATTTGCTCTTTCTGAATATTTAAACCATAAGCTTTCGCTGCCAATGAGCCTGCAATGGCGCCTATACTGCTATCCGCTAACGCGAGTTTTGCAGCCTGTGCGTTACTCGGACACTCAATTAATTCAGCTTCTGGGAATGACTGCCGAACCCAACTTCTGCATTGCGCCAATGATTGTTTGTGTGATGCAATCTTTTCAATCCCAGTTATCTTCGCGCCAGGTTTTGTTAACAAACAATGTTGGATTAAAACAATAACTTCTCCAACTATTTGAACAGTGCTGTCTATTAAACAATCCTGAGTATTATTAACCGCTCCTTCTGTAGAATTTTCAACTGGTACCACGCCATAGTCGACTTTTGAACTCGCAACTACAGAAAAAACATCATCGATACTATCGCAATCGTGTAATTCACAATCGTATCCGAAGTGGCTAATTGCTGCCGCTTGAGAGAATGTCCCTTCCGGTCCCAGGTAGGCTACTTTAAAGCGTTCTTTCAAGTCTCGTTCCTTAAAGCGTTAATAGAATAAGGAAGGCTATTTTTACAACGGTTGAAACCGAGTATGGATGTACTTATTCAGATTCAGAA
>DFQD01000020.1:0-12480 GCA_002377605.1 Gammaproteobacteria bacterium UBA3498 | reverse complement strand
TTCAGAATCTATTAGAGCGTCATCAGGTTCATCAACCTGTTCGAGGCCTACAAGTTTTTCGCCTTCTTTGAGTTTGATTAATCTTACGCCCTGGGTATTTCTGCCTTGCAAGGAAACTTCTTCAACCCGAGTACGAACCAAGGTTCCTTTATTAGATATCAGCATAATTTCATCATTTTCAGTCACTTGAGCTGCTCCGACTACGGAACCATTGCGGTCACTAACTTGAATTCCTTTTACTCCCTGCCCTCCGCGGCCATAAATCGGATAATCAGAAATATTCGTGCGTTTTCCATAACCATTTTCACTGACGGTTAATATCTGTTTATCGTCATCAGGAATAATCAGGGAAATCATCCGAAATTGATCGCCCATCTTAATGCCGCGCACTCCACGCGCGGTTCTCCCCATGGGTCTGACATCGGATTCTTTAAAACGAATCGTTTTGCCGCTAGTGCTAACCAGCATGACATCTCTTTCCCCATCAGTAACAGCAGTTCCAACTAACTCATCGTTGTCTTCTAGCTCAATGGCGCGCAACCCTACACTACGTTGACGTGCAAAGTTGTTTAATCCGGTCTTTTTGACAGTGCCATTGGCTGTGGCCATAAAAACAAAATGTTCATCGTCGTATTCCTTAACAGGAAGCATACTTGTAATACGTTCACCCTCTTCCAGAGGCAAAATATTTATAATAGGTTTACCCCTGGAAGTACGGCTAGCAACTGGTATATGGAAAACTTTCAACCAATAAACTTTTCCAACACTACTAAAACATAAAAGTGTGTCATGAGTATTCGCAATTAAAAGATGTTCTACAAAATCTTCATCTTTGACCATAGCTGCAGCTTTACCCATTCCCCCTCGACGTTGAGCTGTGTAATCGGCGAGTGGCTGTGTCTTCGCATACCCCCCTTGAGAAATAGTTACAACACGATCTTCTTCGGAGATTAAATCCTCCATTGTAAGATCTTGCTGAGACCCTACAATTACTGTTCGTCGTTCGTCTCCATACTCTTTCTGAACTTGTTGTAACTCACCCCTGACAACGCTTATTAAGCGAGCTTGATTTTTCAGTATATCCACATAATCAGCAATTTGAACTAGCAGCTCCTTGTAATCATTGATGAGCTTTTCGTGCTCTAAACCCGTTAGGCGATGCAAACGTAATTCTAGAATCGCTTGAGCTTGCTCTGGTGATAGAAAGTATTCTTCATCTTTTAATCCATAGCGCTCTTCTAGATCATCGGGGCGGCAGGAGTCAGAACCGGCTTCTCCTAGCATCTCTAATACACTTTTGGATTTCCAAGAACGTTCGAGCAATTTCTCCTTAGCATCTGCAGATGACGGCGAGCTTTTAATTAACTCGATAACCGCATCGATGTTTGCTAGCGCAACAGCTAGCCCCTCTAGAATATGTCCTCTTTCTCTTGCTTTGCGCAATAAGAAGATAGTTCTTCTTGAAACCACCTCTCGGCGGTGCCTAATGAATGCATTGAGAACTTCTTTAAGGTTAAGCAGACGTGGCTGCCCATCGACCAAAGCAACCATATTGATCCCAAATACAGACTGCATTTGAGTTTGGGCATAAAGGTTATTAAGAACTACTTCTCCCATTTCACCTTTACGTAACTCGATTACTATGCGCAATCCGTCTTTGTCCGACTCGTCTCTGAGTTCACTGATACCCTCAATTTTTTTCTCTTTTACGAGTTCAGCAATTCGCTCAATAAGTTTTGATTTATTTAGCTGATACGGAATCTCAGTAACGATAATGCTTTCTCTGTTAGCTTTTTCATCAGTAACTACTTCCGCTTTAGCGCGAACATAAATACGACCACGACCGGTGCGATAAGCCTGCACAATCCCTGCCTTTCCATTAATTATTCCCGCGGTTGGAAAATCTGGCCCCTGTATACACTCCATTAAAGTATCAATCTCTAATTCAGGGTCATCCAATAAGGCGATCGCACCATTAATTACTTCGCTAAGATTATGCGGCGGAATATTCGTCGCCATACCAACAGCGATTCCTGAAGAGCCGTTAACCAGTAAGCTTGGAACTTGAGTCGGCAAAACATCCGGAATATCTTCAGTGCCATCATAATTTGGCGAAAAATCGACGGTTTCTTTATCGAGATCTGCTAACAAATCATGCGCAATTTTGGCCATGCGAATCTCGGTATAACGCATAGCAGCGGCTGCATCTCCATCAATGGAACCAAAGTTACCTTGCCCATCAACGAGGGGATAACGTAGCGAAAAATTCTGCGCCATGCGTACGATTGTGTCGTAAACAGCCGTATCGCCATGGGGGTGATACTTTCCAATTACATCGCCAACTACTCGGGCCGATTTTTTGTAAGGCTTGTTGTAATCGTTAGAAAGCACATTCATTGCGAATAGAACGCGACGATGAACCGGTTTGAGTCCATCTCTTACATCCGGCAGAGCTCGACCTACGATCACGCTCATCGCATAAGCCAGATAAGATTCACGCATTTCACTTTCTAATGCGACAGGCAGAACCTGTTTGGCAAACTCAGACATAGACTAACTTTTTCCTAAATGAGTGATAATTTCGATGGGCTGAATTGGAGATATATTACTTGTGATATTTGCAAGAGATTTCGTATCTTTCAGTAGTATATTTACCGGGTGGACTGCGTTTTCTGTTAATTTCTAACAAACTTTTAAACAGTTTGAACCCATTTTTCAAAATTTCTTACCTTAAAAACATACTCAAATAACAGACTCAAATTTTAGGCTAAATTCTACCATAATTCCGCTCGAAAAAGACACTCGAAATCAAAAAATACTAGTATATTTTATCTATAATTATCAATTAGTTAAAAAGGATTCGAGGACGCTATTCGGAACGCGCTATTTTGCAAAATTATAGGTATAATGATGACCCTGCTTAAATTGAAAAATTAGTTAAAATATAGTGCAAAAAGTGATCACTCCATGTAAGGGCAAAACAAGTAAAAAAAAGCAGAATTTTTATGGAAGTTGATCTAGTCATCAAATCGAAATGGATTATTCCTGTCGTTCCTCGTGAACAAGTTCTTACCGATCACGCAATAGCAGTCAAAGACAAAAAGATTCTTGCCATCGGTCCTACTGAATCCATCACCACTCAGTACCAATGCGCCAATACTACTTCTCTTGATAATCACGTTCTTATCCCCGGATTAGTAAATGCCCATGGTCATGCTCCTATGACTCTGCTGCGAGGATGTGCAGATGACATTCCTTTGAAAGAGTGGCTTGAGAAAAGAATATGGCCCTTAGAAAGAAAATTTGTTGATCGACAGTTCGTTTTTGAAGGCGCAACTCACGCGATCGCTGAAATGATTAGATCTGGCACTACCTGTTTCGCTGACATGTATTTTTTCCCAGACGAAGTAGCGAAAGCTGCTTTGGCAGCACATATGCGCGTCCAGCTCGCTAGCCCGGTATTAGATTTTCCGACAGCTTGGGCTCAGGGCGCGGACGAGTACATAAACAAAGCTACTCAACTACACGATGACTATCGTTATAGTGAATTAGTTTCTACCGCTTTTGGCCCTCATGCCCCTTATACAGTCTCCGATGAGCCACTACAGAAGCTTGGGATTCTCGCAGAAGAACTCGATTTACCTATCCATATTCATTTGCATGAAACGGAACAAGAAATAGCCGATGCTCTTGCCAATGATGGCCGCCGACCCCTGCAGAGATTGCGGGAATTAGGCCTACTATCAACTCGGCTTAACTGTATTCACGCAACCCAATTGCAAGATGAAGAAATTAAATCTCTAGCAGAGCAAGGCGCAAATGTAGTGCACTGCCCAGAATCGAATATGAAATTGGCTAGTGGTTTGTGCCCCGTCGACAAGTTAATCAACCAAGATATCAATGTTGGACTAGGAACAGACGGTGCTGCAAGCAATAATGATCTTGACATGTTTAGTGAAATGCGATCGGCCGCGTTAATGGCTAAAGTAGTAAGTAAGGATGCTAGAGCTGTTCCTGCGGCAATGGCATTGGAAATGGCAACAATAAACGGAGCAAAGGCCCTCGGACTTGAATCTGATATTGGCAGCCTGGAAATTGGAAAGACCGCTGATATAACTGCAGTAAATCTGGATTCAATTAATTCCCAACCGGTAAATAACCCAATCTCTCACCTGGTCTATACCGTTAATCCAACGCAAGTAAGTGATGTGTGGTGTTCTGGAGTTCGAATTTTGGATAGCGGCACATTAACTACCCTTGATATAAATAAAATTAAGCAAACTGCAGAAACCTGGCAGACCAAAATTACTAATCAATTGGGTCAATAGTATGGCGAACGTTGACGAAATAGAAATTAGAAAATTCGAAGAGTTGGCGGCACGCTGGTGGGATCCGAATAGTGAATTCAAGCCATTACATGAAATAAATCCGTTGCGTATGAATTATATTAGTCAACAGATTAATCTCGCGGACAAAAGCGTTTTGGATATCGGTTGCGGTGGAGGCATCCTAGCGGAGGCCATGGCTCATCATGGTGCCGAAGTTACAGCCATCGACCTGGCTGATGCTTCATTATCAGTTGCAAGACTGCACCAATTAGAAAGCAAGCTAAATATCAATTATCGGAAGACTTCTGCTGAGCACCTAGCAGAATCAGAGCCTGAAAGCTATGACGTCATAACTTGCTTGGAAATGCTAGAGCATGTCCCGGATCCTAGTTCTGTAGTAAAAGCGTGCAATCAATTGGTTAAACCTGGCGGATTGATCTTCTTCTCTACTATCAATCGCAATCCCAAAGCTTATTTATTAGCAATTATTGGCGCGGAGTATCTTTTAAATTTAATACCCAAGGGCACTCATGATTACGGAAAATTTATCCGCCCCTCGGAACTAGCAAAATGGTGTCGGGAGAACAGCCTAAAATTAAAGGGCCAAATTGGGATTGGCTACAATCCACTCACTAAGCGCTATTTTTTGGAAGACAATGTCGATGTAAATTACATTGCCTTTTACCAAAGACGGGCAGACTAATCAGAAGTGACAGATGGCAATTCAAACTTCTATAGAAGGCGTGCTATTCGATTTGGACGGAACCTTAATCGATACCGCGCCAGATTTTGTTCAAGTAGTTAATAAGCTATTAGCAGAACATGAGCGGGCTTCGATAGATTCAAGCCTCATCTATCAAACTGTGTCCGATGGCGCACGCGCTCTAGTGAAGCTTGCTTTCGCAATTGAAGAAGATGCTGAAGAGTTTCCAGCGCTAAACCAGAGATTATTGGAATTATACGAAGAACAGATAAAAACTACCGAGGCATTTCTTTATCCGAGTCTAAATAGTTTACTACAAGGATTGGAACAGGCGCATATTCCATGGGGAATTGTAACCAACAAGCCTAACCTCTACAGTGTGGCACTGTTAAATGAGCTCTCCTTAAGTGAGCGTTGCAGCGTATTAGTCTGTCCGGATCATGTCAAAAATCGCAAACCTCATCCAGAACCTATTTTAGTTGCATGTGAAAAACTGAATTGCAATATAGAAAAAGCTGTTTACATTGGTGACCATCAACGCGATATACAGGCAGCTAAAAATGCAAATGTAATAGCAATTGCAGCTGGCTACGGCTACATAAATGCAGAATCAAAGATTGAAGAGTGGTACGCAGATTTTGTAGTGCAACGACCTGAACAAATTGAGCCACTGCTTAATATTCTAAATTTTAGTTAAACTTATGTTTGATTTCGATGCTCCAGCAAACTTACTGGAAAATAAAAATATCTTAGTTACCGGCGCTAGCGATGGTATCGGAAAGTGTTGTGCAACTACATTTGCCAAGCATGGCGCAAATGTAATACTTCTAGGAAGATCACTAGAAAAACTCGAGTCAGTATATGATGAAATAGAAGCGATAAATCCTGGCAAGGTAATTATTCAACCGGTTGATTTTAGTTCAATGCAGGAGAACGAATATCAAGGGCTCACCAAATCACTCACTGAAAACTTCAACTGCCTTGATGGATTAATCCTCAACGCTGGAATACTAGGATTGCGAGCACCAATTGAGTTCTATCCTAGCGATGTTTGGCAAGAAACGATAAACGTCAACGTAAATTCCGCATTCCATCTTTTAAAAGCTTCCCTCCCCTTACTGAAGCTCTCAAAAGATGCTCGTGTATTATTTATATCATCAAGCGTCGGTCGCAAAGGCCGAGCCCATTGGGGAGCATATGGAGTATCGAAGTTTGCCATAGAAGGATTAATGCAAACTCTTGCAGACGAACTAGAAAAAACGAGTGACATCCGCGTAAACAGTTTAAATCCAGGGTCAACAAAAACCACTATGCGCCAGACCGCCTTCCCTGCTGAAGACCCTGATACCCTACCTACTCCAAAATCCTTAATGCCAGTTTATTTGTACATGCTCAGCAAGCAAGCCGAAGCAATTCATGGGCAAGCTATAGATGCCAAAGAATTCGATCCAGGTAAGTATTTACCGTCCTCTCAGTAGCCCTTCTGTCCAATCACATGTTGTTGCGACTTTATGCAAAATAGTCTCATCAACCTGATTTAATTGATTTAACTAATTTCACAACTTCACTTTTTGAGAGTTCCTTATAGTCTCCTTTCCGGACCGTGCTTGGAATAAATATAGGACCAAATCGAACTCTCTTCAGGCGGCTCACCTTTACACCTTGAGACTCCCAAAGCTTTCTCACTTCCCTGTTCCTTCCTTCCATGATTACTACGTGATACCACTGATTAATTCCTTCGCCAGCATAATATTGAATGTCACTAAATCGGCAGAATTGATTTTCAATGATAATGCCCTGATGCATAGCTTGAACCATGTTTGGAGTAACCTCTCCCATAACTCTCACTGCATATTCTCTTTCAACCATTGAGCTAGGATGTGTGAGCTTGTTAGCCAATTCTCCATCAGTAGTGAACAACAACAATCCACTGGTATTGATATCAAGCCTTCCTATAGAGACCCAACGGCCATGCCTAAGTGGCGGCAGCTTATCAAACACTGTTGGCCTGCCTTCTGGATCTTTTCGCGTACAAATTTCGTCCTCAGGCTTGTTGTAAAGAATTACTCGTCGATCATAGCGAACCTTTTTTTGTGGCGATAACTTTTTACCATCGACAACAATTCTGTCAGCGTCATCGACTCTTGCCCCAATTTCAGCAATGCTGCCATTGACTTTAATGCGCCCCTGAACAATCCAAGACTCAATTTCTCGACGCGAACCGAACCCAGCTCTAGCAAGCACTTTTTGCAATTTTTCTGACATAACTGAACTGAGTTGTGGAAAATTTAGTGGAGCGAGTAGGGTCGACGATTGCTACTTAATATTATCTGTTTCATCGCCAATAACATTAATCTCACCAGTATCATCTGCATAATTACCCCCGAGATGAGTATCTTCAATTACATAATCTATCTCAGTAGTACTTTCATCAATTCTTTCTGCTTGGCCAGCTAAGGGTGCATCTAAATCATTCACGTCCGCAATTTCAAATTCAGTTGTTTCAACCCCCCTCAGCTGAATTTTTATTGTCATGGAGAGGAATAACATTTGATTCCTGCTCAAGATTTTCATCTTCGACAGATTCTTCTATTTGCTCCTCTACCGACTCTTCACGGTCGTTCTGACGTAGAACCTTTTCAAATTCTTCGTTTGCGACAATATCGTCATCGGTTAAACCCATGTTTAGATCGTCTTCTTCCTCAGATTCAGCGTCCTGATCTGCGCTTTCTTCTCGCTCAAGAAGTTCTTCAGGTACTCCCATCCGCAAAATTTCATCCAAAGGCTTTTTCGCAAGCTCGACGGCTTCTTCTTCGGCAATGAGCTCCGCTTCTTCCGCTGCTGTTAAGGCGCGGCTCTCTTCGTTAGAAGCCTCGTTAGGCAGATCAAGGATTCTCGCTTGGGCTAACTCTTCGTTTAAATCGAATTCAGTTTCAGTACCAACCAGCTCTTTGATTTCTGACAATGGCGGTAAATCCTGCAAACTCTTCAAATTAAAATAATCGAGAAACTGCTTAGTTGTTCCAAACATGGCTGGCCTCCCTGGTACATCGCGATGACCGACTACCCGTATCCATTCACGATCGATCAGAGTCCTGATGATATTTGGACTTACACTAACGCCTCTAATTTCTTCAATGTCACCACGCGTAATCGGTTGTCGATATACAACTAACGACAAAGTCTCCAAGAGAGCTCTTGTATACCGAGGTGGTTTTTCTACCCACAACTTAGCCACCCACTCACTAAGTTCTTGCTTTACTTGAAAGCGGTAACCTGATGCAACTTCCTTTAGTTCTAAACCACGGTCATCACATTCCTCTGCAATAGCTTGCATTACTACCTTCAATTCTTTCCTATCCGGACGTTCCCTAACGGAGAAGACCCGTGAGATAGTATCGAGGGTCAACGGCCTACCTGCTGCAAGTAATAATCCCTCTACAATCATCTTCACTTTGTTGTCGACATCACTTCCCACTATAGACTCTCCTTAACTTCTAGACTTCAAGTGTATAGGTCCAAATGGTTCGGTTTGGACAATCTCTACCATAGAGTCTTTCATCAATTCCATGACCGCAAGAAAAGTGACCACGACACCTAAGCGCCCTTCATTTTTTGCTAACAACGCGGATAAAGGGACGAACTTGTGACTCGATAGACGCACCATAATTTCCGACATTTTTTCACGAGTAGAAAGAGTCTCGAATTGGATATGATGATGTTCGAACATATCTGCTCTTCTCATCACTCCAGACAAAGCAATTAATATTTCCTGAAGATCTACATTTGGATCGGGCGTAATCCGCTCGATCTCAGGGATAGCTGCCGTGGCACGATGAAAATCACGATCCATTCTTGGCAATTCATTAATATCTTCTGCCGCTTGCTTAAAGCGTTCGTATTCCTGTAAACGCCTAATAAGCTGCATGCGCGGGTCAGCTTCTTCCGCTTCTTCTTCCTCCTGTCTAGGTAATAGAATACGGGATTTAATCTCAGCCAACATCGCAGCCATGACCAGGTACTCAGCTGCCAATTCAAACTGGTTTGCATGCATTAGGTCGACATACGCCATGTACTGATCAGTAATATCAGCAACATTGATGTCAAGGATGTCGATATTCTGACGCTTAATCAGGTAGAGCAAAAGGTCTAATGGACCTTCAAAAGCATCCAGAAAAATTTCCAATGCATCCGGAGGAATATAAAGGTCTTTTGGTGCCTCAGTTATCGGCTCGCCAGCAACTAATGCCAAAGGCAGTTCTGCCTGTTCCGGCAAAACTTCAATTCCTTCGTTGAGCTTTAGTTGCTGATTAAGAGGGTCGTTTTCTGGAAGGGAATCTGACTCCCCTTGTGGGTCAAGGCGATCGGATCCAGCGTCGGTACCAGTAACTGTCAATCTAGTGGTCCGTGTAACTCAGGCATCGAGCGTATTTTAACTCATTTACCTGGGAAAAGCTCCCGGTTCGCGGCAACTATAACAGCTTACCATCTTGTTAATCCCATGGCCGCACGCACTTCAACAAGAGTCTCTTTGGCCCGGTCTCGAGCAATCTCATTTCCCTCTGCGATAATCGAGCGCACCATATCAGGGTCTTTAATGTATTGCTCAGACTCTTTCTGAATTGGTTCTAATTCCTCGATTACTGAATTGATCACTGGTTTTTTGCATTCCAAACAACCAATTCCTGCCTTTCTACAACCTTCAGTTACCCAATTTCTGATTTTTTCGTCAGAATATGTCTGATGTAGCTGCCAGACTGGGCATTTTCCCGGATCACCGGGATCTTTAAGCCGAACTCTTGCTGGATCTGTTGGCATAGTGCGGATTTTCTTTTCAACTTCTTCCAGAGGTTCACGCAAACTAATCGTATTCTTATAGGACTTGGACATTTTTTGACCATCTAAGCCAGGCATCTTTGAGGCTGGTGTTAGCAATGATTGGGGTTCAGCCAGAATCATCTTGCCTACACCTTCGAGATAACCGTAAAGGCGCTCCCTGTCACCCAATGAAACATTCTGCTGCTCAGCTACCAGTGCTTTAGCTTTTTCCAGTGAGTTCTGATTACCCTGTTCCTGAAACGCAGTCCTTAATTGGGAATAAAGTTTCGCACCTTTCTTGCCCATCTTTTTGATTGCAGCATGGGCACTCTCTTCAAAGCCAGGTTCGCTACCGTAAATGTGGTTAAATCGACGTGCCACTTCCCGAGTGAGTTCGACATGTGCTACTTGGTCTTCACCAACCGGCACCAATCCAGCGCGATAGATCAAGATATCCGCAGCCTGTAATAAGGGATAACCAAGAAATCCATAGGTGCCGAGTTCTTTCTCTTGCAGTTTTTCCTGCTGATCTTTGTAGCTGGGGACCCTTTCTAGCCAGCTAAGCGGCGTCGTCATGGAGAGAAGTAGTTGCAATTCTGCGTGTTCTGGCACTTTCGACTGCACAAACAATGCTGCAGAGCCTGGATTGATTCCCACTGCCAACCAATCGATTACCATGTCGACAGTATTTTGTTCAAAAATAGTCGGCTCACCGTAGTGCGTAGTTAATGCATGCCAGTCAGCCACGAAGAAGAAACACTCGTATTCATGCTGGAGCTTTACCCAGTTTTTCAGCACGCCGTGTAAATGTCCTAAATGGAGTGCACCAGTGGGCCGCATTCCAGAAACTACGCGTTGTTGAGAATCTGCTGTCGACAATTAAAACTCCTAAATCTCTATCACTAAATCTTATTGAAAAGGTTGCGGGTCTCCTTTTCCAACTCGCTTTACCACAGGTACACCTTCAACCAAATCGACCATGGTAGTGGGTTCAAGGCCACAAGCTCCCCCGTCTATTATGAGATCGACCAATTTACCAATCTTTAAACGCATTTCGTAAGGATCGAGTAAATGCTCCTGTTTTCCTGGAAGTATTAAACTAGTGCTCATGAGCGGCCCACCGAGAATAGTTAACAATGATTGCGCTATTCGATTTTCAGGGACCCTCAAGCCAATAGTCTTTCTTTTTGGGTGCATAAGTCTACGCGGAACTTCTGCAGTTGCCTTCAAAACGAAAGTATAAGGGCCCGGCGTATACGCTTTGAGTATTCTGTAAGCACTGTTATGCACCTTTGCGTAAGTTGCCAGAGATGAGAGATCACTGCATATCAGAGTGAAATTATGTCGAGGACCTAATTGACGAATTCGTCTTATTCTCTCCAATGCAGATTTATCCCCGATATGACAACCCAAAGCGTATGTAGAATCCGTGGGATACACAATTACTCCACCATGCAGCAGAACATCCACCGCCTGCTTTAGAACCCTCGATTCTGGATTATCCGGGTGAACTTGGAGAAATTCGGCCATTTACTAATACTGAATTAATACAAATACTTATTTCATAGATTTAAAAAGAGTGAGATTCTATTACAACCAGTTGATAAAAGCAGACAGTAATCAAGAAATGAATTAAGATTGCGCGGCTTGGAACTCACCAACAAATGAATCAATGAAACAGTTTATCGACTATATCCCCCTTCTTGCTTTTTTCACGGTCTGGGCCATGGACGAGCGAGTTGTGTCCATTGGCGGATTCGAGCACTCCGTTGGCGGAATATTTAGCGCCTCTGAAGTTCTATTAGTATTCGCAATTTTGGTTTATGGGACTTTATTCTTGGTGCAAAAAAGTCTCGATAAATTTCAATGGATTACGCTTGGCGGGGTTGTAGTTTTTTGCACACTCACTATTGCGTTCCAAAGCGTCACCTTTCTTAAATGGAAGGCTCCAGTTGTAAACTGGATATTCGCCAGCATCTTCTTCGCCTCGCGTTTCATCAGCGAAAAGCCTGCTATAGAACATATGATGGGGCATGCGGTAGATGCACCAAAAGAACTCTGGCGTCGCCTAAATAATTATTGGATTTATTACTTTATCGCTTTAGGTGTAATAAATTTAGTTGTTGCTTTCAAATTAAGCGAAGCGGCGTGGATTCAATTTAAAGTCTTCGGCAACTTAGTTCTCACGTTCGTTTTCGTATTTGCACAAATGCCTTTACTCATAAAATACATCGATACAGAAGAAGACAATTCACCGGACTCTGCTTCCGAAGAGTCGATTTAAGTTTTAGCCTAAAACATGTATAACGAATTCATGAATGAAGATGTAGGCAATAGTTTAGAGAAACGAAAATCTGTGCGCCCAGCTCATTTAGATAGACTAAATCAACTTGCGGATTAGAATAGATTATCAGCAGCCGGACCGCACCCAGCAACCGATAGCGCTGAACCAGAAGGCGCTGGCTTTAGTGGTAGTTTGGTCATAGCAGAGTTTGGCAACCTCTAACAATCAAAAGCCTAGGCTAACGCTGACTCTTATTTTACTGTCGGTGTTTACAAAAAAAACAGTCAAATCGTTTAAGAAAGTATTGTAACAAATCTAGTCCAATGTCTCAGTAGGCGCCTGTTTCA
>DFQD01000184.1:6193-12825 GCA_002377605.1 Gammaproteobacteria bacterium UBA3498 | reverse complement strand
AGAAAATTTATTAAGCAGCTTCTTGTTGCCAAGGTTGTAGGCCATATCAATTAATCCGAGTTTCGCATCTTCGGGATAATCATCATATTTTGGAAAATCCATCCTCAACTTCGATTCGAACTTATCGAGACGCACATCCAGTAGTTGATTAATGTCGTGATCGCTTAGGACTAGTTGTGTGAATTCTTTATAAAATTTTGGAGGGTGCGCAGTTTCCTGATTACTAACTAGTTTGAATTCTTCTTCGATGCTTTGCACCGATGCTTTCTCACCCGTTGCTTCTGCTATAAAACGCAATGAAGTTGCACTGGAAGGTTTCTTTAGCATGTTGCCAACACCCACAGTCACTTTTCCAGCTGCGTTCAGATGCATGTGATCAACACAGCCCTCACCTTCCTTGATGAGTATACGAACTTTATCTCTAAATTTTTCTGACAACCTTTATCCTCTCTGAGTCAGAAATTTTTTATAAAACCAACTTATAAATATTACTCTTAACTATCAGTCCTCTGATCCGTTTTGTTCACGGTGCTCTCTTTCCCGGACACGCGCTCCCATTAAGGTCGCTGACATTGCATAGTTGCCTTCATGGCATGCATATTCGTATGGGATCTGATCAGACCGAGGCCACACCATTTCACCTGCGTATCTATCGGTGTAATCGACATCTTCAACTTCAAACGCGTAGATCAAACCGCCTCCAGGTTCAGGAGAAAATCTTTCAATTATTTTTTTGCCTTCAGAAGGTTGATAAGGCTGATCCATAAAATTAACTGTTTCCACAACTAATGTGTCTCCTTCCCACCAACCAATAGAATCCCCATCGAATGTAGCGAGTGTTTCAGAGTTGTGTTCGTCGTCAATTCGAATAATCCGCGCCCAATGCATCCATTCGATATAAAGCATCAAATAGTCATCGGTTTGCACTATCGTTTTGAGGTTATTATAGACTCGAGGTGTTATCGGGATTGATGCCGGCTGGTGATAGATGCAACGAACAGCTAATGTTTGGTTTTCAGGGCCATCATAAGGCTGATCTCCTGTTTCAAGCCACCAAGCGCCGTCACGCTCTGGCCAAGCAAATTTTGGCGCGGCGTCCGCTTTAGCCTGGCCTCTTTCTGTCCGCGCTGGCATGCGGCCGTTTTCAGGGTAAGTAAGAATAGAGGTTCGGTATTCACCATCGATAACAAAACCGTCGTTACCACGATCGAACCAGAAATCATTATATGAACCTATATTACCGCCTTGCTCAGGAGCATCTCGATCTGGATCGCTCGCTGTGGCATCGCGGGCGCGTATGCCCATTTCTCGATCTCGAAGCGCTTGCACTTCCTCAGCATTCAAGGCCCGACGGTTCCCGTAAGAAGTAGGCCGCTCGAATGGAGTCAAAGTGGAAATATCATAATCTCCATTAAAATCAGGCTTGCCTGACGGAGTGCGCGGATAATCTTCTTGTGCGATAGCTTTCAGAGAAATTACAAGGGTAAGTAAAAGAGATACTACAACTAGTATTTTTTTCATTGTTTCCTCCTGATGAAGGATGTTGCGGCGTATTTGATCTGAGCCTTAGTCTGCACCATTAGTGCAAGAAGTGTATATATTTTATCGGAAATTCATGGCCTAAATTGATAGTTAGGGAGAGCTTGCTATAGCGCCCACAGTATCATGACTTATGAATACCTGGGTCATTTTAATATCAAGAGAAGTCGAGATGGCGGTGTTAGCACCTGTCTCTTGATCAGGATAAGCATCTGCGAGCCGCCGCAGAGCTTTGTAGAGAGAAATCCCGGAAATCTGACCGTTGCTCAAATGATGAGTCGAGTCATTACGAATTAGTTGATAGTACCACGTGTCCACATCAGCAAAACCGGCCAAAATACCATTCGCATTTTCTTCCGACAGATTTAGGTGTAGGCGTGCATCTTTAAAAATGTGAATTGAAGGCACGCTCAAATTCATCCAAGGAATCACTAGATCAGCAATTGGCTCTGTTATCAGTACCGAGTCGATAATCTTACCTTTTGATTCACGAATTAAACTCTGACCCCACCGATAGTCAATTCGCTGAGTTCCGCCAGCCATGGCTTTTTGCCCCGTGGCATCAGTAAGTAGCCGATCCATGCCTCGGTACCATGTGACCGTTACTTCCTCGTCATTTTGTAAATCATCTACCCCGCTTAACTCAATCATCATGCGATTATAACGACGATCAAGTATGGCTTTATTCTGGAAAATAAACTCAACACCATCCGGGCCACGAAAACCAATGATGCAACCAACGGCGCGATAAACTTCATTATCAATTCCCGGTGTTCCATCAGGATGATTAAAATCGTTGTCATCCACTCTCTCATCCAGATTAAGCCCCCAGGACAATCTTCCCTCTACCTCGAGAAATTCGAATCCATCTGGTTCCGTCGTGGGGTGCCAAGTTTCAATTTCCTGCTTGAGCTGGGTCTCTTCCACCGAGAGCAGCTCGTGCGCAGGAAACAGCTGTTCGAATTGCTCGCGAGGGCCGTCGTTGAATCCTCGTGGGCATTCTTCAGCTGAAGGAGTCTGATAAACTGACCAGAATAAATCAGTCATAACGTAGCCGATAGAACGATTTTCCAGCTTGCCGGTCTGTCCTGAAGCAACACTGATTCCTAGGAAGAATAGCGTAAGGAAATTAACTGTAAAAAGTGACACCCGTTCCATCACAAAATTCCACCCATAAAATCATCACGCAACCAGAAAGCCCTAAGACCATTGCGCTTGCCACGCCATTCACCGGTACCACCGCCATTAACATCACCAATTACTTTGTCGCCACCAAACAAATACACCGGCCTATCTCGATAGGTCCAAACCCGAAATGCATCATTATCATCCGCTGATACGTAACGGCCAGTCATAGGGTCTATATTCTTAATCTGCCAGGTTCTATTAGGACTTTGCTCTTCTTCACCTGCCATTACGTATGGCCAATAGCTTAAGCACTTGTCTGCATCTCCCGCTCCACACATAGCTAAACGATACACTTGGGTTTCATCAGGATGGTCGCAATTAAATTGATCCTGAGAATCTTCTCCGCAAAAATATCTATAAATAGTTCTGCCGTTTTTATCTGCTAGCACATTGCCGGCAATGGTTAACTGGGCAGTAAAACTAGCAGGCAGTTCAGGAGCAGGTTGAGTGAAAACGTTATCCCAACCAGGAATATCGCTTCCCTCCTGACTCCAAGAATCCGTATCCAGTACGTAGGTATAAAGTGGCTTACCGCGAAAAACCCACTGCCGTTCACCGGGTGAGCGCTCCAACAATGTCCATTCTCCTTGCTCTCTGGCTAAACCTGGCGCGCTAACTGGTTTCCAGTTAACCAGACATTCTTCAGTACAGGCTGCACTCTTGGCGGTATCTGCGGCGAAGCTGTAAACGGACTCATTTAAGTCTGTGGTTAACATACGCCCGATTGCAGTCGGCTTTATGGCAAAACCAGGAGGTAACATGGGTGGTGGGCTTATAGGTACGCGATATGCAGGCGAATCTCCTCTCGAACTGCGAGTAGTGCCCCCCAAAACGTCACCGGGTTGCATGTCACGAATCGAAGTATATAGGGGCTGCTCGTCATAGGCCCACTGTTTTGAACCATCTCTGCGCTCAACAATAGTCCACTTTCCAATTGCTTCAGCTTCCTCATCGGCGTACACCGGTGGCCACAAATCAACACAACTTTTGCGTTTATCCAGTTCTGGCAACTTTATTCCTGCCGGATAAGGACTCATTAATCCAGCAGTAACAGTTAAGACTTCCTCATAACAAGCAGGAATTCCTGGTGCTTCACCACTGTACCCATTGCGTAAACCTTCAAGAGGCCATTTATAGAGTGTCTGACCTGTGTCAGTTGCAAACACCGGGCCTTCCAGTTCATTAACCACGACCTGAAATCCAGATGGCATAGCAACCTCTCGATAGGCTTCTAGATCTGCAGCTATAGAAATTGAAAAGGTGCAACACAAGCCTGTTAGTGCTAACAGGCAAGTTCTATAGGCAGGAGAAAAATTAAACCAGAATTTCACCAATCTCACTCGAGGTGGTATTACTCTTATCGCCCCATGATTCGATGTCGAGCCCCATTAACTTTTGAGCTGTATAACCCAGTCGACAACCTGGCGAACCACCACCATCGATATGGAGTCCAGTTTTAACTCTTCCACCGGCGGCACCGGCACTAAACATTGGTATGCCGTCGATTGCATGAAGTTTTGCAAAAGACTGGTCTGTAGTTGCATAGATGAAGCTGTTATCAAGAAGAGAACCGTCTCCTTCTTTAAAATTCGCCAACGCATCTACATAGTAAGCCCATTCATCCATCGCGCGTCGAGTAAACCAAGACACATTCGGCTGATATCCGAGTTCTGCGTCCACTGCTTCCTCGTGGGTTGCGGTGTGGTGTGGCTTATCATAGCCAGGTTTAATTGTTGAAGAGAAAGCATGCGCATAAAACATGTTAAACACGCGAGTCTGATCACAGGCAACAGCCATTAGCATTAAATCTGTCATCATACGATGGCGCTTAGCAACAAGATCTGCATCAAGCCCAGTAGGAAGTATTTCTGGTTCTTCCAATACAATGCAGGCTTCGCGGGGATCTGGTTTAGTCAATTGCAAATCAAAACGACGCTCAAGATCTCTTAAGCCAGTAAAGTATTGATCGAGTCGAGCACGATCATTTGCTCCTAAAGTTTGTTCCAATTTTTTTGTATCTTCTTGCACAGCAGAGAGCGCACTCTTTCGAACCATTACTTTAGGGTCTGGAGTAAAAGTTTCAGAATTCGGATTTTGAAATTCTTCACCGAATAGTCGTTGATAAAACCTTAGCGGTGACCACTCAGGTGCATTTACAGAATTACCACCTTCATAACTAAAACTATTGCGATTATCGCCGGTAGCGGTGGCGCTTAGGCTGCGAAACCGAGTTGCATTACCAATCTGCCTTGATACTGCTACATCGATTGTTTCTCCCGGTTTATTTTGGGAAGTCATCGGCGCGATTCCAGAGCGAAGCACTACCCAACCAGAGTGATGACAGAGATTGGGAGCATCGTCTTTAAAAACATGGAAATTGGTATAAAGATTAATGTGATCCTGAATAGGGGCAAGGGCAGCGATTTCTTCCGGCAGATCGAAATTTGCGCCGGTTTTCTTTGGCACAAAAATCGATTCACTCATACCCAGCCCCCAAGACCAAGTACCAAAGCGCATCGGTATTGGCGTGCCATCAGCATAGGCTGTACCGTTGTCATTGAGAAATATGTCCAATAGTGGCAGCCCAACAGTAATAACCCCACCGTTTAGTGCGCCTTTCAGGAACTTGCGACGATTAAGCTTATTCATTCCATCCCAATCACGTTATCTCTGCTAAAGTGCTACAGTGAGTTGAAATTTGGTTCCGGAAGCCTAAATGGCTCTGCTGTAGACTCGCTAAAACCCATTTTACCCTGAGAATCGACCGTTCTCACAGTCGAAAACGCCTTACTAATAATTAAATCCCGCAATAGTGCAGTTAGCTTGTATTCATTTGCGACGAAGCGATTTTCGAGCCAAATAATGATATCCCGGTCGTGCTTCAGAGATGCGGGCCCGCCTGTGCCATAGGCGAAAAGCCGGTTTACCAGGCAATTCGGGAGCTTCGGATGATCTCTTACTGCTAGTGTGAGGCCTTCAATATCATCATAAAACACCCCATCCAGTTCACCACTTATATCTAGCTCAGCCCCGTTTTCAGTCTCACGGAAACGACCTGCGCCATCGAAATTTTCCAGGGAAAGGCCCATGGGATCTGTAATTAAATGGCATCCTGCACAAGATGGATTGGTGTTGTGCACCGCCAGCCGTTCGCGTGCAGTATGTGCATTTTCTGCTTCTTCTAAAAGTGAAAAATCTACATTAGGAGGTGGATCTGGAACCAGTTGGCAGAGAAATCGCTCCCTCAATGCCTGACCTCTCAATGTGGGAGAACTCCTAACCGCATGAGAATTAGCCGCCAAAAAGCTCACATGGGTTAATATTCCTAGGCGAGGACTGTCATCGGGAAACACATAAGAAGTCCAACCATTTCCGGTCGGAATGCCATAGACCACACCTAGGGCTGGGGACATGAAAGTTTTTCGCGTGGTAAATAAGTCGCGATAATCAGAATCGCCAACAATCAGATGATCTACTATTGTTCGCAGGGTTTGTTCTCGAGCGTCGCGCAAAGTCGAACCTGTGACCATTGGATATACATAAGGGTCTTTAGCTAGGCTGTTAAATTCATCGAACCCCAGCATGTCGTCGAAGAAAGCCCGCATGCCAGATTCCAAACGAGAACTGGCAAGCATACGGTTAGTTTCTCTTAAAAGAGTTTCGTCATCATATAGATCTCCAGATTCTGCCGCCGTTAGCAAAGCATCATCAGGAGGTGCATTCCAAAGAAAGAAACTTAATCGGGACGCTAATGAAAAATTATCTAGGCGATCAAAGCCTGGACGATCCGGGTCTGGTTCTCGCTGATCGACGATGAAAATAAAGTCTGGGCTAATCAAAATGGCTTCAAGTGCCAGCGCCAGCCCCTGATAAAAATCCTCAGCTTGTTCGGCAGCATAGTTGGC
>DFQD01000184.1:0-5814 GCA_002377605.1 Gammaproteobacteria bacterium UBA3498 | reverse complement strand
CCTGTATCTCGCAAAAATAGTGCCGCACAGGTTCCGTCAGGTGCACTTACCGATTCGGGGCTACAAGGAATTAAAAAGTCTCGGTGATTTTCGTCAACAACTCTTGCTGCGATTGAAGTGGCTGCTTGCTGAATTTGAGAAATTTGATCGGAAGTGACACCTACAAACGCTGCACCTGAGGAGAGCAATCCATCAATGCGAGTCATCGGTGGTATGGGCGGCAAAATACTATTGGCAATGTCTTCGCCAAACGCTGCAGCGATGGAATTTGTGAACTGCTCCCCCGTAAGCAACCGGATCCTGAGCACTGACGCGCTGTCTTCAGGTTCAGCCGACTGGCTGACATCGTCTTCGCACGCAACAAGCAATAAAGCTGCACTAAATAAGAACAGCGAAGAACGAAAATAAGACCGTAATTTACTGAACCACATTACTTATGTCGCCTGCCGTTAACCGGCTAATCATTTTCTCATTAATAGACTATCGTACAATTACTGAGATATTAAATATCTCTATCTTCAACAAGCTATTTACCTTATTGAAGAATATTTCAATTGACAGCATTTATCGCTGAGTTGCCACCTGCCCTGGCAAAACCATTCCCGCCCTATTCCCCCAGGAGTTTCGAATATAGCTTGCCACCGCGGCTATTTCCTCATCACTTAAAATGTATTGAAACTCTTCCATAGGATCCAACCAACGAGGCTCAAGTGGCGATCCTGGCAACTCCGGCGAATACAATATCGCATTAATCATGGATGCGGGGTTTTCTGCTTGAACTACGAGGCTGCCCCTATTGAGTTTAGGCGCCATCTCTGGATCTCCTTCGCCAGTTGGTAAATGGCAAGTGCCGCAATGTAAGTTATAAATGGTCCGACCCTGCCCCATTAACTGATCGTCAGGTGCAACCCCCCTTGTTTCTTCAATGGCAGGAAGACTTTTTAAATAAAGCGTCATAGCACTTACATCGGACTCATTTAAAAAGCGTGAACTATTCATAATGACTTCATTCATCGGGCCAAATGACTCCAAAAATTCATTCCGCGCAGTTTTTAAGTAATCTTCTAAATGCTCGTGACTCCACAAACCGAGTCCACGATTGCTAGAGGTTATATTTGGTGCAAACCAGGTTCGATATTCACCAGAGCCAACTCGATCCTGATACTCCCCTCCACTTAAATAAAATTGCTCTCGTTCAGCTCCAAGAAAATTTCTGGGCGTATGACAAGCACTGCAGTGAGTTAGTGCTTCAACTAAGTATGCGCCTCGGTTCCATTGCTCGGTTTGTTCTTCATTAATTTCGAATTCCCCTGAATCGAAATATAAGAATTTCCAAAAAGCCATTAATGCTCTTTGATTGAACGGGAAAGACAAATCATTATCTGGTTGCACATGTTTTACCGCTGGAATGCTTTTCAGGTATGCAAACATCGCAACCAAGTCTTTATTAGTAACTTTTGTAAATGCCGGATAAGGAAAAGCTGGATATAGGTGTTCACCATTCGGTCTGATTCCGTGGCGCATGGAGTTCAGAAAATCCCATTCATTCCAACTACCAATCCCAGTATCTAAATCCGGTGTGATGTTGGTCGAGTAGATAGTACCGAATGGTGTTTCAAAGGCCACGCCCCCTGCCATTAACCCACCTTCTCCGGTGGTATGACAACTGGCACAGTTGCCTGCGACAACCAGATACTCTCCTCTTGCGAGCACTTCTTCTTGACTGTAACCATGATCGGCAATAGGTCCATCACCACTTTCTCCGTTTGATGAGAAAACAATGACCGCGATCACTATGGCAACCACCAAAGCAATCAATATCGAATAATGACGGAACGGGAATAACAAACTAGATTCTCAAATAAAATTATAACTTCAATTTAGTAAGTGAGGCCGCAGCTAGCTACGAATCCTTTCTTTTATCAATGGAAATGCGCATTTCTTGTTATTGCAGCGCTATTTAATAAGACGCGGACACAATCCTAAATTAGCTTGTTTTAGTTTGGTAGCACTAATGCTGCTACTAAACCCTAGACTTAATGCATTAATCTGAATTGAACCAAATTTTACCCATTCTAGCGTGAGACACTTAGGTTTAGCGCCTATTTAAGATAGCATCCGTAGAAATACAACGATTGGGGGCAAACAATTGAAAACTAGCTTGTTTGAAAAATTTCTCAATATCAATTCCTGGATGGTGACGCTGGCACTTCTGGGCGTAGCTCAGTCCGGCCTGAGCCAAAATAGATTTAGCGATGAAGAATTGCTAGCGATGGAAAGACCTATCGCTGGCATTCAATCATTCTGGTTAGAAGAACTAACTTTCTTAGAAATTCGAGATTTAATCGCCAACGGTACAACAACGGTCATAATTCCCACCGGCGGCATTGAAGAAAATGGGCCTTATCTCACCATCGGCAAACACAACCTGATATTGGAAGCTTCCTGCCCCGCGATCGCGGAAAAGCTGGGGGATGCTCTTTGTGCTCCAGTAGTAAAATTTGTACCGGGAGGTAATATCGATCCGCCAACCGGCGCGATGAAATTCCCAGGAACAATTAGTTTAAATGCTGCAACTTATGAAGCCTTATTAACAGATATAGCTAACAGTCTTCGTCAATCTGGATTCAGTGATATAGTTTTTATTGGTGACAGCGGCGGCAATCAGAGAGGCATGGAGAATGTCACCACTAAACTGAAGAGCGAATGGGAAGAATCAAGTGCGCGCATTCATTTCGTTCGCGAATTTTATAGTCCCGGCTGGGAAGAAACAGAAAGTTTTACCGAGCAAGAGTTGGGTGTCGCCGAATCAAGTCACGATGGTTATCACGACGATATCTGGGTAACTGCAATGATGATGGTCTCCGACCCCGAACAAGTTCGCTTCGAACAGCGAGTTGAAGCTGGCCTAGCTTCAATCAATGGAGTCGCCATTTTCCCATTAGAGGAAGCAATTGAATTAGGTAAACAGATGATTGAATTTCGCTCTGAACTAACCGCCAATGCAATTAGAGATTCAATTAATATCAAAAGATAATTAAAAGATAAAGAACGGGTGTTGATCATGAAATCCTTTAGAGTGTTTACTGTGTTTGCAACAGCAATAATTATAAACACGGGTCCAATATATGCGGCTGAGGAAGAAACAAACGAGACAGCAGAGATTCCAGAACCAACTCGCTTTATTAGCGAGCACTCAAATCGATTTAATGATAACCGCATCGATTATCAGGCCATTGCTGGCGAAACTTACATTAGAGATATTGAAGGAGAGACTAAAGCATCAATCTTTTCCTTTGCATATATAAAAAGGGATCAAGAAGACGGCGAAGTGCGTCCCGTTACCTTTGTTTGGAATGGCGGGCCAGGCTCGGCGTCCGTATGGTTACATATGGGCAGCTATGGGCCGAAACGTATAGTAGTGCCGTCAGATGCGGATCATGCAGGTTTGCCTCCTTATCCTATTGTTGAAGCCCCCGAAACCATTCTCGATGTAAGTGATTTAGTGTTTATTGATCCAGTTGGAACCGGTTTCTCAAGAGCTTTAGGAACATATGAAGGCAAGGATTTCTGGGGATTAAATGAAGATGCAGATTCTATGGCACTGTTTATTCAAACATGGATTTCTGAACACAATCGCTGGAATTCCCCTAAATTTTTATTAGGAGAAAGTTTTGGTACAACTAGAGCGGCTGCAGTTGCCAAATTAATGGAAGGCGAATTGAATATAAGTCTCAATGGCATCTTGTTCGTATCGCAAGCATTAGATTACCAGGGTTCTACTCCCTATGTGCGGGACAACATCGTTTCCTACATCACCTATGTTCCAACCATGGCCGCAACCGCTCTTTACCATGGGCGCGTAGAACCTCCACCGGAAAACCAAGAAGTCTTTTTGCAACAAGCTCGTGAATTTGCTGTAAATGAATATTTACCTGCACTATTTAAGGGCAATGCAATAGAACCGGATGAATACCGAACGGTGCGCGATCGATTAGCCTACTTCACTGGATTGAGTACTGAGTATATTGACCGTGCGAATTTACGGGTGCAAGGAACTCGCTTTGCCAAAGAGTTATTGAGAGATCAAGGATTGGCTGTAGGCAGATCAGATTCAAGATATACCCAAGACCAAATTGATGACCTGGCAGCAGAGAATTCTCGCGATCCTGCATCCGACGGTATTTCGGCAGCCTATAAAGCGGCACTTATGACGTACATTCGCAGTGATCTAGGTGTCGATTGGAATAGAGATTATCTGGCACCAGCCGACCCCAATTTAAGTTCCAACTGGCGTTGGCGTACAGTTCCAGATGGTTCTTCCTGGGAGCCAGCATACGTAAATACTGCCCACGACCTATCGGAAGCGTTGCGAATAAATCCAGCGCTAAAAGTTTTTGTTGCATCCGGATACTTCGATTTGACAACACCTTTCTTTGATGCGGAATACACACTCAACCGACACGACATACGAGCAGATCAAATTGAATATGAGTTTTACCAAGGCGGTCACATGATGTACGTGAATGAACCTTCAAGAATTCAATTATTAGAAGATACACGTAGATTTATCTTATCGCAGATTCCAAATCGATAAATCTAGCGGGGACAACGTTTACTTAATCCAAATCGTAAACTCTATCGAGCCGACAGTTTGTTTTCCGCAACAAAAGGGTCCAGCCTATCGAGAGAACCCTTTATTGTAGCTTTGATTTTTGAGGCAACTAAAGACTCAATCTTACTTTCTACTGCTGGGTCGCATAGACATCGACTAATACTTGTACTTCATTTGGTACTTCTGCGGTATTTGCCCAATAACCCTGACCAACACCGAACTGAAGACGCAAGATTTCAACTTCACTAGTTAGGCGGAAACAAACTTGTCCATCGCAGGTTTCAATATTCAGTTCGAAAGGAAACGTAACAGGATGAGTTTGATCACGAATTGTTAAAGTGCCATCCGATTCGAAAGAAGTAACTCCAGTTAATCTGCAGCTTTCAGCCTGGAATTTCGCCGTTGGCCACGTGTCAACGTCGAATAGTTCGTAGTCAAGCAAATAATCCAAAACTTCCGGTGAATCAACATCAATATCTTCTATGTCAATAGTCACATCGAATTTACAACTGGCAGGGCGCATAGGATCTATGTCGAAATTCGCTACAACATTTGTAAACCTACCTTCATACGGGTCACTGCCGTAGTTATATTTGAAGGTTACAGTCGACATTGCCGGATCGAGTTTCCACATCGCAGCTTGCACTGGCAAACCAATGATCAACAAGGCAACACCTAGCAAGGCTCGATTCAATAAAGTTCGCATGTTAATAATTACTCCTGTTTAAGTTACGGCAGTGCGTAAGCCACCAGCTCAGCTGGTTGCCCGCCACCGCTGACAAACATTGAAATGTATTGTTTGCCATCATGTTCATAAGTAAATGGCAATCCAGATTGGTTATTTGGTAGCTCAATCTCCGCTATGATTTCTCCAGTTGTTTTATCTATAGCCCTGAATATTGGACTTGCTCCAGGCCCGCCAGTTCCTTCTGCCACAAATAGCAATGTTTTTGTTACGAAGACGCCCGCTCGAGTCGGCACACCGGTGCGCCCAACATCGACGCCCTCTAGAAGTGGGTGGTCCGCAATTCGATCGGGGGTATCAGCATTAGCAATCATCCACAGATGATCTCCACTGTTCATATCGATTGCAGTGATACGGCCATAAGGTGGTTTAACGATTTCTAATCCTTGAATTCTTGGCGTGCGCGCGCCGAAAGCAGCACTCATACCAATATCAGAATTTTCATCTTCCTCTA
>DFQD01000161.1 GCA_002377605.1 Gammaproteobacteria bacterium UBA3498 | reverse complement strand
CAAAGGCTGCAGATAATCAAAGGTTGGACCGTCGATGGTGAACCCCATGAACAAGTGTTTGATGTGGCTTGTTCAGATGACCTTGCCGTTGATTCGCAATCTCATCGTTGCGGCGACAACGGTGCGCAAGTGAATCTTGAAGACTGCTCGATTTCTAGTGACGTCGGAGCGGCTGAGTTAAAAACAGTATGGGTTGATCCTGACTTCGATCCTACTGTCCGGGCTTTCTATTACGCACGTGTACTGGAGAACCCAACTTGCCGATGGTCAACCTGGGATGCGATCAAGGAAGGATACGAACCGCGACCAGATTTTCCAACGACCATTCAAGAGCGTGCCTATACCTCACCGATATGGTTTCGACCTAGCACGGGCTAATCATGAAATTCATGAAGAGCCACGTGTTCTGGTTTGTAGTACTTGGCATATCAATTTTTATCATCGACGAGCAAACCTCGGATCCGCTCGATACGATAGTTGTGGACGCTGCGCTCGAGCATCAAGTAGCGGCGCTCTGGGCTGCACAAATACAGCGCGAGCCAACTGAGGCAGAGATAGCGAGCCTCGTCGATGATTGGGTTACTGAAGAGATCTGGCGTCGGGAGTCCATGCGGCTCAATCTGGCCGAAGAAGATGAAATTATTCGCCGGCGGATGATTCAGAAGATGCAATTTATTGCCGAGCAGGAAGCCGCGCTCGCACCGACTGAAGAAGAACTCCAGACCTATTACGAAGCGAATCACGAGAGATACGAAGTTCCATCTAGCGTTTCTTTCGAGCAACTCCAATTCCAATCTCGCGAAGCGGCAACCGGCGCGCTTAGTGTAGGAGAATCGCTTGCCGAGCTGGCGGAGTCTTCGATGCAGAGCCGGGTGAATGTCCGCCAATCACCACTGCAAGTTGCCAGCAAATTTGGCCCTGAATTTACCCGGTCGCTCAATAGCTACGACGTAGCTTCGAATTGGCAAGGTCCTATACAAAGCGCTTTTGGCTGGCACCTGGTGAAGTTGCTTGAGATAAATTCCTCCTCCGTTTCGCCATTTGAGGATATTCGCGCAACTGTCTACGGCGACTACACCTACGAATCACGATTGCAGGCACAAGCGGACTTCATCGAACAAGTCCGATCGAACTATGACATTGTTCGCAAGGAAGATTAGGCACAAGGTCATCAGAATAATAGGTAGAAGAATAGATATATGATCAGTAAGGGGTTCATAAAGTCTAGCAGCCTGGTCGCTATTCTATGGCTAGTTGCCTTGCAATGTTTTGCTCATGAGATGCGCCCGGCGTTTGCTCAGCTCGTTGAAACACAAGAGGGTATCTCAGCGACGCTGCGCCAACCTCTTGTGCGCGGGTTTCGTCCAGACTTAGCCTTGGATCTTGGAGGCTGTCGTGTAGGATCTGAAGTTATCAGCCAGCGTCATGAAGGCACTTTGATTCAAAGCTGGCAAGAATACTGTGATCATGCACTTTCGCAATCCACACTGGCTATTCGGAACTTGTATCCCGGTGTCAGTGAGGTGCTAGTGAGCATCACGCTACTTGATGGTGGTGTGCAACGTTTCGTTGTTAGATCTGACAACCCGGTTGTGAATTTAGGTGAAGCCGATTCTCCTCTACTTCCAGCCTATCTCGAGTTGGGTATAGAGCACTTGCTGGCGGGACTCGACCACGTCTTGTTCGTCATTGCGTTAATGGTTTTGATTACAGACAGATGGCGACTTGTTGCGACCATTACTGCATTTACAATTGCTCATTCTATAACATTGGCACTTTCTACCTTTCAACTAATACAAATTTCCCAATCAGCGGTAGAAGCGCTGATCGCGCTGAGCTTGCTTTTCATGTCAGTTGAGATGTTGAGCAAGACCCCCTCGTTAACCGCCAACTATCCGTGGTTGATTTCTTTTGGGTTTGGGCTCATACACGGCCTGGGGTTCGCTGGTGTACTTCGTGAAGTAGGTTTGCCAGATGACGCTGCGCTTTGGGCTTTGTTGTTGTTTAACGTTGGCTTGGAAATAGGACAATTGATGGTAGTTGCTGCGTGTCTCTTCCTGGGTTTCCTAATTCGTTATTGGCGGCGAAAAATAACTTTTGCACCAGGCGTTAGTCTGAGCAATTTGCTTCCTGCATATTTCATTGGCCCAATCTCCGTTTGGTGGCTTCTTCAAAGACTTCCCATTCTGAGTTAGTGAATTTGGTCACAGCCACATTTTATAGTGATCAATACTGATCGAATCTATAGCCTACGTAGTTTTCTGCGAGGCTTTTTGATGCGGAGCTGGAACTAAACAAATATTCCAACTCAGCTCTTTGTAATCGTTGTTGAAATGCTGTGCTGTTTGGAAACTTGTGAAGTAATGAAGTCATATACCAAGAAAAATGTTCACCACGCCAAACTTGTTGTAAACATTTTTTCGGATAAGCTTTAATTAGCTCTTCTGAACCTTTTGTGTACCACTCGATAATCGCTTCGCTCAAATAATTGACATCTGAAATTGCAAGGTTCATTCCCTTAGCGCCAGTTGGGGGTACAATATGCGCTGCATCTCCTGCCAGTAGCAGGCGTCCAAGTCGCATCGTTTCACATACATAACTGCGCATGGGGGTGATTCCTTTTTCCAGTATTTCGCCTTCCTCCAATTTCCAGTCAGAACCAATCTCTAAACGATCATGAAGTGTTTGCCAGATACGATCATTGGACCAGTCTTCAAAAGAATCGTCTGGATTGCACTGAATATAGTTGCGGGTAATAGTCGGCGAACGCATGCTATGTAAGGCAAAGCCTGTTTCGCTATTAGCATAAATTAACTCTTCCGAAGAAGGCGCTGCTTCAACCAGAATACCGAGCCAGGCAAATGGATAATCGCGACTAAAGCTGTTTCTCTTTGTTTCGGGAATCGATTCACGGCTTATGCCATGGAAACCATCACAGCCGGCGATAAAGTCGCATGCTAATTGTTTCACTTCGCCTTTATGAGAAAATTTGATAGCAGGCTCATCACTTTCGATGCCTATTAGTTCAACATCGCTGGCCTCAAAAAGAATTTTCCCTTCTTCTCTGATTCGCGCGCTAATCAAATCCTTAACGACTTCTTGTTGGCCGTAAATACAAATTCCATTTCCATCGGTGACTTCGTCAAAATTGATACGATGTGATTGTTTGTCGAAGCGTATCTCGATGCCATTATGAGGCATGCCTTCTTTCAAGAGGCGGTCACCAAGCCCCACCTCTTTCAACAGGTTGACTGTTCCTTGTTCAAGAACGCCGGCCCGAACTCGATTTTCTACGTGATCTCGACTCCGACTTTCCAGAACCACGGAATTTATACCTTGGCGCGCTAATAAGTGAGAAAGTAGTAGGCCGGCTGGTCCAGCACCAATGATTCCGATCTGTGTCTGCATGTTTTATTACTTTGGCTAGACAGAGTGATTGGTGATTAATAGGTATTAAAGCCTGATTTCTTGGTTTATTGAACTTCTTTTTGCGATTACCCGCACTAATCTTCAATTTGTTAGTTGCGGCTGCTAATTGATAAACTGGTGCACAAATCACATTACCAATACCTAATTAGGAAAGAGGCAGACCGTGTCTGAAGAAAAACCCGATAAAGAATTGTACGAGCTTGGATTACAAGTCCGAAGAGAAGTGTTGGGGAGTGACTATGTCGATGCAGCGCTAGCCAATTCCACTGGCGTAGATGAAGAGTTTCAACGTTGGATTACCGTAACAGCATGGGGGGCGATTTGGGGGCGGAGCACTTTAACTCGCCGCGACCGCAGCCTAATAACCATCACACAATTAGCCAGTTTAGGTCACCTTGAGGAACTTGATTTACATCTGCGCGCAGCGGTAAATAATGGTATAAGCATGGAAGATATTAAAGAGGCACTAATGCAGGTTGGAGTATATTCAGGAGTGCCAGCAGCAAACAGTGCTTTTCGTGTAGCTAAAAGAGTATTTAACGAACTGGACCAATCGGCTTAGGGTTTTATTTTTCAGAAGACAAATGCCTAAAATTGATTTACATCAACATCCTCCTTATTTCTACGCCGATTACAAATCGTCGCATTCCCGTGGTCCTAATCAAGATCCGATAGATTTTTCTTGTCTAACAGCTTTGAATCCGAGTGAAGTTGTAGCTGAATTTGCCGGAGGATTGCGGAATCGATTTGCTGTTGGAGACTTAGATCACGATTTGATTCGAAATGCCCAGCAGGGTGGGATTCCTTTAGGCGAGCGTATGGTGATCTCTGGTCAGGTGCTTAATCAATGGGGTAAACCTGAGTCAGGAGTGCTAATAGAAGTATGGCAAGCGAACGCGAGTGGTCGTTATGCTCATAAGGATGATGGCCATGATGTGCCACTAGATCCAAATTTTATTGGTGTCGGTCGTTGTATTACTGATAAGGAAGGTCGTTATCGGTTTTATACAATTAAGCCTGGCGCCTATCCCTGGAAGAATCATCCCAATGCCTGGCGCCCTCAACACATTCACTTTTCTTTAATCAGTGAGTCGATTGCTGATCGCCTTGTAACCCAGATGTATTTTCCTGGAGATCCATTGCTCGATTATGATCCGATATTCGATGCTGTTCCGGATTCGGCGAAGGAGCATTTAATTTCTACTTTCGATTTGAGCGTTACGGAAGCTGATTTTGCATTAGGTTATCATTTTGACATCGTATTGGCTGGCGCCAATGCAACACCGGTAGACCCGGAGCATGGGTGATCTTATGGAACCTGATCTGCCCTTAACGCCATCACAAACGGCAGGACCTTTTTTCTCAATGGGCTTGAACCAATCTGAAAATGAAGGTCGACTGGCGAGCCCGCTAGGCAATGAGATTACTGGAGAAGGCGAAGCAATCTCTATAGCAGGCAGAGTGATTGATGGAAATGGAGACCCAGTGCCTGATGCGTTGATTGAAATACGGCAAGCGGATGCTTCAGGAAATTTTAGAAATCCTGACTTCTTTGGTTTAGCCCGAAGTCACACTGGTGAAAATCTCGAAGCAAAATTCTCCTTTAGGACCATTAAACCAGGTGCTGCCACAGAGTTGGAAGCTCCATACATTTCAGTGGCAGTCTATATGCGTGGATTGCTGACTCATGTTTATACTCGTTTGTACTTTTCCGATGAATCTTCAGCAAATGAAAAGGACGCATTACTGAATCAAGTTCCCGAAACTCGGCAACATACGCTTATAGCACAACATGATGAGTCTCAAGGCATCTATGAATTCGATATCCATATGCAAGGTAAAAATGAAACGGTATTTTTCCAGTTGTAAGTGGTGGGCTCAGTGGTAAGTGCGCAGGATTCAGCAATCACATCATCAAGTTTCTCTGACAAAGAAATTGCAGAGCTGTTTAGTGATGTCGGTGAAATCGATGCTTTAGTGTTATTTGAGCGGGAGTTGGCTCGGGTGCAGGAATCATTGCAAATAATTCCAGAAGGAATAGGAAAGGAAATCTATGCTGCGCTCGAGAATCCAAAATTCGATCTTGGTCTACTTGCTACAGGATTTGAAAATGATGCTATTCCAATACCTGCGTTACTAAAGCAGCTACGTGAACAGTTGGAACCCGCAGCTGCAAATTATTTACATTTCGGAGCAACCAGTCAGGATGTAATCGATACGGCATTAATCATTCGTATCAAAGCGGCAGTAGTAATAATAGAAAAAAATCTTAAGGACTTAACAGCAGAGTTAGGCAGACTTGCTCAGAAATACAGAACCACGGTAATGATTGGCCGTACTCGCAATCAAAATGCATCTCCCACTGTATTCGCTCTAAAAATAGTAAACTGGTTGGCACCACTACAAAGACAACAACAAAGACTAACTGAATTGCTACCCCGATTGTTAGTTGTTCAATTTGGTGGCGCTGCAGGTACTAATGCAGCTTTAGGAAATAAAGGAGGGGAAGTAAATAGCGCTCTAGCGGCAACATTGGGACTTGCAGCTGCGGGTTCTGCTTGGCATGCGCAGCGAGATAATATAGTAGAATTTTCAAACTGGCTTAGCATGACAGCGGGACAGATTGGTAAGATGGCGCAGGATATTCTGTTGATGGCGCAGAATGAAGTGGGAGAGATAAGGTTTAGTGGTGCTGGAAAATCTTCCACCATGCCAAACAAGTCAAATCCCGTGCTCCTCGAAACCTTGCTGAGCCTAGCAGGCTATTGTCGGGCTCAATCAGATCTTATGGGATCCACATTACTCGTTTCCCATGAACGGGATGGAGTTTGTATGTCGCTTGATCGACTGGCGTTCCCACCTTTAATTTGCGCGGCGGCAGCTAGCATCACGCAGGCACTAAAATGTCTGGCCAGTATAAGCGTTAACGAAGAAGCAATGAGCAGAAATCTGATTGCTGACAACGGACTCATTATGGCCGAAATGGCGGTATTTGAGCTGGTTAAATCAATGGAGCGCAGCAAAGCATCTGAGTTGGTAAGGCAGGCCTGTGAACTATGCTTGACTAATAACAGTCATATGATCGACGAGTTGGAATCCTTAACCGATGTTGATTTGGATTGGGATGCATTAAAACAACCGAAGAACTATTTGGGAAATGCTGAGGAAGTTATTGATAGTGTTTTGCAAACAAATCGTTAACCTTTCATTTATGGTCTGGACCACGAATCCTAGCTTATGAGGATATATTCCATGATTGCCAGGTACCTCCTAATTCTTAATTTGCTCTTGATGGGCTCTGCTTCTGCGCATCATTCGAGGGCTGCTTTTGATCTCGATACAAATGTAGAAATAGAAGGAATACTGATCGAATTAGCCTGGCGTAATCCCCACGCCTATGTGATTGTCGAGAGCATTGATGAGCAAGGTAATCCGGTTGAGTGGACGTTTGAGGGGCACTCCATCTCCGGTCTTGTTCGCAATGGCTGGAATCAAAATTCATTCCAAGTGGGCGAGCGTGTGGTAGTGGATGCTAGGCCTAATCGAGATCCTGGAAGACTATTTGGCTTATTGAATTATGTAACCAAGGCTAATGGAGAAACGCTATACGCATTTAGTCGTCCTCCGGAAGAAGCGCCGCCACGACGCCCCATTCCTCCTTCAACCGATTTTTCTGGTACTTGGCGACCAGTTCTTGATATGCGCCAAACTTTAGTAGGTGGTTTCGAGCCTCCTGTGAATTGGCCTTATACTGAAAGAGGGCTGGCGGAAGTTGCGGCCTTCAATATCAACGATGATCCAGGACTGGATTGTGAATCCTATCCAATGCCACGCATAACTCGTTTTCCCTACAATCAACGTTGGGAAGTTTCCAGTGACACCATTACGATCGTGCATGAACAAGCCACTACAGTCAGAAATATGAATATGAATTCTGGTGCATCTGTTCCTGCTACTCACGTTCCAGACCAAGATGGTTATTCAATAGGTCACATTGCCGATGACGGTTCATTAATTGTAACTACAACCGGATTTGCTGACACGAAGTGGGGTAGTGAACGAGGAGTAAGCTCAAGCGATCAAAAAGTCGTGATTGAAACTTATCGCTTGGTTGATGATGGTTACGGTATGGAGTTGACATATACCATTACTGATCCAGAATATTTAACCGGCTCGGTGGAGCTTGGTAGAAATTTTCGCCTCGTACCAGATTACGATTTTGCCGACGAGCCATGTGATCTAGTTCAGGCCCGTCGCCATCTGCAGTTCGATTAGCCAAGGGGTTATAGAAGACCCAAGTTCCATTGATTCAACATCTACTCATCCATAAATTAGATTTTTAGCCGATTTTACGATCAAGCCAGTCAATAATTATTCGATTAACTTCTTCCGGTTTTTCTTGTTGAGTCCAGTGACCGCTATCCATCACGGTGTGCTTCTCTAAATCTGTAATGAAATCTTCCATGCCATCCGCGGAGGAAGGAGGCAGGATTACATCGTTCTCTGCTCCAATGTACAAACTGGGTACTTCGATTCGAGTTTGAGCGTTGCTCATCACGGCGCCAATTCTTCCTGCTGCGCGATACCAATTAAGTCCACCGGTAAAGCCTGTGGCTTCATAGGTTTCAGTGAAATAATGCATTACCTGTTCAGGCATGAATGGCTCGCCAGGAGGAGATTCTCTCTGAAGCATGGCGAGCAGATCCATACGTCTTTCATC
>DFQD01000026.1 GCA_002377605.1 Gammaproteobacteria bacterium UBA3498 | reverse complement strand
AAGATCTTCTGCAACAATTTCGTATGGTGAGTGCTTACTTATGTTTGATAGCGCAGAATTAATGAACCCTTTGGCAGAATTTAATGCTTTGAGGTGTCGTTCTCTAGCTACAAAATCCCCGCCTTCCGAAGGCAGATAGCCAATGATCTGCTTTAAGTGTTCGCGTAATAGATTTAAACCTTCGCCGCTTTTCGCTGAAAGCGAAATTTGTGGGTAGTCTTTGTTATCTAGCGAAACTGAAGTTCTGGCGGCCTCTAGCTCCTTCACTAAATCGATCTTATTCAAGATGAAAGTAAGATTGCTAGTACCATCAGAATTAAGCGTTAACTCGCTTTGGAGCTCTTCCAGTAAAGATAACAAATTGTTCAAACCATGTTGTTGATGGGCAGCATCAATGACTAGTAAAACCTGGTCCGCTTGCTCAATCGTTTGTTGCGCCCTCTTGATACCTTCTAGCTCAACCAAGTCTTCACTGCTTCGAAGTCCGGCTGTATCAAAGATATGAATTGGCATTCCTTCTAAGGAAATGTCCATTTTCAAGACATCCCTCGTAGTGCCTGGAATGTCAGTGACAATAGCGGTGTTTTCGCCAGCCAGTGCATTGAGCAAACTGGATTTACCCACATTGGGCTTGCCAGCAATGACTACATTCATTCCTTCTTTTAGAATTACACCTTGTTGTGCTTGCTCAAAAACCTTTTTGAGTTCTGTCAGCGTATCTTTGATTGCCTCGACAACACCAGTGTCAGAAATCACATCAATATCTTCGTCTGAGAAATCGATGGCAGCCTCAACATTCACCCTGGTTGCGGTTAATTGTTCTTGCATGAGTTCAACTCGTTTCGAAAATTCACCCTTAAGTGTCCGCATTGCAGAACGAGCGGCTTGTTTCGATCCGGCATCAATTAAGTCAGCAATGGCTTCGGCTTGAACTAAATCAATCTTGTTGTTTAGGAATGCTCGTTCTGAAAACTCTCCTGGATTAGCTTGGCGAGCACCAAACGATAGAACTTGTCCCATGACCTCATTAAGAATCTGAGTGCCCCCATGTCCCTGAAGCTCTAAAACGTCTTCCCCAGTAAAGGAATTAGGAGCAGCGTAAAAAATGGCAATGCCACTGTCGATTATTGCGCCTGATGCATTTAAAAAATTTGCACTGTGGGCCTGCCTGGGCGTTGGATTAAAACCCAAAACCTCTGCACTAATCTGCCTGGTTTTAGGACCAGAGATGCGTACTATGCCAATGCCGCCACGACCGGTTGCTGTTGCTATCGCACAAATTGTATCGGAAGCATTAGGAGACATGAGTGACCAACTCGCTGTGGTCTAGTAGTTATTGATGAAGACTAACCTAACTCTTTCCAGCTTCGTAGGCGGCTTCTAATTTTCGAGTGATATACCACTGTTGCAATATGCCAAGAAGAGCGTTGGTGAACCAGTAAAGAACAAGCCCTGCCGGGAAAAAAAGAAAGAGCGCTGTCATCATGACCGGCATGATTTGCATCACTTTGGCCTGCATCGGGTCGGCGGGAGCCGGGCTCAATTTAGTTTGCACGAACATTGTTGCGCCCATCAACAAAGGAAGAACAAAGAAGGGGTCCCGGACTGACAAATCTGTTAGCCATCCAATAAAGGGCGCGTGTCTTAATTCAACACTTTCCAACAACACCCAATACAGTGCAATGAAAACAGGCATTTGCATCAGCATTGGCAAACACCCACCAAACATATTGATATTCTCTTTTTTCATAAGCTCCATCTGTGCTTTTTGTAAACCCATACGATCGTCGCCATAACGGTCTTTAAGTTGCTGGATCTTGGGCGCTACGCGCCGCATGCCCGCCATAGATTTGTATTGGGTTTCAGAAAGTTTGTAAAACAGCGCGCGCACAATAAGGGTGAGCAGAATAATAGAGACCCCATAATTACCCATGGCTGAATCAATACGAGTTAACAACCAATAAATTGGAGCGGCTAAAAACCATAGAAACCCATAATCGATAGTTAAATCTAAATTTGGCGACATCTCCGCCAAGGCATATTGATCCTTTGGTCCCGCATAAAATTGAACGGTATGTTCACCGGTTGTACCGGGGGCAACAGCAAAGGCAGCACTGGTGAATTCGCCAAAATACTCATTGATGTCATTTTTGCGCGTGGTGAAACGATTCGGTGTATCTGCTTCTGGAATCCATGCAGAGAGGAAATAGTGTTGGCTAAACCCAATCCAGCCCCCATTCATTTCGGTAGTTTGGGTTGCATCGTCAATGTCACCGAAATCGATTTTGATGTAAGGATCATCATCTGAAGTGGTAACAAAGCCCAGATAAGTATTAATAAAACCACCGGAGTTACTGGGGTCGTCAAAGCTACCCCGCTTGATTTGACCGAAGGCATTGGCCTGCCAATTTTCAGGAGATTGGTTCTCTACAATAAAACTAACGTCGACTAAATAGCTATCCCGAGCAAAGGCGTAACGCTTAATTACTCGAACGCCAGGCTCTGTATCTTGTGCAATCAAATCTACGACTAAGGTGTTTTCATTATCTGCTATTCGGTAATTTGTTGCTGCGGTTTGATAGACCGCCCTACCAGCGCTGTCGGTTCCATTTGCTCCGATAAGACCGCTCTGAGCCACATAGCTTCGACCCTGGCCGGATTCTAAAACCACAAAGGGGTCATCTGTCACATCTAATTGCTTCAAGTATTGAGGAAGAGCTAATTGAACAATATCGCCTCCGTTAAGATCGATATTCAATTCTAAAGTATCTGTTTCGACTTCTATTAAACGAGAAGTCGCTGTAACTGGACTGGTAGAAAGAGTTGGTTGGGCTGGCTCATTAATAACCACACTCGGCGCTGTAGTTGGAACATCTGTCGGGATATCACTGACTGGTGCAGCCAGTGTTTCTGGAATTTGTAAGGCAGGGGATTGCTGGGAACCACCATCCACTAATGGAGGGTAGTCTGCCTGCCAGGCCAACAACATTAAATAAGTAATAACAGCTAAGGATGTGTATAAGAAAAATTTAGTGAGATCCATGATGCAGATTTCCTATAAAAGACGCTTCACTTCTTCTGCTTCGGGAACAGGATCGTAACCACCCTCATGCCAAGGATGACAACTGCAAATTCGTTTAGCCCCCAATATAGACCCCTTTAAACTGCCGTGTTGTTTTATGGCTTCTTTAGTGTATTGGGAGCAAGACGGATGGAATCGACATTGATTGCCGATGAGGAAACTCAGGGTGAGCTGATAAACAGTGATTAACCGGATTAGCAGTGCTTTTATCATTAATTTGGTTTCCTGGTTAACTCACCTTATTTGTGCCTAACAGTTTTTGTTCAAGGTCACACCACAGTGAATTCAAACTAACCATTACCTGTAGGTTACGCAGTTTATCAACATCTTTGCGAGCCAGCACCACAACGTCCAATGGTTCTATTCTGGGACGCGTCTTGCGAAAAGACTCTCGAATTTGACGCTTAATTCTATTGCGTTGCACTGCCTTTGCCACATTCTTTTTTGCTATCACCATGCCCAGTCGTTTAGCGCCACGGTCATTAGAAACAGCGAGCATTAAGAATTGACGGCAGGAAACTTTGTATTGAGCATTATCAAATACAGCCTTGTAGTCGGCGGCATTCAGTAGCCGAGAATCTTTAGGAAAGCCAAACTCAGCCACGTGTGTCCTCTTTTCAAAAGGGAGAAAACTGAATTAAGCAGAGAGCTTAGTGCGCCCCTTTGCGCGTCTTCGTTTTAGAACAAGGCGGCCACCCTTAGTCGCCATACGCGCACGAAAACCATGAGTGCGAGCACGCTTCAAGACGCTGGGTTGAAAAGTTCTTTTCATAACAGAAATTCCAGAATTGCTATCGCGAACCGAGCTGGTCCAAAAAGAGGGCGAATTCTAGTGGTTTTGTGGCAAAGTTTCAATGTAATCCAGGC
>DFQD01000248.1 GCA_002377605.1 Gammaproteobacteria bacterium UBA3498 | reverse complement strand
AAAGGTTAAGTGTGCCTCTGAATTTAACAATAGAAGAGACTGCACTCGGTATAGTTACTATTGCCAATGAACATATGGCTAAAGCCATCCGCTTGATATCAGTCAATCGCGGTTATGATCCTAAAGAATTTGTGCTAGCGAGTTTCGGAGGAGCCGGCGGACTGCATGTGTGCTCCGTTGCTGAAGCTATGCAGATGGACAATGCAATCGTCCCTGCATATGGTGGCGTGCTCTCCGCGCTGGGCATGTTGGTAGCTGATCGTGGTCGGCAATTTACCCGAACCGTTGGTATTGATGCGGATTCGACCAGCACAGAATATTTACAAGAACAGTTTCAAGAACTAGCCGAACAAGGGCGACGTGCATTAGAACAAGAAGGTTTGGAGAGAGAGTCGCTGCAGGCAAAGTTTTCGGCCGATTGCCGTTACCGCGGGCAGTCATATACATTAAACGTGTCGTGGGATGATTTAGAGAGTTGTTGTGAGAGTTTCACGAAATTACACTATCAAAGATATGGCTATGACTTAAGTACCGTTATAGAAATCGTTAATATTCGAGTTAACGTAATTGCTAAAGCGCGGCCCATTTTACTTCCTCACAATGCAGTAAACGGAGCCTGCAATAATTTTGAAACTATCAATATCTATGGTTCTGTCGAGCCTGCACATGTGTATCGTCGGCAAGAATTACGGAAAGATACAGAATTAGAAGGCCCAGCTATTATTATTGAGTATTCTGCAACTACTTATGTTGCTGAGGGTTGGCAGGCACGCGTGGACCAATACAGTAATTTGCTACTCTCAAAAATCGATTTCTGATCCAGCGTAGCAGAAATTTTTTCTCTCAGTTAAGTTTAAGAAATAGCACAGACAATTTGAGGATGTTTACACGCTAATTTCACTGGTGATATAACAGTTAACCCTTTTGCTCCTCAGACATACTGATCTTGGAGGCCCAAGGGAGCGTATCCCATTTGGTTGCTGACAGAATCGCAGGACGGAATTTGTAAGCGATTAAGGACTTTTCATCACCGGCCAAAGCTAAAGCTCATGAGCAACAGTATCTTCAGAAAAAATATCAGTCTATTAGCACTATTGCCTTTTTTGCTAATTGTGCCCGCCATTGCGCAGGAAGAGGAAGCTGCACCTGAGAGTGAACAACCGCAAGCGCGACTTCGAATTCGATTCATGGAAAGACCAGTAGCTATAGAGCCAGGGGTTGACCCTCAATTACCAGAGATAGTTGTTCCTGACTTGGCAATAGACCCCGAAACAGACCCTGAATTTATTCGCCGCATGAACAGTATTACAGAGTACTCGGAAACAGTGGATTCTATAGAAGAATCCGGCGGTGCCTGGGCAAGCGGCCTCAGTGAGCAGCTATCGTCAATTGGGGAACTGGAGCAGCAACAGGGTAATCATCCTGGAGCAATCGCTGCGTTTGATAGGGCGATTCATATCAGCCGGATTTCCAATGGCTTACACACCTTGGATCAAGTACCAATTGTCGAGAGCATGATTGATAGCTACCTGTTATTGGGAGATTGGGCACAGGCGGATTTGTATAACAACTATTTATTTTTCGTACAGCAAAAAGCTTACGGGCCAGAAGACCCGAGGATTATCCCTGTGCTGGATCGACTTGCCACCTGGAACATGCAAGCTTTCAATGTTGGATACGGCGAATCGCTAGGTGTTCGGCTTAGCTCCGCTCAGCTTTTATTTCGAGCAGCGGCGCGTTTGGTGGGTACACATTTTGGCAGAGGCGATGAGCGTTTTGTGCACTATCTCCGCAATTTGGCGATTTCCGGTTATCAGGTAGCCCGCTATCCAGAGTACCGGGTGGAAGTGGATAGACCAGAATTTCGCGGCATGCAGGAAGTGCTGGCGAACAGATTAAACCAAGGTGGTTCGATATTGCCACAGGGCTATGGATTAGGTGAGGCAGCTCTCAGAGGGATTGTTGAGTACTATGAGCAGAGCTCCACAGATGTGTACTCTATAGCGGAAGTAATTACTCACTTAGCAGACTGGTATTTACTGTTTGACCGACGTCGCAGTGCAGACTTTTACTATCTCCGTGCCTGGGAAATGTTGGCAGCGGAGGAAAATAGTGAGGAATTAATCCAAAAACTCTTTGGTCAAGTCACCTTAATACCGACTTATGAAGAAGAGCCACGGAATTTGAACATCCGTGTACACTCATCAAGTATGGAAACGTTTAATTTCGATTACGCAGATGTTGAGCTGGACGTTACCGCACTTGGACAAGCGCGCAGCGTCGAGGTCCTGAGTGAGGAAACTCCGGAGAACATGCTCATGCTTTCCAGATTGCGCAGAGAAGTTAGGAGTTCTCGTTTCCGACCAATGTTGGAGGGAGGTGTTCCAGTACGCTCAGGTAGACACCAATTTCGATACCGCTATTGGTACTAATTTTGGGCCGTAAGTTGTAGCATCGAATGCTTGGGTGTTCTATTGTTAAGCAAAGGTTAAGGGGGGTTTGGAATACTAGTAGCTTCGCATTTTAAGTAAGTTAGTGATGACAAAGATATGACTCGAACCGCGGCGAAATAACGCGAAATTCAAGGAATAGGTGTCAAAACTCTCGAACGTCTAAAAGTGAAAATTACTTAGTTCCAATTCAGGATACGACTATGAAAAAGTTATCCATGACACTACCTAAAATCCTATTATTTAGTGGTCTGAGCGCGGGACTGATCGCTTGTCAATCATCAAGCCAGAGCGCATCGTCCCCGAGTATGCCCTCTATGCCTTCTTCATCGAGCCAGAGATCCCAAAGCTCACCATCGATGCCGTCGCCGTCAAGCCAGAGTTCGAGTTCTTCTTCGTCTATGCCATCCTCGAGTTCGAGCCCATCTGCAGCATCTTCATCGCCCTCGTTTCCTTCTCCTTCACAATCGAGCAGCAGTAGCTCCTCCTCTCAAGCACAGCAATCACAGAACGCCTCTCGATCGCAATCTAGTGGCGGCAGCAGCAGTGAACTGCCCACACTATCTAGTTCCTTTCCCCAGACCACTGGGCCGAACTCTGCGAATAGTCAGGCTAACAGTGGAAGTCGGGAAGTCACCAATCCTTCTGGCGATAGCAACGCCAGTCGGCAAGCGACACAACAAGGACAGCAGGGTTCAAACAGTGCGGCGTCAAGCTTTCCAGCCGGCAATGCTGGGCAGAACAGCCCTGGTGGAGGCGCCAGAACTCAGTCACAGTTGCCCGGAGACGAACAACAGGGTGAAAATCGAGGTGGGCGAGATACTTCTACCGGAGACCTAGATTCTGGTATAAGTGGGGTTTCTGGACCTGCTGGAGGCACATTGAAAAATCCTGGTGGGGATTACAGTCTGGATACACTCCCAAACGGAGTATTAAGTGGGAATAGCGGCGTCAATTCCCAGAATACAGGCCCGGCTACTGCCGCGGAACGTGCCGCGGTGCTGGATGAAGCTCTGCGACGTGGCTATGAAACTTTTGACGGTTTCATTCTTAGCGAAAGGGAAAGAGCACAAAATGAAAGTAATGCGGCCGGTAGTGCGCAGCCAGGAGGGGAAGCAGGCGGCGGTGGTGGAGGTGCCCAAGGCCAGCCACAAATACTTGAATCTGGGACCCCTTCTGGTGTGGTATTGGCACAGCCATCTGCTTCATCAGCGTCTCAACCTAATCAAACGTTTCCGCCCCCAACAGATATTCCTAGCGGACGTGACGACGACGTTGTTGCGCGTCAATTAAGAGAAGCAGCAATGAGCGAACCTGACCCTGAGTTGCGTGAAGCGCTTTGGGATGAATACAGAAACTACACAGGTATTAGCGAAGGTGAAGAGCAATGAGATTCCTTGCTAGAAACACAATTGGATTTTTAATGGTTGCAGCCTTTTTGAGCGCCTGTGCAACCCATACTGTTAAATCCACTTCATATACTCCCGTGATTCAGGATAGTCAGAATGTTCCTGAAGATTTATTACTCGATGTCGGTGTCGCCATTTTCGATCCAGGTTTGGACGATATGGATGATGATGTGGAAGAACTTACCAATCCACAAATTCGAGTAGCGGAATCTCGTTATGCACCGTTCCTCCTTGCGGAAACTTTGCAGCGCTCAGCTAACTGGGGAATTGTGCGTTTAATGCCGAACGCTTCCAGTCCTATGGATTTATATATCAATGGCACCATTTTGGAATCCAATGGTGAATCCATGGCTATGCGCATCGAGGTGATAGATTCAACTGGGCGTCATTGGTATACCAAACTCTATGACCAGGAAATCAGTCAATTCAGCTACGACCCGTCGCAACGTCAGCAAAATGATCCATTCCAAATTTTATATAACAACATCGCAAACGATTTGTTAGCTTGGAAAAAAGCGAACATCGATGAAGATGAAATCATGGAGATCCGCATGATTTCAGAAATACTTTTCGCTCAGCGATTTTCTCCTGAAGTTTTTGATGACTACCTAATTCAAAACCGCGATGGTTATTTAGAAATTATTTCATTGCCGGCGGATTCAGACCCGATGCTTAGTCGAATTCGCGATATACGTGAACGCGACTTCATGTTTATCGATACCGTTCAGGACTATTACGCTACTTACGTGCGGCAAATGCGCTTACCTTATGACTCTTGGCGAGAACAGAGTTATTACGAAACAATCACCTTACGAGAACTTGAAGCTTCTGCACGGCGTCGCTTTATCGCGGGTGCTGCTACTGTGGTTGGGGGCTTGGCTGCAGCAACCCAAGGCTCTAATTATGGAACTGCCATTGGCGGAGCTTACGCTGTTGGTGCTGGTGCCTATCTGCTCAAGAGCGGATTTGATAAGCAGGCTGAAGCAAGAATTCACATGGAAGCTTTGGAAGAGCTTGGTCAATCTTTAGAAAATGAAGTTGCCCCACAAGTAATCAATCTAGATGATCGTACTATCACTCTTTCTGGATCGGTTGACGAGCAATACGAGCAGTGGCGCGAAATTTTGGCAGATCTTTATGCAGCAGAAGTAGGACAACTATAACCACTTGTTAGGTGCGTTCTATCCACAAAAATAGATATGTCAGATAACGATGTCGACAAGGACAAGCAAGAGTCGCAAAAATTTGGTTTCGATGAGAATCAGATTTATGCCAATTCAACTGCAGCTGTAGAATCGAACAAACCTCCTGTTTGGATTTGGATTAGCGTTGCCGGATTACTGCTAGTTGCGCTACTGGTCATATTCGTTCTTCCTTCTATTGTGAGCCAGTACGAGTTACCACTGGAGCGGCGTGTTGACGTATCAGAGCTTTTACAAGTTCCGCAAGAGGAAGAAGTAGTTTCAACAATTTCTCCTTTTGAAGAAGCACAGCGTTCCAGACTGCGTAAAGAGGCACAGGATGTATTAGCAGAGTTGCTTGAACATCAGGGTGTGCTGGAAGAGCTTGAAGTCGGTCAATGGGCAGAGGAAGAGTATGCAGCTGCATTGGAAGTCGCAAGTATCGGCGATGATTATTATCGTCGACAAGAGTTCGTATTAGCCGTCGAATCTTATACTAATGGTCGCGAAGACTTACTGACGATCCTGGAAACTGTACCAGCGGTTTTAGAACAAACCCTCAATGATGGGCAGAACGCTTTGGCTAATAGAGAGTCGGAATTGGCTCAAGATAAGTTTTCTCTGGCTATCTTGTTTGATCCTAATAGCGAAACTGCGCAAGTAGGATTGGAAAGATCCCTTGCCATGGATGAAGTGCTGGGTTTATTAGCTCAAGCAGAAGAATTACTGGGCGACGGCCAACTGGATGCAGCCCGAGACGTTTATCGAGAGGTTATCGCCCTCGACAGCTACAACGAAGTTGCAATGCAGAAAGTAAATGAAATCTCTACTTTAATCCTGGAACAAGAATTTGCCGGGATTATGTCGGCAGGATATGCATTCTTGGAAAATGGAGATCCTGAAGCAGCAATCACCGAATTTGAACGAGCAGCAACTTTTGGTGTTAATGCAGAAGAAGCGCTGGCAGCAATTACACAAACTGAAAACGAAGTTGCTAATGCTCAAATTTCAGCAATTCAAACACTCATTACTGAAGCAGAGGCTCAGGAAGAATGGCACACTGCGGTTACTGAATACGATAATGTGCTCGCCATTGATGCGAATCTGATATTTGCGATTAACGGCAGAGACTATGCAAGTAAGCGAGCTCAGCTTGACGATTTGTTGGTTGGGTCGATTGAGACTCCAGATAGATTTTATGAAGCTGATGTTTTCCAGCAAGTTTTAGATATCTATTACACCGGCCGCGCAATTGAAAGTCCCGGCCCGCGATTAGTTGATCAGCTCGATCGATTACAAGTTCTTTTGGAAACTTCACAAGTACCTCTCGATATTAGAATAGTCTCTGACAATCTTACTGATGTAGCTATATTGCGGATCGGTAATTTAGGTCTGTTTGAGGAAACCATGGTTTCATTAAAGCCGGGCCGTTATGTTGCAGTGGGTAAACGTATCGGCTATCGAGAAGTCAGGGAAGAATTCATAGTTGGCTTCGGGCAAACGCCAGATGAAGTTGTTGTTCAATGTTCAGAACGTATAGTTGCTACTAACAGGTAATGACTGTGGATAACATTGATGACGACATTGATACAGCTAGTGGGCCAGCGGACCCCATAATTCCAATTGACTTTAAGCCCCATGATGAAAAGGGGGCGCGAGTCACTTTTAAACCAAAGCCAATACATTTCGTTATTGGCATGTTCGCAATTCTTTCCGGCATCGCCGGCTGGTTTGTTCTAACTGCGCGATCGGTTTTCGTAGAAGTTGCTCCTATAACCGCTGAGATTGAAATTAGTGGTGGGCTACATGTTCGTTTAGGTCAGCGTTACTTAATTCGTACCGGAACCTATGACATCAGACTTACCAATGAAGGTTATCACGATACCAACACACTGCTTTTGGTAAATAATGAGCAAGCACAAACCCATCCATTCGAGATGCGCAAACTGCCAGGTATAGTCTCAATCACGACTATGGAACTTAATGGAGCGCGTGTGCAAATTGATGGTGTCGATATCGGTGTCACTCCACTGATCGACGTATCTGTCGAGCCAGGCCGGCATCAGATGACAATCTCCTTAGATCGGCACCTTGATTACGGTGAAACCATCGAAATCGAAGGCCGAGAAGTTGAACAGTACTACCAGGCAAGTTTAGAGCCAGCCTGGGCTGTTATCAGCCTGTCGACAACACCGACAGGAGCAGATGTTTTGCTAGATGGTGCAGCAATCGGCATCACACCTATTAACGCAGAAATTCTGCAAGGCAGGCGCGATCTGACTCTCAAGTTACCAGGACATAAGGCCTGGCAAGAAGATTTTGATGTTATCGCCGGAGAAGACTTCACTGTACCTATGGTGGAATTGGAACCGGCCGATGGCTTGGTTTTTATACGCAGCAATCCATCCGGTGCCTCAGTTACTATTGGCGGGGAATACCAGGGTCTTACTCCATTAGAAGTAGCATTACCGCCGGACCAGAATCATGAACTAACATTTTTCCATACTGGTTATCACTCAAATAAGACTACCATTCGCACACAGCCTAATCAGGAAAGAGAACTGAACATTAGTCTGGACCCTGAGCTGGCAAGTGTCAGGGTAATCGCCCAACCGGAAGACTCAGAATTGTATGTAAATGGTGAATTCAGGGGGCTGGCTAACCAGACTATCGAGTTGATGGCAGCGAATCAGCAAATAGAAATTCGCAAAGAAGGTTTTGTACCTTACATAACTGAATTCACTTCTCGCCCCGGCTTAGATCAGGCCATTCGAGTTTCTCTGAAATCCCTGGAGCAAGCTCGCCTCGATCAGATAAAACCAATTATTACGACGGCTGTCGGTCAGGATCTAAAACTGTTTTATCCGGGTGCTTTTACCATGGGTGCTTCCAGACGTGAAGCCGGAAGAAGACCTAATGAGAATTTGCGTGACATACAACTGGAACGAGCTTTCTATATGGCCTTTAATGAAGTGACCAATGCGGACTACCGTCAGTTTAATACAGACCATAGTTCTGGAACAGTGTCAGGTGTAACTTTAAATAATGAAGCGCAACCAGTCGTGCAGGTCAGTTGGGCTCAAGCCGCCGCCTATTGCAATTGGTTGAGTGAGCAGGAAGGCCTCCCTTTATTTTATGAAATTGAAGGCGAAGACATTATTGGCTTCAATCCCGAATCGACGGGATACCGGATGCCATCTGAAGCGGAATGGGCTTGGGTAGCAAGAACCAATGGCAGTGGCAACACGCTTAAGTACCCCTGGGGAGATCAATTACCACCTCCAGAGAATGCAGGAAATTTTGCTGACATTACCGCTCAAAATTATTTAGGCGAAATAATGTTTAATTACAACGACAACTATTTTGCTTCGGCACCGGTTGCTTCCTTTGATTCTAATCATTATGCGATGTATGACATGGCCGGAAATGTTTCGGAATGGGTGCATGATTATTACGGAGCTGTCGGCGCGATTGGCGTTGAGATAGATCCATTAGGGCCAAAATTGGGACAGTTCCACACCATCCGTGGATCCAGTTGGGCCCATGGAGCAGTGACCGAAATGCGCTTGTCATTTCGGGACTTTGGTGAAGAACCGCGCGATGATGTTGGTTTTCGCGTAGCTCGCTACCTGGAATAGATGACTGAGTACTCTTTGAGAGGACTTCAGAATGAAAAAATTATTTTTACTCTTTAGCTTATTTTTTGCATCAAGTGTTTGGGGTCAAGATCAGGCTCCAGAAGAATCCGAAACAGAGTCTCAGAACGAACAACAAGCTATAGATACAGACCTCTCTTCAGAAGAACTAGCCGCCGCTGAGAACGACGAATTAATCCTTGGGGATGAGGCTGAAGAACAAGAGGAGGGCGCAAACTCGCGCTTCATTCCAACAGAAGAAATTTCACAGGATTTGGGTGTTTCATTTCCGGTTGATATCTAGCGTTCCGGTCATATTAGAAAAGGAATAGTTTATGAAGCAAGGTTCGATGTATGAAGCCCTCTTTCAGGTAGCGGCACTCATCTTAGTGATTATTATTGTTCACGGCACATATGTGACGGTCATTCGACCGAACGCTGACTTAATTCAAGAACAGCAAGCAGTGATGCAAGAACAGAATCCGGAATTAGTACCGGAACGTTCAGTATTTATTATCTTGCGCAACTACGAACAGGAATTCTGCATCATTTTCTTTCTCTGGGCTGTCACCATTATCGGCATGAAAACCCAACACACCCTGCGACAGAAGACCTTGTTAGATAGAACACTGATACAACTGCAGGATGGGATGAGTATATTGCCGGAAGACTCCCGCAATATCGCCAGACCTGTTCAAGCCTTGTCTGAGAAAGAAAGAGATTATTTATTACCGAGAGCACTATTAGCGGGGTTACATCGATTTCAAAGCACTCAAAACATTCAAGCCGTGTCATCAATAATAAAAGACACCTGCGAAACTGAAGCGGATCGCATGGAAACGGAACTTAGCATCGTACGTTATATCGCTTGGGCGATTCCGTCCATCGGCTTCCTTGGAACAGTGCGCGGTATTGGTACCGCCCTGGGTCAGGCCTACCAGGCGGTGGCGGGGGACATTGCTGGTGTCACTCAGAGTTTGGGGGTGGCCTTTAACTCCACTTTCGTTGCACTGGTGGTGAGTATTTTCTTAATGTTTCTTTTACACCAGTTGCAGCTATTACAAGATCGACTGGTATTAGATTGTCAGAACTACTGTGACGAACGCTTGATCAGACATTTACAGATTCCCGATAAAGGTGAGCAGGCTTAGATGGCCCTAAATGTAATCGAGCTAAACGACCGCGGCATAAAAGTTGGTGATGAAAGTGGCATCATCGTCCAGAGCCCTGGTTTTGCTTTGGTAGTGGACGACAAATTAGAAGTGGGCGAAATTGCTGAGCAGCAGGCGCGATTACAACCAACCAACAGTTTCAATAAGTATTGGCACGATCTAAATCTCGAGCCAATTTCTCACGGGAATAAATTTAGACACTATGCTGACTTGGCTTACGCGCAGTTAGTGCATCTTGCAGAAGTTTGGGAAATCAACAACGATGTCATCTTTGCCGTACCAGGAAACTTTTCCCGACAACAGCTAGCTATCCTATTGGGTCTCGCTCAACAAAGCCCATTCACAACAGTTGGAGTTGTTGATTCCGCATTGGCAGCAGCAGTAACTGCCGCCCAATCGGAGCACATCGTATTTGCCGATATACAATTACATCAGGTAGTGCTAACGAAGTTAGCAATAGTCAATGATCATTTGATAACTGAAGGCGTTGTACAAATACCTGGAGTAGGGAATCAAAATTTCATGAATCTGATGATGCAGATTGCAACGGATATATTTATTCAACAATGTCGCTTTAATCCACAACACAACGCAGAGTCAGAGCAGCAGCTGTATAACGAATTGCCAAAGTGGCTTTTACAAGATGTAAAAGAAAAAACGTTACAGCTGGAGCTTAAAAGTGCAAGCGCGATGCACACAGCAAAGTTTCCGCGAGCAACGCTAATTTCTAGTCTTAATGAGTACTACAAGAAGATTAACGAACAGATAAGTGCAATAACATTGGATAACAACACCCAACTGCTATTGAGTAAGGCTCTCTCAGAATTACCTGGATTTCAGGCTTCATTAAATCAGAATTGCAGCGTGGCCATTGTTGAAGATCATTTGGTAAACGCAGCGTGTTATCAATACCGAGATATTATAAACAGTTCTGATGAAGGGATTCATTTAGTGACTAAATTTCCTGTGGAGTCATTAGGACCTAAGGAAACAGAAAGCGATAATCCTGAAGCTACGGATAATCCAACTCATGCACTTTTTTTGAATCGCGCAATTTCTATAAGCACTATCGAAATCAAAAACAACGTACAACTCAACGGCAGTGTGCCTGCTGTAAAAGTAATTGTGATGAACATTGAAAATCTGCCTGAATCACTTGGACGTATTGATAAAAGAAGTAATGGGGTGTATCTAAATAGTGGAGAACAAGAAGTATTTTTGAATGATAAACCAGTAACTGGTGAGCAATTACTGGTTCTGGGGGATCGTATTCGTTTTGCAAGTGATGGTGAAGAAATTAGTTTGATTAAGGTAGCGAATGGCCAGTAACAGTAAATCAAACAGACGAAAAGTAAACCCATTGAGCTTGGCATTTCTCGATGTCATGTTTTGTGGTTTTGGGGCTGTGATTTTAATTTTTTTGATTCTCGATCACTCAAGTACGATTTCGCCAGAGGAAACCAGTCCTGAGCTAATGGCAGAGATCAACTTACTGCGGGAAGAAGTTGAAGAAGGTGAATTGGGCTTAGTTAGAGTTCGAAACACTCTGTCGGAAGTCGATTTCGAAGTAGTAGAAGCACAAGGGCTAGCGCGCCAAATCATGGAACAGATTGATAATTTCCTCCAGGAATTAGCAGCACTAGAAAACAGCAGCATGGCCTCCGAAGAAGACGTAGCTAGATTGCGTTCTGATATCGAAGCCTTGGAACAGGAGATTTTGCGCTTACAGGCCAGCGCATTCGAACAGGAAGGAAATAGTGTCAGGCAATTTTTGGGGGATGGAAATAGGCAGTATCTTTCCGGACTGTTCTTAGGCGGGCAACGCATTCTAGTCTTGATCGATAGTTCTGCCAGCATGTTGGATAGCACCATAGTGAATATCATCCGTACGCGGAATATGAATGATGAGCGAAAACGCAATGCACCGAAATGGCAACGAGTCGTTAATACCGTAGATTGGATCAGTACCCAGCTGCCGATAACTAGCCAGTATCAGATTTGGAATTTCAATACTGAAACTGAATCCGTTATTCCTGGAACAGAAGAAATTTGGTTGGAAGTTGCAGATAGAGATCAACTCAATGAAGCGATCGAGAATGTAAAAGAACTTGTGCCTAATAATGGAACTAACATGTCGCAGGTATTTCGGGCTGTGGCAAATATGTCACCGCGACCAGACAATATTTTTCTGATCACGGATGGCTTGCCGACCGTTAGTCAGCGCGGCTCTTCCGATCCTCTGATCACGCCGGGAGATCGCCTGGAATTGTTTGAAGAAGCGGTGGAAGAATTACCTCAGACAATTCCGGTCAATGTAATATTAATGCCGTTGGAAGGTGACCCAAGCGCTGCGGCCGCTTATTGGCAATTGGCGCAATACACAAGTGGGTCTTTTTTAACGCCGTCTAAGGATTGGCCATGAAAATTAAATAGAAAAGAAGATTGCTTTGTATAACGTAAAAACTATTTTAAGAAACTAGATAGAAGAGAACATCAGCACGGATGGCAAGACGTAAAAACAGAGAAACAGATTCATTTACCGTCTCCTTTTTGGACGTAGCTTCTTGCGGATTCGGCGCTATGATTATTCTGTTGATGATTACCAAATCGTCCGCGCCAACTACTCTGGAAATAGTAGAATCCGTTGTACCCGAAGGTGTGGTGGCCGAGTTGCAAGAACAATTATTTGAAATTCGCGGCGAGACTACGATTTTCAATCGCGAGTTGAATGCGAAACACGAACAGCTCTCGGCGATGACAGAGCGTATCGCACGACTGCGTCGAGACCTCGAAGATATAGAAGGGCGCTATAACACCAGCAAAGATCTTTCAGATGAAACCACCGATGAATTTGGACGACTGGCCTTGGCCCAACAATCCTTAACGGAGGAAATGCAGCGTCTGCTAGCTAATACCCGTGCGCCTGAAAATAATGTCATTGGCGGTGTGCCGGTGGACAGCGAGTACATCATCTTCGTGATCGATACTTCCGGAAGTATGTTTCAGAACCCGAGCTGGGACAAAATGCTCGGAGTCATCCAGGACACTCTCGATGTTTATCCCGAAGTGAGGGGTATTCAGGTCATGAATGATATGGGGGATTACATGTTCGATTCCTATCGGGATGAGTGGATTCCCGATACTCCAGGTCGACGTAATCAGATTATTGCTACCCTGAGAACCTGGAACCCTTTCAGCAATAGCAGTCCTGTGGAGGGTGTTACCCGGGCGATTAGTGCCTTTTACGAAGAGGACAAGCGCATCAGTATTTATGTGCTGGGGGACGATTTCCAGCCAGGCGGATCGATCCGAAATGTGCTCCAGACCATCGATCGTATCAATGTGGAGGATGCTAACGGAGATCGACTGGTGCGCATCCATGGAATCGGCTTTCCCACTATTTTCGCGGGCCCTAGGCGTTTTCAGCAGAGTGTTTATCGATATTCCACCCTAATGCGAGAGATGACGCAGCGAAATGGTGGTACATTTGTAGGGCTGAACGATTATCAGTGAGTTGCCGGTTTACATTTAGATGGCAATGAGAATATTTAAGGAATTGGCGATGAAATTAGTGAATGCAACGAATAAAGCCATTCTGAGCAGATTAACCATACTGTTTTTGACAGGGCTACTTACTGCCTGTGGTACAAGCAACGTTGTAATTGAAGGCTATTTCCCTACGCCCAACATCAATAAAATGCCCCTTTCAGTAGCGGTCTACTATGATGATTCCCTGAGGGAATTTGCTTACATGGAATACAGTGAGACCGGGCGTGAAGAGATAAACATCGAAAGCGGCTTATCCCATATTCAATTATTTAATGCAGTTCTACCGGCAATGTTTGATCAGGTAGTAAACGTCAACAGTCTCGAAGACGCTGTCAGCCAAAATGTGGATGCAGTGTTTGCTCCTGCAATTGAAGAATTTCAATTAGCACTTCCAGCAAAGACCAAGTTGGACGTGTATGAAGTCTGGATAAAGTACAACATGCGGTTACTCACCTCCGAGGGTGACTATATTGCAGACTGGGTACTGACATCCTATGGAAAGACGCCTACCGAAACTTTCCGCTCCGTAGAAGACGGCATTAACGAAGCTGCTGTTGTCGCTTTGCGTGACCTTGCTTCAAGCTTTTCATTAAGCTTTGCTCAAATTCCAGAAGTGCGAGATTGGTTAAGTAACCTTTAGAGTGAGAGCTCAAAAGAGGTTTGTTATGAAAACTATTACAACAATAAAATTAATAAAACTCAGTGCTTCATTATTTGTTGTAGGATTTCTCGCTAACTGCACAAGTACCACCGTCGATGAGTTTCGTCAGGGCGAGACCGGAATAGAAAGCGATCAGTCTATCGTGATTCTGGGGCGTCGACAGGCCAGCGACTACGAAACCAGATCAGAATTTGTCGAGTGCGTAGGAGAACGTATGACTCGAGGTGAAGGTGCGATTAATGTAGTTCCGGAGCAAGAGTTTATCGACGCCATGTTTCCATGGTTCGAACCACGCACAGCGCCTTTGCGTAGTCGTGATTTAGAACAGCTTATGGCGGAAGACGTTGTAGCTCGAAAGATGAATGAGTTTGGAATTCGATATATTGTTTGGGTTGATGGCCGCACCGAAACTAGTGGCCGCACAGGTTCAATTTCCTGCGCCGTAGGTCCAGCCGGTGGCGGTTGCTTCGGTTTTGGTACTTGGGAAGATGATGCTAATTTCGATGCCCGTGTATGGGACGTTAGTTCCTTAAGAAATGTTGGAACCATAAATACCGATGCTACTGGACAATCTTATCTGCCAGCACTAGTAGTTCCTATTCCACTAATAGCTCGAGTTGAGGCGAACGCGTGTAGCCGCTTAGCCACTCAACTTAAAGATTTTGTGAATGGCAGCTAGCTACATAAGCTGCGATAAAGAATGACAGGTGGCACTATGAATAAATACGGTTCCTTCTACTTGATGACTATGTCGATCTTAAATGGAAAAGCCAAGCTTTTGCTCGCAGGCCTTACTGCTTTGATTGCATCAGTATTACTTTCTTCCTGCGCAGTTAACCCGGCTACTGGAAGTGCCAACTTGGTGTTGATGTCCGAGAACCGAGAGAAAGAAATTGGTCTTGAAGAACACGAAAAAGTGATGTCTTCAATGACTCTCTTTGAAGACGAAGAACTTGTTGCCTATGTGCGCGAGATTGGTCAAAAGATGGCGGAGGTTAGTCATCGTCCCGATCTTGAGTATCACTTCCACGTAATAGATAGTCCTGAAATAAATGCGTTTGCTCTGCCCGGTGGCTACGTTTATGTGAATCGGGGCCTGCTCACTTACATGAATTCCGAAGCCGATCTTGCCGCAGTCCTGGCTCATGAGATTGGGCACATCACTGCTCGTCATGCCGTGCAGCAGCAGGCTAGAGGTGCTTTGGCAAGAGGTGCCGCAGTAGCGGGCGGTTTAGTTGCAGGGATCGCGACTGGCAGTGGCTATGCTGCAAACCAGATCAGTGAAGTTGCTTCTATCTGGGCTCAAACGGGATTGTCTGGTTTTGGGCGCGAGCAAGAGTTGGAAGCAGATAGTTTAGCTGCTGAGTATCTCGTAAATGCAGGTTACGACCCTGCAGCCATGATTGAAGTGATTACCGTACTGAAGAATCAGGAAGATTTTAATCGTCGAGTTACTGGTGGTGGTGGAACCTATCATGGATTATTTGCTACTCACCCACGTAACGATCGCCGACTCCAAGAAGCCATTGCCCAAGTTGGACAGTTTAACGACAACACTGCTACAAGACTCGAAAGCTCTACTTTTAGAGAAACTATGGATGGACTAATTGTTGGACAAAGCAATGCATCTCAGCGAACCGATCAACGTAATCGTTACTATCAGGATCTACTTGGCTATACCTTGGTATTTCCTGATGACTGGGATATAGATGAAACAACTACAACTGTTACTGCCAGTGTGCCAAACGTTGGTATGTTGCGAGTCGAAGCGCAGCGCCTGCAAGCCAATATAGAGCCGCGTGTCTTTCTTAGAGACAATATGGGAATTCAGAACTTACAAAAATCTGAACCCTTGTCCCAGTTTCGCTTAATTGGTCATACTGGAATTGCAGTTAATCAAGATACTGGCAGCATGGAGCGAGTTGCTGCACTTTATCTCGGTCCGAGAGCATTTATTTTCCGCGGTGAAATCACAGACTCCTCAATGGGCGATGAAATTGATGAGATGCTGTTAGCATCAATTCGATCTTTCCGCGCGATTCAGCAAGGAGAGGTGGTTGCTGGTGATGAGATGAAGATTAAATATGTTCAGGCCAGTGAGTTCTTCGATTTTTCCGTTGTTGCACGGCAAAGTAGAATTGCTAATTTTCCAGAAGAAACTTTACGCCTACTCAATGGCTACTACCCTACTGGTAGTCCTGAAGAAGGTGACTGGATAAAGCTTGTCGAATAGCCGATAACCCTCCAAAGCCCTTAACTACGAAGAGCTCTCACAACTTCGTGTCGCGAAGCCAATGCTGTTCGGGATGAAAATGAGTCCTTATCCATTTAATCCAAAAACTCAGAAATTAAAGCGCTTCTGTTATAGCCTCCAGTTTTAGTTATGGAAGAAGAAAGCGCGAATAAAATTTTGGTAATTGGGCCCTCCTGGGTGGGAGACATGGTTATGTCTCAGGCATTGTTCATGTGTCTGAAAAAAGAGGAGCCAGATTCTCAGATCACCGTCATGGCACCAAACTGGACGCGACCTCTATTAGACCGCATGCCTGAAGTTGATCACAGCATAGATATGGAAATAGGCCATGGTGAACTTGGTCTTATCGCAAGAAGAAAACTGGGTAAATCATTACGCAGTTCCAATTTTACACAGGCCATAGTGCTACCGCAGTCTTTCAAATCCGCGTTAGTTCCATTTCATGCTGACATTCCACTTAGAACTGGGTGGCGCGGCGAGTGGCGAAATCTATTGCTTAATGACTGTCGCTCACCACGGGATGCTCAGTTTCCTTTAATGGTCCAGCGCTTTACTGCCTTAGCCTATCCGGAGAGGAAAAACCCCCCTGCCGAGATTCCTACCCCTCGACTAGTAACTGATGCAGAAAGCACTGCTACTGCAATTAGTAAATTTTGTTTGGTTATAGATTCCAAGGTATTGGCTATATGTCCCGGTGCGGAATTCGGTGCAGCAAAACAATGGCCATCGGAGTACTATGCCGAGCTGAGCAACTCAATGCTGGCGCGAGGATGGCAAGTATGGTTACTTGGTTCCGCGAATGATGAGTTGATAGCGGAATCGATATTAGCGGATATCGATAATCGATATCTGGAACAATGCCAAAACCTGGTGGGTAGAACTAATTTGGCGGAAGCTATCGACCTGATGTCCTTATCAAGCACAGTTATTTCCAACGATTCGGGGCTAATGCATGTGGCCGCGGCGCTGATGAAGCCAGTGGTGGCAATCTATGGCTCCACTTCGCCCGACTTTACACCGCCATTAACGAAGAAGGTAAAATTGCTGACTACAAATATCGAATGTAGACCTTGTTTTAAAAGGGAATGCCCCTATGGCCATCTCCGTTGTTTGACAGAGTTAAAACCCGAACTGGCCATAGCATCTCTGGAATCTTTTCTAACAAAAGAATAAATAGGGGGATTAATCGTTGCGAGTACTGATTGTTAAGACTTCTTCACTGGGAGATATTATTCATACCCTTCCAGCGGTAACCGACGCGCATAATGCCCATGCCAATCTGTCTTTTGACTGGGTTGTGGAAGAAAACTTTGTGGAAGTTCCGTCCTGGCACCCAGCCGTTGAAAAAGTAATCCCAGTTGCAATGCGCCGGTGGCGCAGAAACTTAGTCCAAACTTATTTGAATCATGAATTACGCGCATTTAAGAGGGCCCTGCAAGGCGTACATTACGATCTGGTTATTGATGCACAAGGATTAATTAAGAGCGGATTTATCAGCCGCTTATCCAGAGGGTTAACAATTGGGTTAAGCAATCGAACCATCCGAGAACCATTAGCAACTCTGTTTTATAATAAAGTGTATTCCGTGCCTTGGACGGAACATGCCGTTGATCGAATTAGGCAACTTTTCTCCCGAGCGTTAAAATATCGCTACGATAAAGAGTTTATTGACTATGGCATTGATCTCGATCGTATTAAATGCAGCATACAAGCGAACGGTGCAAAGCAAGTTTTATTTCTACATGGCACAACCTGGGCAACTAAACATTGGCCACAATATTACTGGCGCCACCTCGCACACTTAGCGACCGAGTCAGGTTATGAAGTGTTATTACCTTGGGGCGACCTAAAAGAAAAAGAACGAGCCGAATTTATCGCGAAAGACAACGTTTCTGTTGTTGTATTAGAAAAACAAACTCTGTCAGGGCTTACTCAACACATTAATAATTCTAAAGGTGTAATCGCTGTCGATACTGGATTAGGTCACCTTGCAGCAGCTCTATCCAAACCAACCGTTTCGCTTTATGGCTCAACGAACCCAGGCTTGTCTGGAACATTTGGCAAGAATCAACTCCACTTATATTCAAACTTTAATTGCGCACCCTGCGTAAAAAAAGTTTGTACCTATAATGGGCCGGGCATAACCGAGGAATTTGAGGACCAACCATTTGCCGTAACCCCTCCTTGCTTTTCGGCTCATAAGCCTGAACAGGTATGGCAACGCTTTGAGAATTTAGTTCAGGAATAACTAGACTTATGAAGCTGAGCTTTCTGATCTATTCCTACTTTCCTTATGGTGGTCAACAGAGAGATTTCCTTCGGATTGCTAACGAATGCATTCAGCGTGGATATGAAGTTGATGTCTATGTGATTCGTTGGCAAGGTGACATTCCGGCAAAATTAAATCTGATTAAAGTACCTGTAAAAGGTAGAACGCGGGTCCAACTCTATAAACGGTACACTGCTTGGGTTGAAAAAGCTTTGAAGGATAAAATTTACTCAGCCGTGGTTGGCTTTAATAAAATGCCTTTATTGGATATATATTTTGCGGCAGATCCCTGTTTTGCCGAGAAAGCGAATACCCAGAGGGGGTTTTATTACAAATTTTCTTCACGCTATCGACATTTTCGCAGTTACGAAGACGCGGTATTTGGCCAGAATTCTTCTACTCAAGCATTTATTCTTTCACTGCAACAAAGAGAATCCTTTGAAGAGCATTACCCGGGCTGTGGCGATCGTTTGCATGAATTGCCACCAGGAATTTCTCTGGATCGCAAAGTCGATCAGCGGGATCAAGCAACAAGGGAGAAATTCAGAACTGAGTTTGGAGTCGGCAATGATGAATTGTTGTTACTTCAAGTCGGATCAGGCTTCAAAGTAAAGGGCGTTGATCGGTCACTACAGGCGATAGCATCATTGCCCGAACACTTACGTAGTCGAACCAAGTTTATGTTAGTCGGGCAAGATAAATCAGCAGGTGTGGATCGATTGGCCAAACGTCTGGGGCTCGCCGAGCAATTGAGTATATTTCCCGGGCGCGATGACATACCGAGATTTTTCGCTGGGGCAGACCTACTCATTCACCCGGCCTATATGGAAAGCGCGGGATACGCATTATTAGAGGCTACTATCGCCGGACTGCCGGTACTAACCACAGCAACCTGCGGCTATTCCTTTCATATCGAACAAGCTCAATCAGGCCGGGTATGCCCTAACCCTTTTCAGCAGACGGAGTTAAATCAGAATCTGGCAATCATGCTCGAATCGCTCGGGTATGAGAGCTGGTCTGCAAATGGACTGGATTATGGTAAGCAGGCAGATTTGTTCTCTATGCCTCAAGCTGCAGCAGACTTGATCGAACGCTTTGTGCAGACAGGTTAACCATGACATGATTTATCTAAATGAAGAATTTGCCGAAAGCTTCCAGGCTACAGATCCTTACAAGATGCTGCAGGCAATGGAAGGAAAAATCTATCGTCAGGTAAAAACTCGTAAAACCTTTCACTTTAGTCTCAATGGTAAAGGCTATTTTGCCAAAATTCATTCCGGCGTAGGTTGGCTTGAGATTTTAAAGAATTTAGTGAGTCTTAAGTTTCCTGTCATCAGTGCCCGCAATGAATGGGAAGCAATTCACCGTTTACAGGAACTAGATATTGCCACCATGAATGTAGTTGCCTATGGGGAGAAAGGCTGGAATCCTGCAAGTCGAGAGTCATTTATCATTACTGAAGAACTTACCGACACTATTAGCCTCGAAGACTATTGCAAACAATGGATAGACAATCCGCCAGGCTTTCGAACTAAACGAAAGCTCATAGAGAAAGTCGCGGGCATAGCACGGTCGCTCCATCAAAATGGCATATGTCATCGTGATTTTTATCTCTGTCATTTTCTATTGCATCAAGAAGGTGAACCGCTCCCTAAGTTGTCTTTAATAGATTTACATCGTGCTTTAGTGCGTAAAAACTTAGCACAAAAATGGATAATTAAAGACGTTGCAGGTCTCCTCTATTCAACAAAGATGATCGGATTGAGTAAGCGAGATTTACTGCGCTTTATGCGTCACTACAACGGAAACGATTTGCGGACTGCAATCACTATACAAAGTAGATTCTGGGATGAAATAAAGCAGCGTGCAGATAATTTATTTAAAAAGTTAGGGCCTGCGACTTAGAGCTATGAACAATTTTAATTGTGAACATTTAATAGCGATGGGTAGGCATATCCCGACGCCGTTCTATCTTTCCTTAGACAAAGAACAAAAAGAAGAAGTGATAAGAATAGAAAGCGTATTACGCATCGTTCCTGGCAAGCGTTTGACGGGGATTTCTAACTGGCGCAATCAGTCGGTTATCGTAAAACTATTTTTTGGTCCGGGCCATTGGAAACGCAATCTACTGAGTGATATTCGCGGTATAAATTTGTTACGCCAGCGTCATATCCTCACCCCTGAGATTTTTCATCATACTGCAACTTTTGATGGCAAAGGTGCAGTACTGCTCATGGATTATTTGCAACAGGGTAAGAACCTTCTCGAACTAGTGAATGAGGCTGACAGTGAAGATCGCAAGCTCGCCCTCATTAACTTAACTGTGGCAAATATTGCCAGGTGCCATGGCGAAGGGCTTTGGCAGAATGATATCCATCTTGAAAACTTTATGCTGGTTGACGATCGGGTTTATGTATTGGACGGAGGAGACATAAACGCAGTCGATACAGAAATAGGTTGGCAACAGGCTTCAGAGAATCTATCACTCTTCTTTGCTCAATTTCCGGTGGACATGGACATAAATATCCCTGCCCTGCTTGAGCATTATCAGTCCGAAGGCAGGAATCTCGCGGACTCAGATCTAAACGGATTTGCTGAACTAGTGGTCGCGCAAAGAATTAAGCGGTTGAATCGCTTCGAGAAGAAATTGTTTCGTTCTACCACTGCGTATCGCAGCATACATGAACTCAATCGATTTGTTATCTATGACAGGCAGATTCACTCAGATGAATTAGGCAGTTTTATAGATAATCCGAGTAGCTTTATTAATCACGATAACTTACTGAAAGCTGGGAATGCTTCTACCGTTGCACGAGTTGCCTTTGCCAACCAGAAGTTTGTACTCAAGCGATACAATTTAAAGTCGTTTTGGCGTGGGTTTAAGTATTTGTTCAAAACCAGCCGAGCCCATCGCAGTTGGCTTAGTGCTTCAATGTTGGAAATGTTGGGAATTAACACACCACACCCCTACTTGATTTATGAAGAACGTGCTTTCTGGCTGCTACGCAGAAGAGCTTTCTTTCTCAGTGAAGATCTGGATGAAAGTAATTTACTTGAAAAAATTGAAAATTTGGGTGCAGATACTTTACCGATTGAAGCTCTTGTGTTGGCCTTTAAGCAGTTATTCGAAACCATGAATACTTATCTGATAAGCCATGGCGATATGAAAGCTAGTAATTTTGTATACTTGCGGGATCGACTTTACGTATTAGATCTTGATGCGATGCAACGATATAAAAGTAGGAAGTCATTTAACAAGGCATTTCAGAAAGATCTAAAACGGTTCATGAAGAACTGGCATGGGAGTAGTTTTGAATCGCAGTTTGCAACAATGATTGTAAACCTACAGCTTAAAGGCTAGCAGGAAACATAAATGAGTGTTGTTACTTTAGGACTAGCAGGTGCTGTTGGACATGATCCAGCCGCAGCTTTGTTTGTCGATGGTAAATTAGTTGCAGCTGTAGAAGAGGAACGCCTCATTAGACGCAAGCATGCCAAGGGCGAGCTACCTTATCACTCAGCTAGACAATGTTTACAAATTGCTGGCCTTCGTGGCAAAGATGTGACTCATTTAGCAATTCCCTATGCGCCTGTTTCCCTTTTTAGTAAAGCCCGCTGGCATTATGCCTATCGTCATTGGTACGCGCCAGATCGCAGTATCGATGGTTTGTTTAATGGGAATCGACGCTATCGTCGTTATTTACGTGAGCTGCGAGAACTAGCAGAACGGCTTCAGATCTCTAATACCCAATCTGAACTGGTACCTGTTAAACATCAACTAGCCCATGCCAGTAGTTGTTATCATCTCAATGAGAGCGAAGAAAAGACGTCAATCTTTTGCATTGATTCCAAAGGTGAGTATTCCAATGTATTTTTGGGTATTGGACATAAAGGCAAGATCAAAAAAATAAAAGAATTCTACAATCCTGATTCTCTTTGTGGCATGTACGCTGCGCTTACTGACTATCTCGGCTTCGAAATTCTGGATGGCGAATTTAAGGTAATGGGCATAGCTCCATTTGGCGATCCCAGCAAATGTGATCTTTCTTCACTTGCTGAATTCAATGGAAAGAACTTTAAAGTAAATAACAAATTAATTAGCACTATTGGATTACGCCGCTACAAGGCAAAATCCAAAGGACATTACTTTAGCAAGAAACTTGTTGAAATGTTGGGCCCTCGCCGTGCGGGCAATCTGATGGAAGAACCCTATGTCCATTACGCAGCTGCGATTCAAAAGCTCTACGAGGATGTCGCAGTTGGATTGATAAATCATTACCTCGGAGATGCGTTGGAAGAAACTGGTCGTCTCGCTATTGCTGGCACTGGCGCGATGAACATTCGTCTTAATAATCGATTAAGTGGATTACCGCAGGTGAAAGAGTACATCGTGAACCCCGCCTGTTCCGATGCTGGTACGGCAATTGGCGCAGCAGCGTACGCAGTTAGAAACATGGGCATGAAAATCGAGCCAATGAAAAATATGTTTCTAGGCCCGAGCTTTACTAATGAAGAGTGTATCGATGCTTGTTTAGTACACCGGGATAAACCTGAGTGGGAAGTTCAGAAATTTCCACATGAGAAAGCAGCCGAATTGTTAGCACATGGCCAGCCAGTAGCCTGGTTTCGAGGACGTATGGAGTTTGGCGCACGTGCCCTTGGCAATCGCAGCATTCTGGCAAA
>DFQD01000149.1 GCA_002377605.1 Gammaproteobacteria bacterium UBA3498 | reverse complement strand
CGACAATAAGCATTAGATTATTTGCGCCAGGTGCGGGTTTTGAATTGTTATAGGTAGCAATCATGCCGCAGGCCGCGATGCGACCGAAATGGTTCATGACATTAAGTGCCGCTTGCAGATGCTCACCGCCGACGTTTTCAAAATACACATCTACGCCATCCGGTGCTGCTTTAGTTAGAGCTTCAGTTAAGTCACCACAAGTTTTGTAGTTGATGACTTCATCCACACTACATTCATCCAATAACCATTGTGCTTTGTCATCACTACCAACGGAACCTATAACACGACATCCTAAGTTTTTTGCTATCTGACAAACATTTGCGCCAACAGCGCCGGATGCAGCAGACACGAAAACTGTTTCACCGGGTTTAGGTTCACCGAATCGCAATAGCCCTACGTAGGCTGTCATTCCAGGCATGCCTAATGTGCCTAGATAGAGAGATATGCGATTCTCATCGAAAGGGGTGAGCTTATTTAAGGACGATGCATCTGTTAAGAAATTGTCTTGCCAAGCTGCGCCGTTCAAAACTGTATCGCCCACTTCAAATCCTTCTGAATTAGATTTCAGTACTTCGCCTACAGCACCTCCATACATTGGCTGATTCAGAGCATAAGGTTCAGCATAGACACCTTGCGCTCGCATACGGCCGCGCATGTAAGGATCAACCGACATGTAATGGTTCTTAATCAAAACTTGTCCATCGCCTAGGGCTGGTAGTTCGACTTCAACGGTTGCGAAATGATCATGATTTGGCATGCCGTCAGGTCGGCTTACCAGGTGAATTTGTCTGGCTGTGATACTCATTTGTCACTCTTAATATTAGTTGTCTTGAAAGGTACCAGGTGCAGGAGCAATAGTGCTCCCACGTTTTTGAAAAATTACGATTGTAAATAATAAGGTGGCGCCGGCCACGTGATAATAAATCGGGAAAGGTGTCCACATTAACAAGGCGGCACTAACTACTAAAGCTGTTGCAATAATGGCATTAATCTTCGTTTCCAAATGCCACTGTAGTAACCCCGCCATGGCATAGAGGCCTAAACAGGACCAGAAGAACACTTCTATTCGTTCTGGCCAGGTTCCCGAAATCAATGGTGAATAAGCGAACAGCACCGGCACCAGATACAAGCCCTTGGCAATTTTCCAGCTGGTTAAGCCTGTAGCCATGGGCCGCGTTCCAGCGATACCTGCAGCTGCAAATGAAGCAAGGCAAACTGGCGGTGTTACATTACTATCTTGAGAAAGCCAGAAGATGATCAAATGTGCACTTAATAGCATGCCGGTTAGTAATTCTGGATCCAGCATTTCCTGACGGATGAGCTGCTTCATTTCTAATGGCATTTCTTGTAATGCAACAACCGGGTCACCACCGAACAATCCAATAGTTGCAGCAACATTGCTGGGCAAGTCGCCTGCTTGTAATGCTTCTAACAAAGCAGACTGACTGATTAAGTCAAAAATAAGTGGTGCGGAAAGAGTTGCTAATACAATATAGGAAGCGGTAACCGGTAAACCCATACCGAGTACCAAAGATGCAAGTGCGACCAGAACCAAGGTTATTAGTAAATTCCCCTGCGCCCATTCCACAATCATTAATGAGAAGGCATTACCTACACCGGTAGTCGTAACCACATTGATTATGATGCCAACGGCAACGAGGAGCAAAGCAGTTGAAACCATGGTTTTCACGCCACCTACCACTGCTTCAAAAATATCATTCAGGCGCATGGGATTTGGTGATAACCATGATGCTGCGATTACGCTGATAATCGCAAAGGCTGCCGAAGTAGTCGGTGTACGACCCGCTACCAAAAACCCAACTAGTACAGAAAGGGGAATTATAAAATGCCAACCATTCTTTAAAACATCGGAAATTTTTTCACTATTCTTATCTTCAGTTGGTTTAAGACCAATACGCTTGGCTTCAATTCGCACGAAATAAGAGACGGTTAGGAAATAAAGCAGTGCAGGCAATGCGGATGCAGCGATAATTGTTAAATACGATATTTGTGTATAGCTGGCTAATACAAAGGCTCCTGCTCCCATTACCGGAGGCATGAGGGCTCCACCGGTTGATGCAGCTGCCTCCACACCGGCTGCAAAACGCGGTGAAAAACCTGAGCGCTTCATCATCGGAATGGTAATGACACCAATTGAAACGGTATTGGCGACTGCGGAACCGGAGATTGACCCCATCATGCCAGAGCCAACTACTGACACGAATCCCGCGCCACCGGTTAAGCGACGGGTCATCGTTTGAGCGACTTGTACGATGAAGTCGCCGGCTCCCGATTTCAGCAAGAAAGAGCCGAAGATAATGAACATAAATACAAAGGTGGAAGAGATCTGTGCTGTTAGTCCGAACATTCCTTCGCTTGTAAAGAAGCTACGATATAGAACGGTTTCCAAGCTCAATCCGGGGAAGGCAAATACGCCGGAAATGTAGCGTCCCAAGAATAAAATATAAGATAGGCTCACCAAGATTAGTATTGGCATAAACCAACCGGTAGTGCGCCGAGTAAATTCAATTGCCAATCCGACAGCGATCAAAGAAAAGATATAGTCGCTGAGAATGTATTCTGTTTCTCGAGCGTAAAGTGCATTCTCAAATAAGATTAAGTAAAAGGAAGTGGCGATTGCTAATAGTGCGAGCCCGATATTTATCCAATATCGTAACGAGTTCTGGCGTACTTCTTCTTCCTCATTTCCCATGAGTGCGCAAATAGCAACGAAACCACCGAAGTGAATCGCAGAAAGCCAGAGCTCAGAGATACTGGCGAATACGTTGCAATAAATATGAAAGACTGCGAATAAGAAGGCTATCCATTTTAAGTGAGTCGATTTCATAAACTACTGACTAGGCTCCTTCGCCTGAATTTGGTTCTTCTTCATTGATTAGTAGCCGATCAGGAATGTCCAGACCAACTTCGCGGTAATAGCGTAATGCACCTGCATGGAGAGGTGCGCCTAGACCATCTATGGCGATTTCTGGGCGCATATCGTTAGTTGCACCATGTATTTCTTGAAGTGTTGCCAGATTTTCCCATATTACCTTTGTTATGTTATAGACCACTTCGTCTGGAATATCCGTGCGTGTCACTAAGACATTGGGTGAAGCAACAGTCCGAATAGGTTCGGTTTGACTGGGGTAGGTGCCGGGAGGAAAATCATACCAATCCCATAAAGGATAGTGGGCATTCAATTTATTTAGGGACTCTTGCGTCCAATTCAATATTGTCATGCGTTCGCCCATGAACGCATACGCTCGAGTAATCGCGCTCACGGGCGCACCGGCTGGAATATTCATGCCGACAATATTGCCGTCTTGAATCGCGTTCGAGGTTGGACCATATCCCATGAAGGCAAGGTTGAATTTTCCTTCATAATCGATGCCTAGGGTATCTAAAATGAATCTTCCAGTTTGCTCCGCGCCCGAGTTTCTTGCGCCCAGTACATAGCGTTCGCCATCCAGGCGATCCAAATCCATCATAAATTTGGTGTCGGTTAATTCGGTGAGTAAGACAAAATGTTCAACGTTCTTCCAAAGCGCGCTAACACTGCGAATATGAGTTTGTGGCCTGCTTACAGGTCCTTCTCCAGTCCAGGACCAAGCTCCGAATGGTCCTTGCAAGATTGCGAACTGCACTTGGTTATCGCGTAACAACTTTAAGTTTTCCATTGATCCGGCTGAACTAATTGCTGTCAGAGATATTCCTTCCGATTCGTAAAGTTGCGCATGAGCCAATGTGGCAATGGCAACACCAACAGGATAAAAAGTTCCACCAGTGGTGGCGGTGGTGAGGACGTATGGTCTTGCTCTGGAAAGTTCGTCACTACAGGAGCTGAGCGTAATCGCGAGAGCCAGAGCTACTACTATTCTTTTCATTCAGAGTCCGTCGCGATTCTTTTATTTTGTATTTTTAGGTTTCGAATTTTGCTCTTTAATTGGCTTCCGATGAAAGCATATTTGCCTAGAAATCACAATAAACTCACCAGGTTACGGTACTTACAGATTGACGTTGATAGTTAGCTAGATCTCTGCCTCTTGAATGTAGGAAGTTACCGTTACACGTGAGTTTCGTAATCAATGAGTTTTGTGCTGTGATTTGCGTTGTGAGAATAAAAGTAAAACAAGATAGTGCTGGTGTTCGGAGCAACAATTATTGAAGTTATTAGTGAGATCTTTATGGGAGTAAATACTTAATCTGCTTTCTTTCTATCCGCTCCTAGTGTGTCTCTTACATGACCGGAAAGAGGAACTTCTTCATCCATTTTAGAAACTAGTATTGTCGCGCCCGCTAACACCGATGTACCAATAGTGACGCCGACGATAAGTGCAATCCGTAATAGCATGTGCACATGAATGCCGGTGTAGTACTCACCGACTTCAGAAACGATATTAACCAGTACCAGAGCAATACCGAAGGACGTCCACACTGCTTTTTGCATGGTAAAAGCGCTCATTACTGGCGCTCGCGAAAATGGATGTTAATTCGAGAGTAACAGTATTCCTTGAATCTGACTACTGTCGTGTTGGGTAAACACGAATACATCGTCGAGGAAATCCGCATTTAGTCTAACCGGGATGATGTCGCCGTTTTCTGCAGTTGTGCCAAGATCAATAGCGATATCCGGATTAAGATCTTCGATTAATGAGAGATGGGGATTGCCGCCAATAACGATATTGTCAATCATTTCCCGAATATTTATTTCGTAGCTGTCTCGATCGCGGCTGTATTCTAATGCGCCGAGAAATTCTTCGGAATCATTTTCCGGCTCAATACTGTTAAGAAACAATTTCACCTGATTATCAATTAATACTAATAGATCTTCCTGATCGATAGCATCATCGAGATTACCTACGTTAGTTGGAATAAATTCTTCGGTTTGAGTCTCTCTTGCTTCCGCTGCTAAGTCCTGGAAAGTTGTAGCGAGTCGAATAACGGAAGGAAAGCGCAGATCGACAGTAAGTTTCCGCGCTGGTCGTCGGGCAAAATGTTCGCCATCATTAGGATAAACAAAAGCTTCTATGGCAACGCTGCCGGAAATTGCTAGCCAAACAAAGATATCTCCAACAGAAATAGGCTCTATTCGCCAAAGCCAGAGATCTTTCAAACCGTCTTCATTTTCATCATAGAGAAAAGTACTTAAAACATTGCCACCGGAACGTAATACCTGGCGTGGTTCTTCCAGATTCATACCGCTATCAGTACCGCCGAACAGTGAAACTTTTCCACCTTCGCGCAGCAGTAAGTCTTCGATGCCATCACCATCGACATCGTCTAACACTTCTTCGTGAGTAAGTGCGAGTACGCCAGTCAAATTGGAAAAGTCGAGATTATCAATATCGAAATCACCCAGACGTTCTTCTATTTCAGCAATGTCGATGGAGTAAGAAGCGTCACTGGTGAAATAGGCATCGCCAATTTCATCTGCGATAAAGACATCGAGTCGTTCGTCGGTTCGAGAAATCAAATCGTCATAGCCGTCACTGTTTACGTCTCGCAGTTCCAAAAAAGGAATTCGCAAGGCTTGGCCGGTTCGCCGTTCCAGATCATTAGGCTGCAGCATTGTGCGCATGCGGTTTTCAGATTCTATGGTTATACCGGATTGATAACTGTAATTAGCGCCAGCAATAAAAACATGTAAGTTGCCAGCGCCAGGGATAATGAGATCTTCATTGCTATCGCCGTTTATATCCCGAGAAAAATAAAGTCGATTGACACCCTTGCTTAGAAATCCTTGTAGTCCTGATTTGATCAGTTGCGGTTCTTGGATTGTTTCATCTTGAACCGGCCAAACGTAGGCATCAGTACCGTTAACCAGAGCAATAATGGAAGCTCGGTCGTTATCGCCATAATTACTACTCAGATCCCAGCCTACAGCTTGTCCGGAAAAATCAATCTCTTTATAACCGTTATCAAAATCGAATCCATTTTCCCGTTGGAAATAAATGCGCAGAGATTCATCGATTACCGTTATCAACTCATTTAATGAATCACCATTAAGGTCTGCAACGATTAGCTGTTCGCTTTCAGCCGGCAGGGTGAACGGTAGCTGAGTGTATGTAGGGGAGTTTGCAAATGCTAGACCAAAACTTGTGCAAGTGTATAAAAGAGGAATGATTTTGCTTAAAGTTTTCACGGCACACCTATCAAGAGAGAAGTGGTTGTGCCATGGCGTAGCAGCAGATCAGGGATCGAATCAGAATTTAGTGCAAGCACTTCGAATTCGAATACCGAGCGGGAAGATATGTACTCCCAAAAGGGGGTGTCGTCAATTTGTAGCTGTGCGTCTATTTTCTTAGCAGCAAGCGTTCCATTTTCCGTCACATATAGAGCGTCATTTGTGCCGTCGCCGTCTACGTCATATTGAAGTGACATTTGTTCCGATAAGCCTCGTACGTTAGTTGCAGAGAAACTTTCTTCCAGACGGGAATTTGGTCGGCGGGCAAACAACTGGCCTGGTTCTGCTGATGTGGCGCTGTAAAGCAGTTGAGTACGATTTATGCTGGCATTACGAATGGCATCAACTACCGGTATGGTGTAATAGCTCACATTCAGAATAGGCTTGTCCTCGTAGGCTAGATCAATAAACTCAAGTCTCACGTCGTAGCCCGAGAAACGCATAATCTGATTCGGCTGTTGCAGATCGAATTTGCCTCTGGAATTAAGGTAGAAACGGGCATCCCATTCATTACCTTCGCCATTTAATCGCAACAGGTCCTGATATCCATCATTGTTCATGTCTACTAAGCGGATATCACCGCTAGTCTCAATTGAGCCCTGCCAATTCGGAATCTTAGAAAAGCCGTTGGATGTATCTTGATAATGGATGTTGAGTTGGCCTAGTCCGTCATCACCAACATTCAGATAGATTAAATCTTTCAAGTCATCATCATTCAGTTCTGCGAGTAATGCAGTGGGCATCCAGTTTGCGGTTCTTAGAAGGGCTCGAGAATCCGTAGATATTGATTCCCAGGTTTCTATGAATCCCGCAAAGGGGGAGGGGGTTTCTGCGCGCAATTCAACCATTACACCTTCGTTGGAATTGATGCTAATACTTGCACTTAAGCCTGCTTCCTGAGTATTGCGTTGGGATGTGGTCAGATTTTCATTAATGGTTTGTATGGTCGCAATCAATTCAAATTGCTCATTGCCTTTGCCGACAAAGAATCCGAAATTCTCCTTTCCTGGTAATAGAAAATCGATTTCGCCATCACCATTAATATCGTCAATGTGGTTTAGAAATTCGACCTCTTCTTGGTCAGGAATTGCTGCAACTAAGCTCCATTCGAATAGAAGTTTTATGTTGCCGGTATAACCTTCAACTGCAGTTGAGAGACTAAAAACACCGTTATTAGCTAGTAGCACTAATTCTTTACCGGGATCAGAGCGTAAATCGGCGAAACCAACTGCGATTATTTCAGTTTTGATTTCGACACGTTGGGGAGTTGCAGAAAAATTACCATCATCCTGCTGGTGATGAATATGTAGTTCTCTGCCAATTGCTGAATCGTAGTGGCTGAAGATTAAGTCTTTGGCGCCATCGCCGTTGACGTCTTCGGTGATTAATCGCTCCCAATTATTATCTCGTTCTAATTCGAAAGCGACATAATTGTTTTGAGCAAGACAAACACCGGCAAGCAAAACTGCAGGCAGCATTGCTATCTTTGCTATAAGTGTAGTGCCTACCCTTCTCATTTTTATCTTAATCTTCTATCTCGGTTAGCTCACCGTAGTCGCTGGTTATATTGAATAGGCCAAAAATGTTATGTGATCTTTCACCCTCAATTCTTGAATAGCTGTATACGGCGAATAACCAGAAGTCCAGTAATGAAAAAGTTTCACTAGAAGGGCTTAAGGATGACTCGTATTGCAGCAATGGTCCTATATTTATACGACTGATTCGTCGGCCTGGATCCCAGAGTTGCACTGTTGTTTCAGTCACGTGGTCGCCATTATAAACGGTCAGAGCAACTTCTTCGCCCAGTTCATGATCTCTGATTATGCGCGTTATCAGATCCTGGGCGGAATTTAGATTTACACCATTCAGTCGCAGAACTAAATCGTCAATAGCAATGTCCGCCATAGGTAATGGGCTTTCAGGAAACAGTTCTACAACTCGCGCTGCCGCTACGGTTTCACTGCCTATTGAAGCTATTTCGCTTCTGTAACCGGCACGAGTGGCAATGGGATCGATTCGATAAAGTTCTTCCGGAGTAGTGCTATTGCTTATAACTCTGCCCTGAACGGTGGTTTCGAATACCGTAGTGTTTCTTTGTCCGCGAAATTCAAATGTCGAGTTAATAGAGGTTTGTTGTAGGGCTTTTATTGTATCTGGATGATTAGTTTCCATTCCGTCAATGGCAAGAATAATATCGCCAACCTGAAGGCCTGCTAAATCTGCTGCACCGTTATCAACAACATTTCGCACTCGTACTCCGGGTAACACTTCGACGCTGAGTAAAGAATCGCTCTCGTTCAGTCCCACTTCTAGCCCAAAATCGACCCTTAAGTTTCCATCTCGATCCGATCTAAGGCTGACTTCCTCAGAAGAGAGAGAAACGGTTGGTGTCAAAATTGCCGGGTCATAATTTACGCAAGTAGCTAGTGATGTCAGAAATATTAAGAGCACAAACGATTTCACCTGGATTCTCCCATAAGGCCTTCAGATCTTTTTATGCTGAATAACCACGAGGGTTATAGAAACAAATATTATCAAAGCAGGAATTGGTACCCATAGATTCATCTGTAACAAATTTTCATCCACTAAGACATCGGAATAACCCCTAACTATTCGCGAGACATCCTGTAAGTAGGATGCGTCGATGAGTGAAGGTTGAAAGCGAGCGTAAACAAAATTTGCATAGTCTCCCAACATAGATTTGAAGATATCGATGGCTAAAGTTATACCCAGAGCAGTTGTGATGGCCTGAGTGGCAGACTGGGCACAAACGGAAATTAACAACCCAAACGCTATTGCCGCAGGAAGCGGCACTAAAGCCAATTTTAATCCAGTTTGGATCTCAAACAGGATTTCATCCTCGCCAATTAATTCAAAGCCATCCTCTACGATAGGCCCGAATTGCCAAAACAAATCGCTGAAGATATAGGCAGTGATTAATAAAACTATAAATGATAGGAGTGCGAGCAAATGCAGGTATACAAGTTTTGCTAGGATTAAGGCAGATCGGCTAATACGTCGAATTAGCAGGTGGCGCACGAGCCCAGTATCTCTGTCGAAACTAAAACTGTACGCGGCTTGGGCAACTAACAACAAACTTAGCATGGTAAGACCAGTGCTCATGCTATCAACGAAGTAACCATAGGCATTGGTACTAACCACTTCATCGAAACTAGGACTTCCCATTAAGTTATCTCTGGCAGCTTGCCCTGTTTCCGTTATCCATAACAAAGCATTCTGCAGAACGATCACTAGGGCGGGTGCTAGTAGAATTAAATTGCTAGCAAAGGTGCGCAATGCTATGAACAACTCTGATTTTAAGGCAGTTAAAAGCCCATTCATGATTTGCCCTTGCTCGTGATGGAGCGGAATAGATTGCTTAATGATGCTCTTTGTAGAATGAGTTCATCTACTGCGATGTTGTTTGTGACAAGTTGGCGATTTAATTCAGACGAATCTAATTCGGCTGTTTCTAATTGAATGTAACCGCTAGCATTTGGATTGATGACGGTTATATCTTTAAGTTGTTGGAGAAAACTCAGTGCGTCGGAGGGAGATTCAGATCGCAATAACACAGTATGTTTAGATCCTTCCAGCAAATTTTTAATAGCACCACTTGCTGCAATTGTTCCTTCATGAAGGATTGCGATATGACTGCAGATGCTTTCTAGGTAGGGTAGTTGATGGCTGGAAAGTAGAAATGTAGTTCCTTCTTCATCATTAAGTTGTTGAATCAATTCCAGTACGTCGTCTACGCCCCCTGCATCAAGCCCATTGAATGGTTCGTCTAATACAATGAAGTCAGGATTACTTAATAAGGCATGAGCTAAAGAAGCTCGGCGTTTGTTCCCTAGGGATAGATGCCGAATTTTAAATTTCGCAAATTGCTTAATACTCAGCAGTTCTTCTACTCGCGCAGGTGAGCGAGCCTGGTTCTCAGTTAAGAGCGCGGCATGCTCCAGGCTTTGCCTTAAGGTGAGGTTCGGGTGCAAACTCGGCGTATCAAAAATGCCAACGATCTTACCTTGTGCCTCATGTAAGTTTTGGGGCGAGTAATCGAACAGGGAAATGAAGCCGCTATTGCTTGCTTGTAATCCTAAAATACATTCGATTGTAGTGGTCTTGCCGGAACCATTAAGTCCAACCAATCCAAGAATAGATCCTTGTTGAACCGAAAGATCTAAGTTTTTTAAAACTTCGAATGATCCGTAACTTTTATTAAGTCCGTTTACGGATAAGGCAAGTGCACTATTGGCTGCGCTCATTTATGCAAATTACTAATAAAAAGAAGCTCGACTTTATTGATTATATTAGCGGTGCTGTATAAGCAACACCGCCTTGCGCCTATTAGTCGACGAATAGTTGTCCGACCTGAATTTCTTCGACCATGCCAAATTTCTCAAGTTCCTCAGTGTCTATGATAGAAAGATCACCAACTATGGAAATAAGTTTTGGTCGGCCCTGAACGTGGTCCTGTTGAAATTCGACCAAGTCTTCAAGGCTTGCTGTTTGTAATTCCTGATAACGCTGTATTCTTGGGTCAGTTTCGAAGCCAAGACGTTCCCAGCTTCGAACAGCGCCAATTACTTCTCTGAAATTCAACTTTGACGTGCGATATCGATTCAATTGTGAATTGACTGCTTCTTCGAATCGCTCGGATGAGGAGGGCATGTTATCGATAAGATCGATAAAGGCTTCGAGGGCATCAACTGTTTTATCAGTTTGGGTACCGATGGCTCCGAGCATTAAGTTTTCTGCATTTTCTCGACCGCCCTGAGCATAGCGTGCCTGAGCAGAGTAGGCCAGGGCGCGGGCTTCGCGCAGTTCCTGGAATACAACACTGGACATGCCGCTACCAAAATAATTGGTATATATGGAAGACATGACTGCATCGTCAGAATTGTAAACGCCATCAGCAAACTCAATGCGAACCTGAGCTTG
>DFQD01000046.1:7007-8265 GCA_002377605.1 Gammaproteobacteria bacterium UBA3498 | reverse complement strand
TTTCTCGTTTCTCGAAAGTAGTAATAGCTTCATTGCTCGCACCTAATCTATCAGCCAGTTGTTCCATTGCGTCGATAGCATCTTCTTCCACGTAAGAAAGTCTCGTGACATTGCAGCCTTCAGGGATTAATTGAGCAGGTTGGCCTTTGTAAGCGAAGAAACTGACCGGAATCGAACCGCCTACAAGAATAAGGTTATTAACGCCATCTAAAGTGGCAAATACATGTTCCGGGAAATAAGGTAGGCGATCGATCTTCACTCTACCGGGACCGCCATCAACTCGGGCTGGAAAAGTACCGTTATACATTTTGCAACCATACTTTTTAGCAATCTTACTTGCCGCTGCCATCGCGGCCTGTTCGGTTCCGTGATGTTCCAAAAGAATTGCAGTAGTACTGCCATCTTTTTCGATTACATTGGCGACACTCTCAATCGCCGAGGTATTTACTTTTGATCTTTGAGGTAAGGCGTTTGGAATCGCCGGACCATCACATTCTCCCCAAGCGGCATCGGCTCCCATTATTATGGTTGCAATTTGTCCAGTGGATCCAGTGGATTGCCTAAGAGTCGCGGTATAGGCATTGGACCCATCTTGTGCTAAAGAGTCTGCCGTACACTCTGACTTAATCCAACATGAAAAATTACGAGCCAGGGTATCAATATCAGATGTTAGAGGTGCATCATGACCCACATGGAAATTTGGATGATTGCCAACGATATTGATCATGGGTGAGTTGGCCCGTCTGGCATTGTGCAAATTGGCAATACCATTGGCCATACCCGGGCCAAGATGAAGAAGTGTGGCAGCAGGCTTCCCGGTCATACGGCCTATGCCATCAGCAGCACCGGTACAAACGCCTTCGAATAATGCTAGTACTGATTTGACTCGAGGAACTGCATCTAGAGCCTGCACTAAATGCATTTCAGAAGTGCCGGGATTTGCAATACAAAACTCAACGCCACAATCGGCAAGAGTATTTATCAGTGCTGTTGCTCCATTCATGCTATTGTTTTCTCTTCGCTATAATTACATGGTGCGTGATGGCTAGCTATCATAGCATTCAATTATGCCCATATCTCAAGAAGAAAAAGAATTTGCAGAACACGTAGTGGACTTGTCTCAATCCATCGGGCCGGTTTATTCAAAACGTATGTTTGGTGGATTTGGTATTTTTTTGGAAGGCCTGATGTTTGGACTGGTAACAGATAATGTTTATTACATAAAAGTAGATGAAGAAACCCGATCAGAATTTGAAGA
>DFQD01000046.1:639-6631 GCA_002377605.1 Gammaproteobacteria bacterium UBA3498 | reverse complement strand
CAGGCCCCAGAAGAAGCCATGGAAAGTATTGAAGTTATGGCAGAGTGGGCCAACAAGGGATTTGATGCAGCGCTTAGGGCGGCTGCAAAGAAAAACCTACAAGCAAGACAAGGGAAAAAGGAAAAGTTCTGATTTCTGCATATAGTAAAAAGAGTAACTCAAATCTTCTGATTTTCGTCCGTAGAGCACGTATTCGCTCTGTTTTTAATTAAACTTTCTTAAGCGCAGGCTACGTAATTCCTGTAAAATGAGGCTCTTGTTACATCTCGTTTCTAGGAATTCTGGGGGATACGATGAAAACACGCATACTAGTTTTCGCGGCCACAACAGTACTTTTTGCAGGAATCGCTCAAGCACAAGACGAATACACCGCGCCACTTACGGAATGGGGCCAGCCTGATCTGCAAGGCGTGTGGAATTTCAGTTCGGTAATTCCATTGGAGCGACCAGCTTTCTTCGGCGACAAGCAATTCCTTACGGATGAAGAAATCGCTACTCTTGCTACCCAAACCGAAGCAGGTCTGGAAGCGATAAACAACATCGGCGTTGGTGGTTACAACACATTCTGGGTAGAGATGGGTGAGAACGGAGATAATCGAACTTCTCTAATTGTCTATCCAGAGAATGGTCGACTTCCTGAAACTCAAGAAGGTGTTCCAGTGCAGGTTGGTGGTCTTGGCCCTGACGAGCCAGGTGAACGACCGGTACGTATGGTAGTCGGTGGTATTGCAAAAGATGGGCCTGAAGATAGGGGTTTGTCTGAGCGCTGTATCGTTGGTTTCAACTCAGGGCCTCCGTTTACACCCAACTTGTACAACAACAATGTGCAAATTTTTCAAAACCAAAGCACCGCAGTGATCATGACAGAAATGATTCATGATGCCCGTGTCGTTCCTATAGCCAGTGATGCAAGTTTAACTAATGATATTAGATTATGGACTGGTGACTCTCGCGGTCACTGGGATGGCGACACTTTGGTTGTTGAAACCCGCAATTTCAATAGTTTTACTCAAAGTTTCGGAGTGTATGGAACCGCAGGAGAGAAATTGTTAACCGAACGCTTTACTCGAACTGGCCCTTACACAGTTGAATATGAATTTACAGTTGAAGATCCTGCTACTTTTAAAGATAAAATTACAGTAATGGTTCCTATGTCTAAAGTTGATGGTCAGCTCTATGAGTATGCATGTCACGAAGGAAACTATGGCATGATTAATATCTTACGCGGAGAAAGAATGACTGAGCAACGTGAAGAGGAAAACGGTCAATAGAAATTTAGTGGTTTTAAAAGGCCGGCGTTACCGGCCTTTTTTGTGTCTAGAATATTTTTCTTGCGGCAGTAGGCCAAAATATTCACATAGACTCAAAAATCAGGAGATTCTGGTTGCGTTTTAAGCGGAAGTTAAAGAGAGCTTGAGCAAAAAAGAACAGTAAATGAAGAATTCACGTAGAGATTTTCTTAAATTAGCTAGCCTTGTTGCCGCAGGGCTAAGTCTACCTGTGCGCGCACAGTCGCCTCTAAAAATTTTAGTGTTGGGAGGGACAGGGTTTATTGGTCCACATATGGTGCAATACGCACTTTCTCGAGGCCATGAAGTATCAATTTTTACCCGTGGAAACAGGCAGCTCGATATGCCCGGAGTTGAGCATCTCATAGGAGACCGTAATGATAATCACGACGCATTAATTGGCAGATCATGGGACGTAATACTGGATAACAATGCGCAGGATTATCGCTGGGTGCAAACCAGTACGGAGCTATTGAGACAAGTTGCTGAACACTACATTATTGTTTCTTCTATTTCTGCTTATGCTGCTGAAGGGTTTGGTTACGACAATTGGCAGCGTCTGGTCTTTGAGCCGACGATTGATGAAGATTATGAGCGCCTGTCTCCACCTGAGGGATGGAGCGATCAAGACGATGTGCCCTATGGTTTAATGAAGGCTCTGAGTGAAGACGTTGTTCGAGATGCATTTCCGGATCGTTGCGCAGTAGTAAGGCCTGGGCTAATTGTAGGACCTGGTGATCCTACAGATAGATTTACTTATTGGCCGGTGCGCCTCGATGAAGGGGGTGAGATATTGGCGCCGGGAAATCCGAATCATGCTAATCAAGTTATCGATCAAAGGGATCTTTCAGAATGGATTGTACGGCTGGCTGAGGGTCGGGTTGCAGGAGACTTTAATGCTACTGGTCCAAATTTTCGCATGACTATGAGCAGCATGCTTTCTGCGATAGGAGCAGGAGTGGACAGCGATTATGTTTTAACTTGGATTCCAGAAGGATTTCTAGAAGAGCAGAATGTTAATCCCTGGAGCGACATGCCAACATGGATACCAGGCGATCCTCTTTCATTTGTCAGTATCGAGCGCGCGGTTAATGCAGGTTTAACTTTCCGTAGTATAGAACAAACTGCTCGAGATACTCTTGAGTGGGATAAATCCCGACCTGCAGAAGAAAGAGAGAATCGCCGTGCCGGCTTATCTCGCCACCGAGAGCGAGAAATAATCACCGCATGGAAAAATCGACGCGTTTAATTTTATGTTCTATTGGTAATTCAATAGTTTAAACGTCACGCCGTTTCCTATAGTACTAGTGTGACATAATTTTCCACGTTAGAGCGATAGTGCTCTTGCCTATTATATGGTGGATAGGGAGTGGGGATTTTTTATGTCCCCGCCATTTCCATCCAGCAGGCGATTTGGGGGAAAGAAATCTCGCAGAAATCAGCAACTTGATCTGAAGTAAATCTTTGATAAGATTCAGCTTTTCTCACTCGTGCAGTGATTGCTGCGCGATGGACCGTAGGACAAAATGACAACACGTAGTTGCTCACCCGCTCGTTTTCTAAATCTCTGGTTTTACTTCACTGTTGCCGGCATGCTCGCATTTAATCCTTCCCTTAACGCTCAGGAACCCAATCTGGCGGAGTACGAGGTACCTGCGGATATGAGCGGTGTTCATTTCTATCTGATAACTGTCGACGTGGGCGATTCCGTGTGGGACAACTTTGGCCATACTGCGCTGCGGGTATTCGATGAAAGCAATAATACCGACACAGTGTTTAATTGGGGTTACTTCAGTCTTAGCGAGGGTCCGTTAAGTTTTTCCTGGAATTTTTTCAAAGGAATAATGAATTACAACTTGGCTACTAGTCCTACCAGTGAGGAATTTTCCAATTACCGTTTTCAGGAAAGAACTGTCTGGCAGGATCGAATTAATCTAACAAATCCGCAGAAGGAACAACTTTATCGAAGATTAATGTGGAACTTAGAGCCGGCCAATGTTGAATATGCGTATCAATACTTCTTTGATAATTGTACGACTCGAGTTAGAGATTATTTGGATGAAGCACTTTCGGGAAGAGTCAGTCGGCAATATGTGAACGAAACCGATGCTACCTTCCGTGATCAAGTACAAGCTCACTATGAATCTGTCGGACTAATTGCTTTTTCCTTAGATATTCTAATGAACAGCAATATCGACAGGAAAATGACTGAATGGGAGGACATGTTCCTGCCTTTGCAATTTCGTGAGCGCCTACTGCAAGTTCGATCCGATGTGGCGGAAAACGGTGAACTGCTAATGTTATTATCAGATCCGCAAGTCATCATCGAGTATCCATCGCCCACCGCGGATTCGAACCCCTATCAATTAGCCTCGCTGGTTTTAGTTCCGCTAGTATTACTAATGATGTTAATGCTTAAACGTGTTCCACAATCCTATTATGCAACTCATGCCCACATAGGGTTTAGGGCAGCAGGAATAAATTTTAGAATCCTCGGATTGCTTGGATTAGTAACCGCAGTTTTTAGTGGTATCTACGGCATCTTAATGTTGGGAAGTTGGTTCGTCTCTGATCACATCGATACGCACCACAATGTAAACCTTTTGCTGTTCTGGCCTACAGACTTATTAGCAGTCTTAGTTGCGTTGCGTTGGTTATTCTTATGTAAGCCGTGGCCCATGACGAGAAACAGTGCGCCTTTTATCAATTACTACCTACTTGCTCACGTATTAGCGATGATGATCTATCTAGTGCTTGCCTTCTTTGGTTTAGTTGCTCAATCTATTACAAACGTTGCGCTTTATGTAGTGCCGGGAGTCTTTCTATTTACCTTACTAATTTGGCTTGTTGGTTTTGAACCGGCAAGACCAAAAAACATGCTTTTCTAAGAGATTGTAATGAATATATTGAGAAGTGCAGAGGCTATGCGTGCTGATGAGCTCGATCCTATAGCACAAAAAGTTGCTGATGCATCAGCCAGGTTGTATCAGATCGAGGATGGTACGCCGGAAGAGGCCAGAGCCTTTCGAAGGGAAAGGGGAAACCCTTTTGCTCTTGATCCAACTCAATTAGAAAGCATAGAAGAACGAGAAATCCCTATTCGCTCGGGCTCACTTACTATCCGAATCTATCGGCCTTTTGGCTGGGAAGAAGGAGCTAATACTGGTTTTATTTTTTATCACGGTGGCGGATTCGTGCTTGGAGACGTTGAACAATACGATACGGTAGTTCAACACATAGCTGCGAAAAGTCGCTGCATTGCGATATCGGTGGAATATCTTTTGGCGCCGGATAACAAGATAAAAGGAATACATAGAGACGGATTTGATGCTTATAAATGGGTGCGAGAGAACGCAGAAGATCTCGCCATAAATATAGAGAGAATTGCAATCGGTGGCGATAGTGCTGGTGGAAACCTAACTATAGGCGTTGAGTTACTCTGTAAGAAAGAAAATTATCCCGCACCTAGCTATCAGATTCTTATGTACCCCTCAATTGACCTGTCAATGAGTTATCCATCTGTTGAAGAATTTTCTGTAGGATATTTCTTAACGAAAAAGAGTATGACTTGGTTTCGCTCTCATTATTTAGAAACTCCAGAGCAAGCAAACGATGCGGAGCTATTGTTTCTAGAAAGAGATTTGCAAGGTTTATCGCCGGCGTTTGTAATCACCGCGGGTTTTGATCCATTACGAGATGAGGGCAAGGCATTCGCAGATCGCTTAGTTGAACATGGAGTGTCAGTGGAGCACGTTTGTTACACAGATATGATTCATGGTTTCATTTCTTTTGCGGGAGGCATACCTGCAGGTATGGAATTAATAGAGGAAATTGCAAAAAGACTTAGTCAGCTTTAGTTCTAGTAACTGAAGATAAATAAGAAAGTCGAGCTAATGCTTGACTTTTTTATTTTGGGAGCAGTTATTGGGTAACTATTTCAACGCGTCGGTTGCGTTGATAAGCAGTTTCTGAAGAGCCTCGGTCTGCTGAGCGTTCTTCTCCATAACTAACGGTTTCGATTTGATTGCGTGCAGCACCGTTAACAATTAAGTAGTTTAAAATGCTGTTGGCGCGACGTTCACCCAAAGCTAAATTGTATTCTCGAGTGCCACGTTCATCCGCATGGCCTTCGAGCCGTATACGCTTGCTTGGATTACTTGCTAAATCTTGAGCGTGAAAGTTCAAAACATCACGATCTGCTTGCCGAAAATCGGCGATATCAAAGTCGAAATAAAACACGCGATTTGCTAGGGCAGAACGTCGCATACGTTCTTCAGCGGCAGCTGCTCGTGCAGCGGCAGCATCTTCCAACTCCTGTGTTCTCCTTGTGGTAGCGTCGATACCGGACTCTCCAGTAGAAGCAACTTCGCTCGAATCTACCCCCTGGCTAGTTGTACTGCAGGCAACCACGCTGCTCAAAGCAAACAGGAGTGATACTAATCTAAAAAGATGGTTTATTTTCATGTCAGAACCTACCTGGAGGGCAAAAATCTCGAAAAGTCAGTCTCCTGAATGTCTAGTGAAGTCTACCCCATTTGTCAGGCTCAAATCCATTGGGCCAACTCAAATTATGAACGATTAAAACCTATTCTTGTTGCTTGAATTTATTAACTAATTTGTCGAAAGTTAGAGTTGTTGAATTCGTCGAGCAATCGTTCGATTTTTGTTTATCTGGATACCGGATAAATGTTAACCTTCCGACG
>DFQD01000046.1:0-297 GCA_002377605.1 Gammaproteobacteria bacterium UBA3498 | reverse complement strand
GCCAATGAGTAAAAATCGCGTCAAATTACTAATATTTGTGCCACGCAGTGTTCTTTAACTGCTAGGAAAGCCTAACAAGGGGATGAGAAGTGAACGCTGATTTCACAGCAGAGAATTTAGCATTTCAGGATGAGGTTCGAAGCTTTTTGCAGAACGAATTTCCTGCGGAATATCGAGAAAAAATCGATGCCAACATTCGGCTTAGCAAGGAAGAGATAATTAATTGGCAGAAGGTTCTTTATAGAAAAGGATGGGCAGCTCCTTCCTGGCCTGAAGAATACGGTGGTACAGGTTGGT
>DFQD01000006.1 GCA_002377605.1 Gammaproteobacteria bacterium UBA3498 | reverse complement strand
CCCTTCTGCTTTTAATTGCGCTTTGACGCCATTAAGAGAGTATTCGATGGCGGTTGGATGATGGGCAAAATCATCATACACGCTTACTCCTTCAACTGTACCCCTCAATTCCATCCGTCGCTTCACTCCTTTGAATTCTTTCAACGCATCGATTGCGGTTACGACATCTACCCCAACATTGTGAGCCGCTGCTACTGCAGCAATTGCATTTTTAACATTGTGAATTCCATTGAAGTCCCACTTCAGATTGAAGCGATTCATTAGTTCACCAGCGGAGTCTTGTTCATACTTGATCAATTCAAACTCAGTTCCTTGTTCATTCTGAAGCAATACATTCCAAAAAACCCCATCATCGGTAGCTAGCTTTTTGCAGATCTCGTCAGGAATGGCGATTCCTAATTGCTGTCTGCGAGTCCAACTGCCCATGCGTAAAACTACTTCTATTGATGAATCACCATGAGGGGAAATTATCAGCCCATTACCAGGGACTGTACGCACTAAATGATGGAATTGTCTTTGGATGACATCTAGATTTTCAAAAATGTCGGAGTGGTCGTATTCTAGATTATTCAAAATCACCGTGCGCGGCGCATAATGAATAAATTTGGAGCGCTTATCGAAAAAAGCGCTGTCGTACTCATCTGCTTCAACCACGAAAAAAGCCGATTCGCCAATACTCGCTGATTGTGGAAAATTATTGGTCACCCCACCGATCAGATAACCTGGTTTAATGCCTGCGTATTCCAGTATCCACGTCAGCATTGCACTGGTTGTAGTTTTGCCATGAGTTCCGGCGACTCCGAGCACCCATTTATCATGAAGCACGAATCGCGCAAGCCACTGTGGGCCAGACATGAAGCTTAGTCCTTGATTCAAGATGTATTCGACGGCAGGATTACCGCGTGATAAGGCATTACCGATAATGACTAGATCTGGCGCTGGTTGGATATGCTCAGGACGATAGCCTTCGCTTAAATCGATCCCCAACTCCTGCAACTGTGTGCTCATAGGCGGATAGACATTGGCATCACTGCCACTAACACGATGCCCCAGTTGTTTTGCCAACACTGCCAGACTGCCCATAAAAGTGCCGCAGATTCCCAGGATATGAATGTGCATTAGCTCAACCGCTCTGCAGATGGCTGAAGTTGAAAGATGTTTAGGGAGTAAATCTTCGATAGCATTAGGGGGTTAAGCTCAAAATTACTGCCATGACTATGCAATCGACCAGTTTATGGGATTTCTCCAATCAATTATATAACAGAGAAGGTATCGCCTCTGTTTGTTTACGTTTGCAAGATGAGTATCGGCTAGATGTAAATCTTTTACTCTTTTGCTGTTGGTGTGCTCATTTCGAAAGAGAACTGCCTGAAGAAACCTGGGAAAAGATCTTGGACTTTTCTAATCAATGGAAGTCTCAGGTTATTCAACCTTTAAGAGAAGTGCGTAAATGGATGAAATTAGAAAGTTCGCCATATTCCCAGGAAAATCAATTTTTCGTCTTGCGAGAACGTATAAAGATGGACGAGCTAGCTGCAGAAAAAATTCACCAGGAATTTATAGAAAGCAATTTGCAGAATTTGCTTGAAACCAAAACGGAGTTTAGTAACGCCCGTGCTAACAGTCTTATAACTAAACTTCTCCAAACGTACAAAATAGAAAAAGATGGAGAAATCAACGCACTACTAGAAACCCTAATAAAAGCAGCGAAAGATTCTGCTGATGTCAAATAGAATTAATATTGTACTTACTCGCCTGCCAACTCAGATTTCGAAGCAATCTCACGATTCGTTTATTTCTTTAATATAAAGATTGTGGAAATTACGAAAGTAAATGCCAAGGCTAACCATAGAAAGCAAGAAGGCAATAATAGTGAAATAGGGCCCTGTTATTCGGTGGCTGCTATATCGATTACCACATCCCAGTTAAAACGCACAAATCGATGTAACTCGCTAATAAGAATTCTTTCCTGGTCACTATGGGCACCAAACCCCAATGCGGCGTCTTCCCGATCTATTGCAGGGCCAATCCCATAACACTGAATGCCGCGATTACGCAAATAAGCCATGTCTGTGGCGCCAGTACTCATAGTCGGCAAAGTAATAACGCCATAGTGTTTATAAACACCAGCTTCAATGGCAGCAAATGCCTCAGTATTGAGACTAGCCTGGCCTCTGGGACGGGTATTGCGATTGCCCAAACTAACTTCAACTGCGTCGTCATTAACTACGGCGCGAATCTGATTAAGAAAATCAGGAATGTTTTCATCGGGTAACGCGCGGAAATCTACGCTGGCTCGGGCTTCCGAAGGAATTACATTAATCCGATAACCGGCATCAAAAATGTTAGGCGATAGAGAACTTCTCAACATAGATGCATGTCGCGGCTCATTAGCAAGGAAGTATTCATCAGATTCACTTGCACGACCTGGGTCTAATACATTCAAATAGCGCTCAGAAGCATCAGAAGGCGAGATTGAAGAGAGCCTTTCAAAATAGGCGGCCGTTGTTTCGTTGAGCCTAATCGGTGTGCGCCATTCGGCTATATTGGCTACCGCTCTCGCCAATCGGACTACTGAATTGGTTTGCAATGGCACTGAACCATGTCCTGCAACCCCAGTCGCCACTAATTCAACGCGATAAGGAATCTTCTCCACTGTTTGCACACCCGCATATTGTACTTCGCGATTTACCCTGGCGACTGATCCTCCCTCTGCGAGACAGAATTCGGCAGCTATCTTATTGAAGTGTTCCTTAACCATGAAATCGATACCAAACTCGACCGCACCTTCTTCGCCAGATTCTGCGAGGAAAATTACATCACGATCCAGTTCAACGTTTTGTCTTTTTAACTCAAGCATTACCATTAAAGCCGCAGCCAAATTGTCTTTATCATCTACTGCACCTCTACCGTAGACATAGCCATCGTCAACGGTTGCGCTGAATGGTGGAAATATCCATTTTTCTGGATCGACGTTTACCACGTCTGTGTGAGCCATCATGAGTAAAGGTTCTTTACTACCATTACCCTTGAGTCGCGCCAATACGTTTGGTCGCTCTGGATTGTTATAGAGCATTTCAACTGGAATACCTTCTGCCTCCAAAACATCACGCAGGTATTCCGCTGCTGGAAGTTCCCGCCCAGGCGGGTCACTAGTATCGAACTGCAACAAGGTGCGGAAATGCTCTAAGGTCTCAATTTCAACTGCACCCCAATCTGGCTCACTTACCTGTGCAAATGCAGTGGAAATGGATAATAGTGGGATGGCTGATATAAAAGTAAGGCGAGATCGAATATTCATGGACATACCTGCTAACTTTTAGAGCTTTTTAAATTGGCTCAATACCTAATGGAATTGCGCCAGAATAAAAGTGCTGCAAGCTGCTGTCTACAGTCATCGGGTTAATTACTTTTAGCGCGAGAACCCTGCCAGCGTTTTACCAAGCCTGGATCGATATCAAATAAGTCCAAAACTCGTCCGACATGATGGTCAACCAGATCATCGACAGATTGGGGTTTGATGTAATGTGCAGGCATAGGAGGAGCAATCACCGCTCCGATCTGGCTGGCTTTCATTAATAGCTCACAATGTCCGATGTGGAGAGGTGTTTCTCGAGGAAGTAACACCAGGAGCCGCTGTTCCTTGAGCACAACATCAGCAGCTCGAACCAATAGTGAATCAGCATAGGAATTAGCAATTGCTGATAAGGTCTTAATTGAGCAAGGAGCAACTATCATTCCTGCGGTCCGAAATGAACCACTGGCGATTTTAGCAGCAATATCTTTGTTGGAATGCACATGATCAGCCAGAGCTTTTACATCACTGGCGTTCCAGTTTGTCTCCAAGGCTATATTCATTTTGGCAGATTCAGACATCACCAGATGAGTTTCGATTTCTGGTTCTGATTTAAGTATTTCGAGCAGGCGAATTCCGTAGATAACACCGCTTGCTCCTGACATGCCTATTATTAACTGCATTCATCCGTACTAAAAAAAATGGGGAACCGATTGTTGCATCACACGTGTCCACTGGCAAGCGCCAGCATGGCCTAGTAAGATGTCGCTTTATTTCCAGCTGTAGCGATTTAACCACCATGAGTAAAGCCAATCTTTTCTACGCCCAGTCTGGCGGAGTCACTTCAGTTATTAATGCCAGCGCCTGCGGAGTGATTGAAACTGCCAGACAAAATCGTGACAAGATTGGCAAAGTATACGCTGGACTTAACGGAATAGTTGGTGCTTTAAATGAAGATTTAATCGATACTAATAAAGAGTCTAGTCGATCTATTACCTCATTGCGTTCTACTCCGGCCGGTGCATTTGGATCTTGTCGCTACAAACTCAAGTCATTCTCAGAAAATCAACGCGAATACCAGCGCTTAATGGATGTTTTTCGTGCTCACAATATCCGTTACTTTCTTTATAATGGTGGTGGCGATTCGCAAGACACTGTCAACAAAGTTTCACAACTCAGCCTAGACATGGGATTTCCGATTACCTGTATTGGAATACCAAAAACAGTGGATAACGATTTACCGATTACCGATAACTGTCCCGGCTTTGGCTCGGTGGCGAAGTATGTTGCTGTTTCGATTCGTGAAGCTGGTTTAGATGTAGCCTCAATGTGTGAAAGCTCAACAAAAGTTTTCGTTATGGAAGTCATGGGTCGTCATGCTGGATGGATTGCCGGCGCTGCAGGCTTAGCATCAGAACAAGCTGGCGATGCACCACACATCATTCTTTTTCCAGAAGTTCCATTCAATCAAAATAAGTTTCTACGCAAAGTAAGAAGTTGTGTAAACAAATATGGTTACTGCGCAATCGTGGTTTCCGAAGGTGCACAAAATAGAGATGGTAATTTTCTGGCAGAGTCTGGGAGCAAAGATGCATTTGGACACGCTCAGCTTGGCGGAGTCGCTCCTTTTATTGCCAACATGATCAAAGACGAATTGGGATACAAGTATCACTGGGCTGTAGCAGATTATTTACAGCGGGCCGCACGCCATATCGCATCAAAAACCGATGTGGAGCAAGCTTATGCAGTAGGCAAGGCTGCAGTAGAGTTCGCACTAAAGGGAAAGAATGCGGTAATGCCCATTATCGTTCGCGGTAAAAGCAAGCGCTATACCTGGAAAATTGGAGAGGCCAAATTAGCGGATGTTGCGAATGTAGAAAAAATGATGCCCCGTGATTACATCACTCACGATGGCTTTCATATTACGGACAAAGCAAAAGACTATTTAACTCCTCTGATACAAGGTGAAGACTACCCTGCATACAAAAATGGTATTCCTCAATACGCGCGCTTAAAAAAAGTCTTAGAGAAAAAGAAACTAAGCAAGTGGAAGCCTTAAACCCTACCTCCTCGAAAAACACTCTAAAGTAGTAAGCGAATGCATGGTACCAATTCAGAAGGATGATCACGTTCTTACGATAGGGAATTAGTGACAATAGAGTCAAAGCTCGAGAATACACTTTGGCGTAATGATCAAGGTGCAAGCCGATCTATATGCCAGCTATTACCATCTCTTAAATAGCGAAACCGATCATGAAGTCGATTGGCACCACCCTGCCAGAATTCGACCTCCGAAGCCACAATTTTATAGCCACCCCAATAGTCCGGTAGTGGCACTTCGCCATCCTTGAATTTTTGTTTTAATAATTCAAATTGGTTCAATAAAAAAGAACGTGAACTGAGCACATCGCTTTGTCTGGAAGCAACTGCGGCGATCTGGCTTTCCTTTGGGCGCATAATAAAATATTTTAGTGATTCTGCTTGCGATATTTTGCAGGCTTCTCCACCGATTTTTACTTGTCGATCAATTACATTCCAAGGAAAGTGCAAGCTGATTTTGGCATTAGTATCTAATTCTTTGGATTTACGACTCCTATAGTTAGTGTAAAACACAAAGCCGTCTTTATCGAAATGTTTTAACAGAACAATCCGCTGACTTGGCTGACCATCTGCACCAACAGTTGCGATAGTCATAGCGGTTGGATCGTGGATCTTTAAGTCTAGTGCCTGTTGCATCCACACACTAAACTGATCGTGAGGATCATCCGCAAGATCCTCACGACTCAATCCGCCGTGTAAGTATTCTCTTCTTAAAGATTCTAATTCCATAAATTTTTCTAACTAAATTTAGTTGATCCTGTTGAAAATGTAGCGAGCAACGACGGGATAGGCAAAAATTTTCCAATATAAGGGGCTTACACGATATTAAGTGGAAAATTGAGTTAAATTTTAACGAAGCCCTGAAGAGCGCAGTGGTTTTTAGCGGATCAAATCGCCGTATTGCCAATACTGCTGTCTAGCAGTTCCAGTGGCGTAATAGAAAGTTCCTTCTCCATGTTTGTCACTCGCAAAGAATCCGCCAACATATTTCTGGCCATCAGCCCAGCGATAAGTTCCGTAACCTTGATAATGATCTTCAATGAACCCACCGGTATAGTTTTCAAAATTCTCCTTTAACCAGAATTCGCTGTGTTCGTTTTCATTCCATTCAGGGAGGTTAAAAAAATAAGAGCCTTGGCCATGACGCATATTATTGCGCCATTCGCCTATATAAAGTTTTCCTTTACCGTTCCAATGGGAACCACGACCTTCGCGAGTGCCTTGTACCCAATTACCAGCATAGATTTCCTTTGCTAGAAAAGAAATAGGGATTTCGAGTCTTCCATAACCATGGAATTCACTGTCTTTGAAATTTCCAACATACTCACCAGGACCCCAGGGCGTTTTTAAAACCAGCGTGCCACGACCCGAATCACAATCACCGTATACACACTCCTCTTCCGTCACTTCTTTTAGGGATTGTGCTGCAATGTTAGTTGCAAAAGTGAATACCATCAAACCCACGGTATACAGAACTCCGCGAAACATAGAGAACAGCGTGGTTTTCATAATATTACCTATCTAGGCACCTACTTCAGAGCTTTCAATTATACCCCGTCCACAAGCGGCCAAACCAGCTCATATCCGCGCCATTTACAGCGACGGAGAAAGAGGTACACTCAATTCATGAGTCGAATCGATGTTTGGTTGAAAGAAAAAGGCATGGGCAATGTGGTGCACCAAGAATTCGTTGGTGGTGGGTGTATTAACAACTCCATGCGTCTTCATTTAGACTCAGGAACTACAGTTTTTCTCAAGCAAAACTCAGCAGCTCCTGAGGGCATGTTTCAAGCAGAGGCAATTGGTCTTCAAGCTCTTGCAGCTAGAAACGCGATAAAGATTCCGGATGTGATCCATGTTGAAGAAGATTTCCTACTTATTGAAGATTTAGGGCAGGGTCCAATTTCTTACTCATTTTGGAAATTGTTGGGAGAAAGTCTTGCGAAACTTCATAGTGAGACCAGCCCACAGTTTGGCTTTAGCGTGAATAACTATTGTGGCTTGACGACGCAAGTGAATACAATTACTGACGATGGTATTGAGTTTTTTGCGAACTATAGAATCTTAAAACTCGCCTCTTCGGCATTTCATCAGAATTTAATTGAAAGGCAAGATCTCATTGCCCTGGAATCGATTGCCGCGAATTTGTCACAGCTGATACCACCGCAAAATGCAGTCCTAATCCATGGAGATTTATGGAG
>DFQD01000090.1 GCA_002377605.1 Gammaproteobacteria bacterium UBA3498 | reverse complement strand
TTCAATAACCTCCAATCTGATTTGTCCGTTAAATTCGAGTGTGGATGGTATGACAGGTTATCAATTCCAAGGAAAGAATGATTTGTTATCGGTAAGCATCCACTTGATAGGCCAATGGGTTATTGCTAATAGTACAAACCAATAATCTGCCTGATCCGCGCGGCTAAAATCGAGCAGAGTTTCTACAACAAATGTAGGTACCTCTGTGATAGAGGCTTCTCCGATGATTATTCCCAAAAAAACTAGTCCTGAGAACAGCATTAAACAGGTAAACCCTATCCAATGAATCACGAAACCAAGCCTGTAAAGCATTAGTTACTCACACACTCTGCTGGCAAAGCATCAAGGTAACGCTGAAATGAAGGGACGGCTGAGGTATACCAAATAGGTCTAATATGACAGTTCGTCCAATGGTTCAAGATTCGCTCTGTAGCTTGCTCCCAAACATCGTCCGGCAAAAGGTCCAATTGATACTGCTGAAATGCGTTTTGAATGGTGATTGCCCGTGTTTGCATAATTTGATACCAGACAGCAAACTCTTCTTCGCTAAGTGACTCTGGATTAATCGTATTCGGATTTCCTTGCGATAGAATACTTCTCCCTATTGGCTCTTCTCCCAGAAAAGCAAGCTGGTTGTCAAGAAGCATCTGATTTCTGGCCTGAATCTGACCGGCTATCGCTATCCTTTGAGATTGTTGCATTTCAAGACCGACAAATATCAACCCACCTAGCACTCCCAGCATACCTAGCAACTGTATCCAAGTATCAAAAGTCACCTTAATTCTGTTCATTCATCTTCCTTAATCTTACTCGAACGTGCTTTGTTGTAAGTTTCTTTAGCTATTTCCTTCGCTTCCTTTGTTTTTCGTTCCTGCTCTTCACTCTTCCAAGTCTCTATTATTCCGTCGTTTAGAATTTTTTTTCTGCGTTCCTTGTTCACCACTTCAGGAAGGACAATATCTTTAATAAATTTAGAAAACTTAGACATTAGTTAACAACCTTTTCTTCGCGGTCAGGTATTTCTAGAACGATTCTAGGCATGCCTCAATACCCCACAAACTACCCCACATAAATTTGAGAGGCTATGGTAGCTTGTGAGACTTACTAACATAACATAGGAAGTTGAATGTCCCGTATTACTTGGCTTTAGGGTGTTATGTTAGCCTCGGTGAGAAAGTCTGACATTGCCTGATTTGTTTCTTCTGGCGCTTCTTGCTGAACCCAATGTCCAACTTCCGGTATCAGTACCGCTCCTCGGAAATCCTTTGCAACTCGACTCATGGCGCCAGTAAGCTGACCTTCGTTAGCTCCGGCAATTACTACGTCCCGTTCTCCGGCAATGAATAAAGTAGGAACTTCGATGTTATCTACTATGTCTTCAGTAATTTCCCAATTACGCTGAAAATTGCGGTAGTAATTTACACCGCCACGAAAACCTGCAGAAACGAACTGACCCACAACATAATCAAGATCTCCCTGGGTTAACCAATCAGGTAATCCAACCGGCGCACCTAGTCGTCCTATCCAACCACCTGCCGATCTCGCTGGGTCAGTAATAGTCGGAGCTTCTCTTGGAGAAGTTGGGGAAAGGTACAATCTGCTGAGTAATCCTCTGGGGTCACTGTCGTATTCGGCTTCGGCTACACCACCTTCTTCGTTGTGATAAAGAATGTAATAAAAATTGTCGCCGAAAGTCTCATTCCAACCCACCATTGGTGATTGCGGTGCGCGTCCTCCGTATGGAACACTCATCGCGATTAAGGCAGAAAAACGATCTGGATGCATAAGCACTGAGTTCCAAGCGACAATAGATCCCCAATCGTGCCCAACCATAACTGCCTGTTCTTCCTCCAAAGCATCGAGAATTCCTACCATATCTCCTACTAGATTCACGATATCATAGTCTTCAACATTTGGAGGCGCCTCTGTTTCTCCATAACCACGCATATCCGGCGCCACCACCCTATATCCCGCATTAGCAAAATAGGTAAGCTGATGGCGCCAGTTGTACCAAGACTCAGGCCAACCATGAGCAAACAAAATAAGCGGTCCAGAATCACCTGCTTCAGCAATCCGCATCCGAATACCGTTGCTTTCTATGAATCGAAATGTGACTCCGTCGACTGGCGAAGGCGTGCCCATGGTGCTCCCCTGTGCGAAAATTATTGAAGAAAAAGTTAATAAGTAAGCAGAAAGCGCAAACCTTAAAAGTGAGCGACTAAGCACATAAATCATTCTTGCAGGCCTCTCTCCTAATTGGAACAATCTCGAAGCCTAACATATAGTTCGATCACAGCTTCATATTCAATGCAGAAAATCTTTTGATTATCTGAGGAAACCGCTATGCTTTATGTTCCTAGTCGAATTGGAATGGAGTTGTAAGTGGCTGAAGTTTATGACGTTCCCTATATGGAACGGACCCGAAATTATTATCGAGCCCAGGGATATTCGACTGATTATGTATGGGCACATAATGCCCATACACCATTCGCCCCCCTAACAAAACCCATGAGTGAGAGTCGTGTTGGCGTAGTGACTACTTCTATGCCCGACACTGCGTTAGGTCGCACCCAAAGAAGCATCTATTCTACCCTGACACCTCCTATTCCTGAATCCATGTATACCGAGGAATTATCCTGGCACCAGGCGGTTACCCATACTGATGATGTAAATAGTTATATTCCCCTGGAACAATTAATGTTACTGGAGAATAAAGGTGTGATTGGCAGTCTTGCTCCAAGATTTCATTCAGTGCCTACTGAATACAGTCAGCGAAGAACCATGGAAAATGACGCACCGGAAATACTCCGGCGTTTGCGCGAAGATGAAGTCGATGTGGCTATGCTGGTGCCTTTGTGACCTGTCTGTCACCAGACCGTGAGTTTGGTAGCTAGAAATTTAGAGGCCCATGGCATTCCTACTTTGGTAATAGGTTCAGCATTGGATATCGTCGAACACTGTGGTGTAGCTAGATATCTTCATTCTGACCTTCCTTTAGGGAATCCCTGCGGTACGCCCTATGATCGTGATATGCAACTAAGCATTATCAACCAGGCAATAACTTTGTTGCACTCTGCAACCGTTCCAAATACAACTGAACGAACACCTTACAGTTGGTCAGATGACAACAACTGGCGCGATGATTATGCCAAAGTGGATGATTCAAACAGAGAAGAGCTAGCACGTCGCGGCAAAGAACGGCGACTACTTCAGACTGAACAAAAAGCCGGGGGAATTGAGCGGGCTGCGATGGTTGCGGATGGATGAAAAACCATTGAAATCTCTGCCTAATTAACAGTTAATTACCCTAATAGACAACAATAATCCTGATGAGGCAATAACATGAAAACACTTCGACTCGCCCTGATCGCTTTACTGTCACTGGCCTGGTTCCTACCTGCCCAAGCGCAAGACTCGCGCATGTACAACACGGTAAAAACTAAATTGGCTGAAGGCAGACAGGTAGTCGGCGGAACTGTAGACACTCCAGATCCAGATATCTACTGCGCCATGGCAAATTCTGGATTTGATTTCATCTGGATCGAAATGCAACACAGTTCCCTAAACTACACCGACGTGGCGCGCATGATCTGGGCCTGTCGCGATGCCCCTGCGGTGCCTTTTATCCGAATTCCTGATGCCACCGAAGGGGATATCCAGAAAGCCACTGATATAGGCGCCCTTGGACTAATTGTTCCAATGGTTGATACCGCTGAAAAAATGGAACAAACGGTGCATTTTGCTAAATATCCTCCAGAAGGTCGACGCAGCCAGGGCGGAGGTCAGTATGGCCGTCTGTGGGGTAGCGACTATCGTCAAACCTGGAATGACAACTTAATGGTCATTGCCATGGTTGAAACCTTAATTGGTGTGGAAGCATCTGCAGAAATTGCCGGAGTAGATGGGGTTGACGCAGTATTTGTTGCAAGTGGCGATTTGGGAAGCTTTAGTGGTATGCGACAAGGTGAAGAAGGATATGAGGAGCTCGTAGAAAAAATCAAAGGCGCTACCGGAGCCGCAGGTAAATATATAGGCGGCCCTTCCGCTTGGATGCAAACTCGTGAAGGCTATCAATTCTTTCAAGGACCGAGCACTGGTAGCTTAATTCGAATTGGCACTCGCATCTCACTGGAAGAAGCTGATCCTTGCCGTTTCTTGCCTTCCGGCGCTACACCTGTTGCCGGTGAGAATCCCTGCCCATAGTTTGAATTTAGAAACCGACTCGAAGTGATTCGAGTCGGTTTTATTCAGCTAATACCTTCTATCTCCGAAAGCGTTTAGAAAATAAATATCGTAAGCCAGGTTCAGATGACCGCATGGTCGCGACAGGTATTCGTCAAATCTCTTTTGATAATATTTCTTAATCGATGGTGCGTAATTCAGATTTCACAAACAAAGTTGACCTCTTAAAGGCCACCAAGCATGAAAAAGGCATGCGATTATTCTTCGCTAAACTTTACTACGACGAAAATTAGCTAATATTTTAAGAAAGCAAAGAAAGCCATATCGTCAAACGGCCGCATCACAATCATCTGCGCCGAATCAGGATAGCTACCTTGAGTAACAATCATAACTGGGTAAACGTAGTGAGAATCTCGTCTGATCTCTTCGAGTGTAGGAAACCAGGGAACATACCCACTATCTAAGAGATTACCGATAAAATCTACAGCATACTCAAGTTCTGGTGTGAGACGATCGCCCCTCACAACGCCCTGTTGCTGCCATAGTAACTCGGTGTCCATACCTACCACTCGAACTGCAAATGCCTTTTCAACATCACCAGTCCAAGAGCCCTCTAGCAAATGACTCTGCATTAATTCCGTCGGAGCATGGCGGAAGAATCTTTGTAACTCTAGATAGTCTGCATCTGACTCATCGATTGTAGTTGGCTCCAGAGAACTGAACATGACCGCCACTAGGAACATAAACGTGCCCACAATGACAGCAACAAAAATAGCGAATGCGGTTAGAAGCTTTCTTGTTGAGAGCCCATTAGACATAAAGACTCGATGCAACGAAGGGGAGCCTAAGCCCCCCTGGCAACAGAATTATTCATTAGGAACTAAGTTACCTGCTATGTAGACGCTTTCGATTGAGTGTGAATTGCGAATGTCATCTGCTGGATTTTCAGTTAACACTGAAAAGTCACCCCACTTACCTGGTTCCAAAGTACCAATGTCACCCATGCCTATGCAGTCTGCAGCCACACCCGTTGAAGAACGAATTGCATCCAACGGAGACATTCCCGCGTCCACCATCATGTGCATTTCCATATGCTCGAAATACCCCTGGAAACGTGCAGGTGGCCCAGTGTCTGTGCCCATTGCTACTCTAACTCCAGCATTGTGCAGTGTGCCTACATTTGCCATTGCGGTTGGTAATTGGGCTTTATAGCTTTGTGCAGAGCGTGAACCCGCAATACGGGACATGCGCTCTGGTGTCGATAGTTCTTCGATGATTGCTGGCTCTACTTCTTTCAAGAAATAGGGATCTTCGAAGAAATCCGGAATGCTTTCATAGACAAAAGTAGAAACTTCGCGAGTGAGTGTTGGGATATAACAAGTGTCATGCTCAGTGACCATATTTATAAATTCCTGATCGACAGGAAGGTCACGAATACTATGAGCGATTATATCTGCATTTGCTTGGAGCATAAATTTTGCGTCATCCAGATAGTAAAGATGAACTGCAACAGGGAGGCGACGTATATGAGCTTGATCTACTAAAGCTTCGAAGAATGGTCGAGGCATCTTTTGCGTAGCACCTAAATTATCGTCGATCCTAACCTTGATGAAATCTGCTCCCATATCAGCATTGCGGTTTACTTCATCACGAATTGCTTGTTCAGAATCTCCTACCACTACACTGCCTGCAGCATAGATTCGTGCGCGATTTAAACCTGGAGTGAATTGCTCATTACGAAGTTGAAAACCCGCCGCCTCATCGCCACCGAGACTATTAACAGTAGTAACACCATAACGAGCGTAAAGTCCGAGTTGTCTTAATAAATTGGCGCGGTCATAACCACCATTCCCATTAAGACCTACAGTTGCACCAACATGCCCATGCGCATTGATCAAACCAGGCATGATGAATTTGCCGCTGACATCCACCACTTCGGTGCCCGCCGGTAATGTTACTTGTGAACGAGGACCTACTGAACGAACTCGACCTTCAGTTACTACCAACACGCCATCTTCGAGGGGCTCTGCATTCGTACCGTCGATAATTGTGGCACCCACGAAAGCAATTGTTCCTTCATTTGCCAATACAGGAGCGGCAAAAAATAGGAATCCAAATAACGCTAAAATTCTTGTTATTGCTTTTCTCATAGAGATTTCCTCCTTCACAGTATTTGAGAGGATTTAAACCAGAAAAGCAATAGCATGAAGAAGCTCGAAACCATCGAGAATGACCAAAAATAAGTACTATAGTGAAATACTAATGCTCGGGATTCCAAATCTAGCAATATGAATCATCGAATTTTTAAGCTAGCGCTAGGGTTATTAGTAATTAAGGAATAACTGATTCGAATTTTAGTTTAGCCAAAATTCTCACCACCTCGGATTACCAAATCGCTTTTCTAATTCGTTAAAAGATCAAATGGAATCAGCCGGGGAAACAGTAAATACAAAAAGGGTCCAGAAGGACCCTTTATCATTTATGGCGCACCCGGCACGATTCGAACGTGCGACCCCCTAGTTCGTAGCCAGGTACTCTATCCAGCTGAGCTACGGGTGCTAAATTCTCTAATTAGTGCCAAATTCGAATAGAGTGAGCACTCCAAATTCGAGCAAGTCTCTAGGTTTTTCAATTAAGATCTTGATGACCTCTAAAGGTTCTGTGGGCGAACCTCGAGAGGCCGGTATTATAGCGAAAATACTGATTTTTCATAGTGATATGTTGGTGCTTGATCTTTATTTAGTTTGCAGCCGACTATAGCTGTATTACCATTGCCGAGTCCCTAAATAGAGGTTCATTATGCCTAAAAAGGTTACTTCAGTTAGCTCGCTATTCAATCTACTTAAGATTGTATTTGCACTATTGTTTTCTCTAAATGCAAAGGCTGACTATGAGGATGGCGTAAATGCCGCTTTTGCTGGAGATTTTGAAACGGCATTTCGAGAGTTCTCTAGAGCCGCTGAAGCTGGCCTTGATCTGGCTCAATACAATCTGGCAATTCTTTACTTTACCGGCCAAGGAGTTGAGCAAGATTACGAACAGGCATTACGATGGAGTGAAGCCGCCGCTGAGCAAGGCCATGTGAATGCTCAATATAATCTCGGTAGCCTTTATTTGGAAGGACAAGGAACAAGAGAGAATAATGCGCTGGGAATCGATTGGTTTAAACGTGCTGCTCTCAACGGTCATGCCAATGCCGCCTTCGCCCTAGCTAAGATGTATCAGGAAGGCGATACTGTTAACGAAAATCTAGTTGAAGCTCATGCCTGGGCTGCAAAAGCGACGAACAATGAACACGCTGAAGGCAATTCGCTAAAAGACGAGATCGAAGAAAACTTAAGCCCAATGGAGTTGAGCCAAGCAAGACGCTTATTTGCTACTTGGCAGATCGAATCTCGCCCCTCTGCACTCCCAAATCGATAGACTTCAAAGTGGGTGATGTGACCCTTAACCTTTTAATTTAGATCAGTCAGCTCGGTTCGATCTTTATTAGTTAGCCGCCTCTCTTTCTCTCTCAAGCTTGCCTAAGGCATTACGCATTAAAATATCGAGCCACGCATCCCAACTTTCCGGATCCACAAAGGGATGTAGATCTCCATCTTCACGCTCTTGTAAAATTTCGTAGCGCTCAAATATTTCCCCGGAGTCAGGATGATTTGGGATATTTACCTCAATATTTTCCAATTGCATCAAACGCTCAATGCTATTGATATACATTTCCGTACGTTCGACTCCGGAAAAATTAAGGCCTGCACCACCAAATAAAACAGCATCATGAGGATAACCATTGTCATAAACAGTAAAGCGAGTAGAAAGAACGCCAGGCGTATGCCCGGGGGTTTGCATAAAGCGCAGTCGGGTGCGCCCAAGGTTTAAGGTACTGCCATCTGAAACAGATAGATGTCGAATTGGTATAGGATATTCTTGATACTCCGCCGGCTCAGTCGTCATATTCCAATCCGCTTCAGTCATCATAACCACTGAACCGAATTCTTCTTGAAAGCGACGTGCTCCACCGATATGGTCATAGTGTGCATGGGAGACAATCACATAACGAATATCATCAGGATCAAATCCGAGCTCTCTTATTCCATCTATTGCAATATCTGTTAAGTCCCCATATAGCGAATCAAACAAGATTAAGCCCTGATCCGAGACTAATAACCAAGCAGAAACCCACCTCGCTCCGACATAGTAAAGATTATCAAAAACCTGGAAAGGTACGATTCTTTGAACTTCAGGATTATCCCTTTCGCTTAGCTCCTGACTCCTAACACCATAAGACAGTAGCAGCACTACTACAAAAAATACTGTCTTTCTACTTAGATAATTCATAAAAAATTCCTTATGGAAACTATCTTGCCGAGTTGTAACGATCATCAAAGTAACGATCTAATTCATTAAGTTCTTGCGTTCTAAATTGAGCTCCCTGCTTTACTTCAACACCGATTATCTGATGAGTTTCCTGTTCAATGTCATATACAGGCCATTGTGGCAATTCATTGTTATTCGGTGTGCCGGATTTTGCGAACTCTACCCAGTAATCATTCATTAGTTTAGCGATTTCCCAATCTTCATCGCTTGTTCCGGAAGGTAAAGTATTAAAGACATACATTAACTCCATTGCATGAGGTGAACGTTCTTCAGGATTACCAAGATTGCGAGTGAATAAATACATGTAGCTGTCTTCATTGGTCCGTGCCATAGCATTAAGAATTTCGCGAGTTGGACGAGCAAACCAGGAATCAGTGTTGTAATCCACTTCAATGTTGAAAACATCTTCATCGCTACCCGCAACATACATGTCTAAGAGATTTCCAGCATGCTCTCCGAATTCCTCAACTCTTGCTGCACGCTGTTCTTCGACAGTTTCAAATGTGCTACCTGGGCGAATAAAGAATAGCCCTTCTCCGTCATTAACACCTGCGATTAATGGCACTGCGTTATGGGACCCTTCAGCAAAAATTTCCGCCGGAGATTTTGGAAAAATATGACCATCAACAATGAGTGAAACACCGAAAATGCCGAGATTCATTTCCATGAGCTGTGCCGCAGTGAGGTCGCGCATATTTTCTAACTGATCAGTACCACTTACTCCGAGTTCATCTAGTTTTGCGTTAATAGCTTCCTCGCCACGCGCTTCAGCGCTTGTAGTCATACCATTGTGAGAACTTAAATTGGTAACGTTGTAAGAAGTAATCCAGGTACTCTGTGATATTGCTTTGTGAAAGAGCCCTTTTGCCAACGGAGTGGCTAATAATGAGTAAACACTACCACCACCAGCAGACTCTCCGAAGATAGTCACATTGTTTGGGTCACCACCAAATCCAGCGACATTGTCGCGAACCCATTCCAATGCGGCAATATGATCAAGAATACCGTAGTTCCCAGAAACGCCTTCCGGTGATTCAGCAGATAGTGCCGGATGTGCCATCCAACCAAATGCATTCATGCGGTAGTTAACTGAAATAAGAACAACTTCATTTAGCGCAAATTGTTCACCATTGTATATGGGGATACTGTTAGCACCGCTTGTCCAACCCCCACCATGAATCCATACCATGACTGGCAGGTTTGCTTCGGCAGATTCTGCTTTGGTCCAGACGTTTAGATACAGACAATCTTCGCTCATATAGCGATTGCCTCGCTGCATACAGGCAGGCGGCTGATTAGAGGCTTGTCTTACACCCTGCCAGGGAGTTGGTGGTTGCGGAGCCCTCCATCGCAAATCGCCTACTGGTGGCGCCGCAAAAGGAATACCGAGAAATGCCTGTACGCCACTTTCTAAAGTAGTGCCGACCACCTGACCAGACGTGAGCGTGACAGGTTCTTCAATTGCATAACTTAGCGAAGTAAGTGCAAAAAACACACTTGTTAAAAGTCCCTTAAATATTTTCATAGAGATCACCTATATGATTCTGCACGCTCAAATGCGAAGCGAAGTTTATTCTGTTTTTTTACAGCACTTTCGTAGTTATTTTTGCTGTTAAACAAGCTGAAGTTCTTATATACGATATTTCCTGCGTTTAAAACTGCTTTTCAAATTAACCCAGGCTTAAATCCTTAGCTTTATGATACGGCGTTACAATGAGCACACCCTGTTCATCTAAATCTTGTGAACTCACCACCGTATTAAATTCAGCCTAGTAAGAACGTGGTAGGCCTAGCTCGTGTTCTGCGACAAAATTTAGAATCATCTCCTGAGAAATTGGCGCTAGCTTCATTAATCGTGCTTCACGCCAATAACGTTCGACATGATATTCCCTGGCATAACCAAAGCCACCATGGGTTTGGATGGCACAATCTGCTGCATAGAATCCGGCTTCCGCCGCTAACCATTTCGCCATGTTTGCTTCTGTGCCGCAGGGAAGGTTGTTATCTAGTTTCCAGGCTGCTTTTTTTGTCATAAGTTCCGCAGCATCGAGTTTTGTTCTCGCTTCGGCCAGAGGAAAAGCAATGCCCTGATTTTTCCCAATAGGCCGATCAAATACAATACGTTCGTTGGCATATTGCACAGCTCGACGCAATGCGGCTTTACCAATTCCTATGGATTCAGCTGCGATTAGAATTCTCTCAGCGTTTAACCCATCTAACAAATATCGAAAACCAAGCCCTTCTTCACCTACTCGATCTTCCACCGAAACTTTTAGATCATCATAAACTACTTCGCAGGTTCGCACCGCATTCCGACCTAGCTTGGGAATAGCAGAAATAGTAACTTCAGGTTTCTGCAGCTCCGCCAATAACAACGTCATACCTTCAGTTTTGCGATCCACTTTTTCTTTTGACTGGGTTCTTACCAGTAGTAGCACTCTTTCAGATTCCAACGCTTTGGTGGTCCAGACTTTTCTGCCACGAACGACGTAATGATCACCTTCGAGGCGCGCAAAAGTTTCTATTGAAGTTGTATCGCTGCCAGCATTGGGTTCGGTAACACCAAAAGCAACGTGAAGCTTGCCTTCTGCAACTGCTGGCAAATATTTTTCACGCATATCATCTGAGCCATGTTTAACCACCGGATGCATGCCGAATATTGAAAGATGGATTGGGGTTGCCCCATTCATTGCTGCGCCAGACGCAGCGACTTCTTCTAATATAATCGCAGCTTCCTGCAGACCTTTACCTGCTCCTCCATACTGCTCAGGAATAGCGATTCCCAGCCAGCCAGCTTCGGCCATAACATTGAAATACTCATCAGGAAATTTGCCTTCTCGGTCGTGTTGTTCCCAATATTCATCAGGAAAGGCGGAACAGAGCTTTCTTACTGATTCCCTTATGAGTTTTTGTTCTTCTGATTCTGTAAAGTCCATGAATTATTCCGTAACCATAACTTAACTCACTTGATCTGAAATCTGTGCCGCAATTGCTAGAATTTCTCTAGCACGCCGCAAATGAGGGACATCTACCATCTGGCCTCTGTAAGTAAAAGCCATCCTTCCAGCTTTTTCATTTTCTTCGAAGGCAGCGATTAATTCATTAGCTTCATCTATTTCAGCTTGAGTTGGTGTAAAAGCACGGTTAACTATTTCAATTTGCGATGGATGGATGGTTATTTTCCCTGTAAAGCCCATGTCTGCGCCAGTCTTGCACTCGTGGGCTAATCCTTCTGGATTCTTAATATCTACGTAAACAGCATCTATAGGTTGTGCGTTGCACGCAACCGCTGCCAACAGACAAGTGGAGCGGACAAAACTAAACACCTCCAGATAGTTTCCATGAGCGTCTCGTTTTGCTTTTGCACCTATTGCCCCAGAGAGATCTTCCGCCCCCCAAGTTATGCCTTCGACCCTTTCATTGCGGGCCATTTCATGAAGATTAAATATGGCTGCTGGAACTTCTGTCCCAATTAGAATTAGAGACACTGCTCCCGCTTCTACTCCTTGTTGCTGTTCCAACTCAGTTATAATTTCATCTATGTAATCTACATCTTGTTGAGATGCTACTTTTGGCAATACAAAACCATCAGGCAGCACCTCCATGATCGCTCTAAGGTCATCTATACCCCAGGTAGTATCTTGCGGATTTATTCGCACTAGGCATTCTTGATCACCAAAATCTGTTTCTTTAATCCATTTACAAACATGCTCTCGGGCGGCGATTTTATTTTCTGGCGTGACAGAGTCTTCCAGATCCAAAATTAAAGAATCAGCACTTAAGGTGAGCGCTTTTTCAAACATGCGATCGTTTCCACCCGGTACAAAATGCAGCGATCGTCTTGGTCCTTTTTGCCCTTTAGATGGTGCTCTGGTCACATTTTCCTCTTTTTAGCGTTGATTCAATTAAGGTTTGGAATTAATTGACTTTTCGTAGCATCATTCCCTTACGCAAGCATTCGCAAACAATCTCACCTCGTTGATTAATACCAGTGTGTTGAAACCACACTATGCCACGATCAGGCTTTGATTTAGATTCACGCTTATCAACAATTTTTGTATTCACCCGGATGGTATCGCCAATAAACACAGGATTAGGAAACTCGGTTTTATCCATACCTAAATTACCAATGGTAGTGCCTAATGTTGTATCGCCTACAGACAAACCAATAACTAACCCTAAAGTAAAAAGGCTGTTTACTATTATTTGTCCATGTTGAGTAGTTTTGGCAAATTCTACATCAAGGTGCAATGGCTGAGGATTGTGAGTCATTGTTGTGAACAGATAGTTGTCTGTTTCCGTAATAGTGCGATGGGGCAAATGCTCAAATTCCATACCAATGTCTAATTCTTCAAAGTACTTTCCCGCCATTTTTATATTTCTCAAGCCCTATAAATTGTCTGTTGCAAGTATCGGGGCATCATTTTAGTAGCAAGTTGTAGCCGCATCCATTAAATTCTTCTGTTCAATCGATTACGGCACGAAAAATAAGCAATGAGCATAGATGCATCAGAATATGAGAGCTGGATTGGCAAGTCAGAGTCTGCTAACGACTTCTTGACGCTGGCCCCGCTCACTGGCTTGGCCGCCACACTCGATAAAGATAAACTGAAATTCTCGCCTGGAGACATACTACCCCCGTTGTGGCACTGGTTGTATTTTCTCGCTCCCGCTAGACAATCGAAGATTGCCAAAGATGGCCATGCTGAGCGAGGTGATTTTTTGCCACCAATTCCTCTTCCGCGGCGCATGTGGGCTGGGAGCCGCTTCGAATTTTACCGCCCGCTACATGCCGGAGAAGAAGTGGAACGAATTTCAACTATTAAGAGTATTGTCTGTAAAGAAGGCCGCAGCGGGCAATTGGCTTTTGTCACAGTTCAGCATGAAATTAGAATAAGCTCAGTAAAAGCAATAAAGGAAGAGCATGACATCGTTTACAGAGACCATGCACTTGAAGAAAAAGAACCCCCTCCGCCGAAAAAGGTATCGCAGATCGCAGACTATAGTAAGAAGGTCGAGCCAGATCCTGTCTTGTTGTTTCGTTATTCTGCATTAACTTTCAATGGCCATAGAATCCATTACGATCGCGACTACGTAACAAAAAAAGAAGGATATCCCGGACTAATTGTACATGGGCCTCTTCTGGCAACATTATTAGTAGACTTATTGTCGGAGCAGTTTCCCGACAAAACTCTTAGCCAATTCGAGTTTAAGGCAATGAGGCCTGTTTTCGATCTCGACATATTTGAGGTTTGCGGCTCAATCCCTGACAACGAAGGTAAGCTTCAACTGTGGATAAAGGGGCCGGACGATGCCTTGTGTATGCGCTCAAACGCCGTAGTTGTTTAATTCGATGACTCAGACATCTCCTCTAGACGGTATTACGGTTCTCTCATTTGAACACGCAATCGCAGCACCACTTTGCACACGACAACTTGCTGAGCTAGGCGCGCGTGTTATTAAGATTGAACGACGCGAAGTTGGTGATTTTTCCCGACACTATGATGAAAGGGTGAAGGGTCAGTCCTCTCACTTTATTTGGACCAATCGCTCTAAACAAAGTTTCACCCTGGATATTAAGCATGAGCTGTCTCAGGAAATATTACGACGTTTGATAAGAAAGACCGATGTGCTAGTACAAAATCTCGCACCTAATGCCATGGTGAAAATTGGGCTTGATTATGATTCTTTAAAAAAACAGCACGATAAACTTATCGTTTGCAACATATCCGGTTATGGAGGTGACGGACCATATCAGAACAAAAAAGCTTACGACTTGCTAGTGCAAGCCGAAGCAGGTTTTCTCTCTGTCACTGGCACTGAAAGAGAAATGGTTAAGGCCGGAATATCAGTCGCAGATACTGCAGCTGGCATGCAAGCATTCGCAGCTATACTCGCAGCAATTATCCAACGTGGAAAAACTGGCAAAGGAAGCAAGATCGATATAACCATGCTTGAAGCAATGGTGGAGTGGATGGGATACCCACTATTTTATTCTTATGAAGGGGCGCCGCCCCCCGCCCGTATGGGAACAGATCACGCTACCATCTACCCATA
>DFQD01000176.1 GCA_002377605.1 Gammaproteobacteria bacterium UBA3498 | reverse complement strand
ATCATTTGTATCTGAAGCAGGTTCGCCAATAACCAATAGACCATTTGTGTCATCGATTGCTACAGAACCTCCAAATTCTGAATGGTTCGGAGCCACCTCTGTCGCATTGTTGGGATGCTGTATTGTTTGAGCAAGAGACCATGTGTCAGTGTCACCATCCCAGCTATAGATTTTTACGCTACCGTTCTCGTGCGGAGGGTCATTAAAACCGATTGGATTAAATTCGTATTTGACTCCGGGCGAACCAACGGCCATAGACTTGCCGTGTATATCTATGGTGTCATTTTGTTTCTTTAGATAGTGTTGTTTGTGGGCCTTTGCTTCTTCTGAATATTCATCAGAATCACTATCACCCAAGAAGTCCATTACTCTGGAACCCCAAATCCCGCCTTCCCTGTAGGAGTCTCCGGTAATAGTCTGCTGCTTAGTAAGTTTGACTATGCTGTGTGAAGATGTTGCGGAAGATGCGTAGCTTGGATCGTATTTTGTGAATAGTGTTATGCTACGATCATCTGGATTTAGATCTGTGCCATCGGGATCAGATTGTGCCGGTGGAACTATACTGGCGGGACCAGCAGTATAGAGTTTAATGCCGTCATCAATATCCCCGGTAATCTTTTCTAGCGTCAAGTTAAGAGTGGTATTATCCGAGGACAAACCCCTTGTATATAGAGATGTCTGCCCGGAGGCCGGGAGATTATAGGGTCCAGTAATATTGATTCCGCCGGTAGCAGCGATTGGCCCAGTCGTATAAAGAGATCCGGTAGCCGTGACCTGAGTAGCGTCACCGCTTACGAACAGTGATGGATAACCTTCTGGGTATGTGCCAACAGGAGAGTTGAAGCATAGGTGACCCTTATTATGAAGAGTTATGTCCCCAGAAGATGGTAAAGGCCCAACAGTAAATAGATCTGCTGTTCCACTTGCGGCAAGGGGAGCCTGTACGGTCAGAGGCATTCCGCCGGTATACTGGAAGTTCTTTAAGAACATGTCCAGATTTCCGGTAGCCCTAAAGGTCATAACAAGAGGCATACTTCCGCTGCTAAGAACCGCACCTCTGGTATAAAGAGATGTGTGACCCCTCGCTCTCAAGGGACCAACATAGAGAGGCATGGCGTGAGAGAACTTTGCGTGCGCTTTTGGTATGGTTAGAGTTATATTTCCACTATCCAGAGCGTGACCCTTGGCGTGTGCATCCATTCCGCTAGCTAGGAGATATACACCCTTTGTATGCATAGAAAATACATGCGGGAAGTTTCCTCCGGGGGTTCCGGGGTCACCATAACCACGACAACCCAATCCTACAAAATCACGATGGCTTACTGATCCACTGCCGCCAAAAGTCGTGAACAAATTATAATTATCTCCCAATGAACCAAGTCCATCGAGTGCGTACTCTGGACCCCCGATAATAATATCTTCCTTAGAAAGACCTACAGATCTTCCGTAATCTTCAACATCTGAAGTTCGTCCATCCCTTCCTATCGGAGCTATAAACTCATTTGTTTGTTTCCACTGATCTCTTGGCTCCGTAAAGTCAATATTAATTCTCGGCCTAGCATCTAAACCGGTTTCATTTCCATCGCTGTACCTAAAGCCGTAATTTGCAGAATAGAATATCTTTTTACCATTTGAAGGATCTTTTGATTCTTTCGGACCAAGGATTATTACAATAGAGTTGTTATCTGACCAGCCCGGACGATCCACAATTTCTTGTATGACACCGGCTATAGGGGCTGTTTGGACCTTTTTTCCAGCCATAGTTCTAGTCAATGTCCAACTCACCTTATTCAATGTTTTTTTAGAATTTAACTTTGTTGTAAAGTTGACATACTCATCTCCTGATTCTCCCGGCGAGTCATCTTCACCACCAGAAGGCATCTCTCCGTCATCTTCGTCGAATGCATAAATTGTTATCGTTGTCGCAATATCATCGTCTGCCGCAGCAGTCATCTCTATATATGCATTGTGAATTTGTGATCCACGAGGAATTCCCATGTTATTAAATCTTAACAAGCTATAAAGTGAACTTGTCAAGTTTCCTCCAGCAGCTATGGTGTCGGAGCTATCGTCATAACTTTCGGCGCTTGAATTAATAGTAGCATCGTCCAAATCTGCCGCTACATTAATATTCTCATTAACTCTGGTGTCTTCTCTATTGCCCTGTCTCTGAAATAGATAGGCTCTACCGTTTCCAACATAATTAGTACCACCGGTAGGAATACCCGGCGCCCAGCCCCCTCTATACAAAATGTTTAAGTTGTTGTTGTCTGGTAAACTATTTTCATTCCAGCTTGATTCAAAACCGCTTACCTCGCCCTCTCCGTCGCCACCCTTAAAGTATTCTGTTGAAAGCTTTTCTCTAAAATTCAAAGTTGTATACAGGCTGGCATCATAATCATAGTCCAATCCCCCGCCAGCAAACGGGGCGCCAGCTAATAAATTATTTCCACACAGAGATAGAGATGCACCAAAATGACTGTAAGCATCTCTGCCGGAACCAATTACATAAGTTGGATCTGTAGTATTTCCAATGTGTGGGCCATAATAAAAACCGTACTTTTCATCGTTGTGACAAATTTTCTGGTCAAATACATAATTTCCACCCGGCTGCTTTTCCCATATGTATACTGCCCCTCCCTCTTCCTTCGAAAAATCTCTCCCCATCGCAGCACCAGCATGTCTGGGTGCGCCGACAGCAAAAAAGTTTTCATTTATCGCTACCGAATATCCAAAATTATCATACTCATCTCTATGATGTCTAATATTAGCGCCAGATATAGCGACAGCATTTTCATCAACACCAACATATTTCGTAAACAGTGCTCCAGAACCTTCAGGTTCTATTGTATCAAAATACCCACTATGACTTGATCTTGTGAACAGGTAAGCTGCTCCAGCATCTTTTATATATGAACGATATCCTAGATGATCAATATCAACACCCAAACTATGTCTTGGAGCACCAACTATGGCGGTATTTCCCTTTATGCCAACAGCCCATCCAAAGCGGTCTTGTGCGCCCCTTCCGTCAGTAATATGCAAAGGATGATTGTCGTTATAGATCCTATGTTCCAGTCTCTGCCAAAGATAGGAGTCTTCGATAGGAACAACGTCCACCATCTCGCCATTGTCAGATACCTTTTCAACACCAATTAGGTTATTTATTGTAAATGCACCGGAACACTTTATATCACTTTGATTATAAAGAACTTCGCCTATAGTTTCGTTTCCCATATAAAGGTTGGGAAGCCCTCTCCATACAGAGTAGCTGGCATTTCCACTATCTGGATAAGCCCCTATAAAAGCATAGGTATGACCAACTCTATTTATGACATCTCTAGAAGGAGGTGTTCTGGTTACAGAAGACCCCCCTGTTGATTCACCTGACCCACCTGTTTCAACGCCGCTTGTGCCACCAGCATCACCTGTTCCGGGTTCTGGCACTAAACCTCCTTCTCCAATAGTTTCGCCATCTCCGCTACCATCTCCCGTAAATTGCTCATCTCCACCGAAGCCTCCACCGCTAGGTTCAGGAACTTCGTCTCCCTCAGATGGGATGTCCTCGTCAGACTGAGCTTCTTCCGTCACGATCCCTGTTTCGTTTTTATCTATACGAGCATAGGGTGCTCCTACCAATATGGTTACAGGGTTATCTGGTCCAAATGGAGCGCCCTCAATTTTTGGAGAGAACGCGACAGAATGTCCAAAGTGCCCATCTGTTCCTCGAACATATTCACTACTTGCAGAACCATTGGGGGTTCCCATGTTGTACGTAATCTGAGAATCTTCTGATGTGCCGTACAAGTGCTCTGGAGCTATTCTCGCATTTGGTACTACACCCTCATACCCAGCGGTATATTGAACCTGATTAAATGGTGAGGGGGCTATCATACGAATTCCCCTACCCGTATAATCTAAATGAGGATTTGGATGGCCTAAAGCGCTATAATATCCAGCACCCCCAGCAGACTCATCAGCCCTATCAAAATGATATATGTAGACCCTGCCAGAAGTAGATGTGTCTCCACTAAGCTGATTTAACTTGTCAACCCCATATGAAACTGGACCTCCAAATTCCCAAATTGCCGAAGTCTCGGAAAACGAACCAAGTCTAGGCTCATTGCCATTCGTGTCTACCCCGCCAAGATACCAGCCACCAAAATCAGTGAAGCCATTATCTACCCTTTTACCTCTTGGTTCACCGATCAATACCCATTTATCTTTGAGGTCAACAGACCAACCAAATCTCGCGTCTGAATACAAGGGAATGTCTGCATCTTCTCCGGGGTCAAAAGATTTTATATTGGCTTCGCTCCAACCACCCGGAAACGGGGCTTCAATAATTCCAGCCTGAAGCCAAGAGTCTCCACCCGAACCTTTCCAACTACCTCCGAATTTGAAAGCTCCATTTCCACCGACCGGGTTTGTTAGTTCTCTATCGTGGTATAGTGATGCAGAAGTAGAAGAAATGTATTTCAGGAAGTAATCACCATTAGCAGCAGTATTACCGCCCACCCCTTCAATTTTAATTCTGGCACCATCCAATTTATTGGAACTGGCAGAGTGTCTTTTATCGCCCAAGCTTCCCCAGCCATCGGTCGTGACAACTATCGGGCTAGCATTTGTGGCGTTAGTAATTAAACCTCTGGGTTTTTTGAAAGTGTAAACAGCCCCACCCTGAGCATAAAAATTTGCGGCGTATCCAACAACCGAATTTGAAATAGTTGTTTCTTGATATAGAACTTCGGTTCCCGCCTCGTCTTCTGTAAAACCTATACTCCAAGTGCAACCCCCGGTCCCTATCCAGCAATCTTCACTACTGTCACAAGGGTACGCTTTTATGGTAGCACTTCCCTCTTCACCAGCCCCTCCTCCGTCATAGCTTGTGAGATACCAAGTAAAAGCCGACCAAGATGATGGAGAAGATGCTCCGGGCGCAGTGAGGTCTCCAGCAAAAGTGAATTCCTGACCTAGAAATGTAAATTTGTCGTATACTCCATCCGCCCAAAGACTTTGTAAATCGCCGGTAACAGTTATGGTTATTACTCCGAAGCAATCTTCCGTATGGGGCGGCATGCCCTCAATATGGGTTTGCTCAGCGACGACAGGCAAAGAAACGGTCTGTGAGGGACTTACAAAAGAGAATTTTTTCCAAGCATAGGGAGCGCCTACAACCATGTAGTCTCCCTCTGTAGCAATAGAGAAACCTATACCTTCTCCATAACGAGTGTCTAGGGCGACTGGGCGAATATAACTACTAGAGGAGTCTAGGGGCAAAACATCACCGGCTCCATCGGCGTGCGTAGCGTCTCTACTGTGTCCCGTTTGTATTTCGTTGGGTTCCCAGTATGTTGCGCCACGAAGATTATATCCAACCTGACTTTCTACAGTGCCATCAGGGCTTACGGGCGTACCTATACCACTCATCACCTCCTTGGTGGACTGACCGCCGGAAGCAGGTGGAGCACCTATATATAAGCCTATGTTATTGGTGTCTGACGCCATCTATAAAAATCCTTCTTATTTGCCACCAGTAACCCTATTAGGTCTCTTGCTTAGTTGATCATTAACAAGGTTCTTCACATGGTCACCTAGAGCCTCTGTAATAGCATCGGCAAAACCGGGAACATCAATTCCGCCCAATGTCAGCGGACCCTCAAAACTAATGTTGCAAGTCATTTCCAATCCATTCAAAGTGCTAGCAGCAGTGTTAAACATTGTGGCAGCGGAACTAAGTCCCGCCACAAATGCATCAAGTCCAGATGCGCCAACAGCACCAGCAAACGAACTAGTAAAGTTATCCAAAACGGGCTTCAATGAACTACCAATACCCTGCCCCATCATGTTCCCAATAGCGGGAGCCTGATTAACAAGGGCTTCAGCTATACCAGCACCATCTACATTAATTCCACCATTACCATTACTCTTAACAGGACCGTTAGTAGAACCATGCTGTAAATACTGTACCAGCCCGCCCTTATTATAACCCTGAATTCCGCCCCTATTTAAACTTTTCATAAATCCGGCGCCATATTTACTAACAGCACCCTTGGACATAATAAATTCACCGGGTGTTAACATGGCGGGAACAGTATCAGAACCCATAGAAGGAATAGATCCACCCATAGCTCGCCACACTGGATAGCGCCTTGGATCAACTCGGAGGGGCGGCTGCTGCTGCTGCTGTGCTGGGTAGTTTGCGAACATTTTTTTGATTGCCTGTTCTGGTGTCATTCCAGCGGGTGAGGAGGGGAATTGGGGTCTTGCGGGATCTATAAAGCCTTCAGGAAGTTCCCCGCCGAAAGTTTGCTCGTATCCGCCGGGATTAACGATTCTATCCATAACTCCTCTACCAGCCTGCCTGACTGATTCCGGCACCATGCCCCCGATAGCTCCTCCGATAGCCGCACCTGCTTGCGCTCTTCCGCCCCTAGTACTAACTAAATCTCTAACTTCACCCTTCATTTGCGCAGCTTGAAATCTTTGATTTACAGCCTGAAGTCTCGTCTCTTGTCTTGCTATCGCCTTGTCTATTCCAGCCGTGGCTTTACCGGCACTCTTTAGCTTATCCCTTCTAGCCCGCAACTTGGCAAGTGTCTGCCGAATTTTAGCAACGGTTTTACCGTGCTTTATACTAGCTCTTTGTGCCGCTTTATGTCTTCTGGTGGGTTTTCCCTTGCTGTCCGTGGCGCTAATTTCTCCAGTTATTCCAGCTTGCAATCTCATTGCAGCCCTAGAGACAGTGGTGTAATCTCTTAGGTATTCTGGGAGACCCTTTTGATATGCCGTCAATTCCCCCGGACCAAGAGGTCCGGTGCCCAACAAGGGAGGCGCCCCAAACGGGAAGGATGAAAGAATATCTTCCTTCTTTCCTAGTGCCTTTTGAGAAAACTGTATTTTTCCTGCGCTGGCAGACGCTATCATTCCTTCAGATAGAAGATTTTGCAATGATCTTGCACTACTCATAACAGCCGGGAAATATTTCTCAGTATCGCCACCACCGGCTATATCTCTGAAAGCACCTCTCCATTTTTTAGGAACTTTATTGAATGGAGTGTTAGATATTCTATCCTTAATAATTTGACTTATTTTTCCGGGGCTATAGATGTTGGCTGTTCCGCCAGCCGCCGAAGCTCCAGCAGAAATTGCACCTCCCAAGTTTGCAGGGGCAGCCGCCGTTCCGGGTGGCGTGACTGCGGCGGCTCCTCCCGTCGCGGCTGCTTGCGCCGTCGTCGCCGTCTGTGGGCTTGATCCAGTCATAGGCCCACCACTCGGAGCAAACGGGTTAACGACTTCATTCGGCGCGTCACCCTGCTGCGTCTCTGTCGGGTCTTCTTTCTTTTTGGCGCCTTCTCTAATCCAATTTGCGGTTGCACTCAAAGAAGCTATGCTTAAAACATTCGATAGCCACTTGACTGGCTTACTCCCCACTATCCTCCCGAACAAAGTCTTTTGCTTTTCCTTCGCCCCTTTCTCCCCATCCTTACTCTTCTTGCTGGCCGCTTCTTCCTCTGACTTCCTTGCTGCGGCTTCTTCCTCTGCCTTTTTTGCTGCTTCTTCAGCTTCTTTGGCCTTTTTTCTCGCGGCGGCGGCGGCCTCGTCTGCGGCCTGCTTTTCTTTCGCGACTTCTGCATCTGCTCTCGCCTTGGCTTCGGCTTCCGCCTGTTTTCGTGCAGCAACAGCAGCTTCCTCAGCTTTTTGTCTCGCGGCGGCCTCTGCGGCGTCTGCCTCGGCTTTTTGTCTCGCGGCTTCTGAATCTGCTCTCGCCTTGGCTTCGGCTGCGGCATCTTTCACCACAGATTCATCAAGGAATTCGGTGGCGTCTTTATTTCTTGTTGCTGTGTCCGCTGCTACTTCGTCACTTTTTGCATTCGTCTCTTTTGCTTTGTTTAATTTGTTTCTTATGTTGTTTTCTGCTGCGGCATTCTTATTAGCCTCTTGTTCTATTGCTTTCTGTTCATTTAATTTTTTAGTTTCTGCGGCTCTCTGTCCCCCGCGAATTCTTCTCGCCTTAGTTAAGAATAGCTTTTGAGCAGCCGCTTCTCCCTGACCCCACTGACTTGGCGGCTTACCGTTAGCACCCTCTACCGCGCTCCAATTTTTCACGCCCTTCGGAGGTGTAGGTGTGCCAATTTGACTTTCAATATCAGCCTTCAATGCTCTCCAATTCGTCTCAGTGCCCTTTTTCCCACCTTTGATAGCACTCCCGCCCTTGTTATTCGACAATCCACCTTTTGGAATCTTCGTGGTGGACATTAAATCTGTAGGAGCTTCCGCCTCAGTCTTTTTTGCCGCCTTGGTGACATCGTCTGCTGCCTTTTTAACCTGCGCCCTTGCCTTGGAATCTCGTAGTTTTAGGGCCGCAGCGTCTGTAACAGTTGGGCCACCAACCTGTTTCAAATCTGCTGGTGCAGCTTCAGAGAGAATCACTTTCTCAGGCTGTGATTGTTCTATGAGTTTTTGTGTTTGCGCGTCTGCTTTAGCTTTAGGTTCGACATGAGTAAGCTTTAGCATTTCCCCCGCTTTTACTGGCTCGACTGGCGCTGGCTTTGCTGGCGTTGCTGCTGGCTTTGGTTGTGGTGCTGGTGCTGCGGCAGGAGCGGCTGTTCCACCCCCTCTTCCTAGTCCACTCGTCTTCTTAAAAGGATCGAAAGATGGATCTGTCGAGGAGCCTTTCTTATAAGGCTCTCTACCTGAAGCAAGACTCCTGTTGTATCTGTCTACTAATGGTCCTCCTTTCTTTAGAGTCTCAGCCTCAGTCAATCGTCTCATGACTAGCGGATCGCCGCCCCTGTCGGGATGGTGTTTTTTCTGGAGCGCTTTGAACCTTTTTTTCAGTGTAGCCACAGCATCAGCACTAAGCGGCTTACCGAACTTAGGCCCACCCGGCCTATATTGAGGAAGACCCGCAATATCATACAGAGTATTTCTTGGGTCTAGAATGAACTCTGCTTCTGCGATCCTGACTGGATCGCCCTCGTACCTAGCTCTCGCCTCCCCTAGCTCCGCTTCAAATTGCTTTACCTGCGCCTCAGTCGGATCAACACCCTCAAACCGCCCCCGTCTCCGAGTACCCTTTGTAGTACCCTTTGCTTTTTTTGACTTTGCCTTTTGTGCATTCATTCCTTCTATCGTTTTATCAACAGCCCTCTGCCTATCCTTGGCATCTTTAATCCTGTCAATTCTCTCCATCCTCGCTTTCAGCTTCTCGGCCTTACCCTTATTAGCTTTTAGCCATTCCGTTCGACTGAGGCCATCGGGATTAAGCCTCTTATTTCGAAGCACTTCTTTAAACAACTGCCTTGCTTCTTTTGAATATTTTTTCCCCGTTCCACTCGCAGCAGTGTCGGTCGTCTTCTTATTTTTACCCTTTTCAGCCCTGTTTTGAGCACCTTTCTTTGTCTTGTTTATATTATTAACGGTTTCCGCAGCAGCCTTGTTAGCAGCCGCTGGACTGTCGGCACTGGCAACCTTAGCTCTCCCAGACTTGAATCCCTTTCCTAGACCAACACCAGCAAAACCTCCACCCATCAAGCCGCCCATCATGATAGCATCCATTAAACCCGAATCCCAAGGATGATCAGGATCAACTCCAAATTCTCGCATTACTTGATTCTGAGCAAGTCTGTCTGCCCCACCAGCCGCAGCGCCAATAGCAGCACCTTTTGCAACAGCCAATGTCCCTTCGCCCGCGATCCGTGCATAGACCTTGCCTGCCCCCCCACCAAACTTTCCAGCCCCTTTCAATTTCGCCAGTTTACTCAGTGCTCTAACACTCGTTCCACCGCCAATTTTACTCGCCGCTCCAAAAGTAATCGCATCCAATAACGCACTAACCGCAGTAGCACTAACCGCACCTTTAATTTGATCGCCGCTATTTCGCCATTCCCGCATAGCAAGTTCAAATACTTTTTGTTCGTCTTCGGCGTTGTACGGTTTTCCAGACTCTTTTATCACCGCCAAATAGTCCTCTTTTGCCTTATCCGCTATCTTCTGTCGCCCCTCCTCCATAAATCCTACCAGCCCCAAACTCCCGCCAACTATCGCACCCGCGCCCATAGTAGCCCCAGCCCCAGCCGCAGCCGCACTAGCTCCAGTAGCTGCTGTTAGACCAGCGGTTCCTCCTATAGCAGAAGCTCCAGCACCCGCTGTGCCAATCGCTAAAGCAACAGTCCCCGCCATCCTTCCGACTCCTTCAGCACCCTCAAATCCTTTGGAAGCTTTTCCAACAAGTTTATCTTCGGCTCTTTGAATGGCGCCCACGGTATCTGTACCCGCCGCCAAGTCAATTACCGAACCTCCCACTTTCGCCATAGTTCCAACAATACCCTTGGCTGTACCGGCAGCAAAAGCTCTAACCGTTTCCATCGCCCCACGGTCCCCGGTAAATTCACCTCTCTTAAATGTCTGATAACCTTCCGCAAAACTTTGCGGTCCTTTACCAAGCTGATTTGCACCAAGTACACCACTCTTGCCTGTGGAAACTCCCTTTACCTTACCCGGCGATGCTTGAGGATTTTTCGCTTTTGCATCTAGGTATTGTCTTAACGCTTTATCATCGGTTTTTAACCCTACATTAAGTGTTGCCGTCCCACCCTTGGACGTTATACCTTTAAGATCTGCATATTTCCTATCCCATGCATCCCTTTCATCGCTACTGCTGCTCCACCAACCCGGTCTTGGAGGAACCTTAATCTGTTTTTCACTTAATTTCTTTCCTGCCTTACTCAATCCTCCTTCTTCAGTAAATAGGCCATACAAACCCATATTAGTATAATCTTTTACTGATAATGCATTTATTTCCGCAGCAGTAAATTTTCTAGTACTCGCAAGATGCTCTCTGGCGGCAATCAATCGCTGATCTCTAATATCTCCATGATCCCCAGCAATTATTTTTTCTAATGCTACTTGGTCTGGGTTTTGATTCCTGTAGGCCGCCTGAAAATCCTTTTTGGAAAATCTTTGGGGTGCCCCCGACCACGCCTTTCCACCATTCTTCAAATATTGCACCACCCCACCGCCACTGTAATATCCAGTGTTAATAGCGTTTAGCGCCCCAACACCAATCTTATCGACGGCGGATTTGCGTACAACAAACTCACCGGGCGTAAGCATAGCGGGCACTGTGTCAGTGCCTCTTGGGGCAAAGACTGAGCCACCGGCAGCAAAGGGAGCAACTTTTCCACCGCTCAAACCAAGTGCTGCGGCATTGGAGTATGCCCTAAACTTATCTAGCCATGACGGTTTTTTGTCCATGGCCTTTCTTATATTCTTTGCGGCTTCCTTGCCAGATGCCTCTGGTGATTGCCCAGTACTTAATGCACCCTTAACCGCATCCCCGACTCCTTGCCCAACAGCCTCTGATATTTCACCCTTACCTATTATCCCTTCTATTGCACCTGACGCAAGCGAGCCAGCAGACGCACCAGCACTAGCCGCGCCCCTCTGCATCATCCCCTCTACGATATCTTTTGCCGCATCTCCAAGAGCGTCTATAATCGCTCCCTTATTATCTTTAAGTTCTCCTACTAGAGACTCTATTGCTTTTGTAAGTCGATCTGTAGAATCTGTTAAAGGTTTAAATAGACCACCCAGTCCCGGTACGCCACCCCCGCCCGGAACTTTTCCCTTCTGAGCATACTTGGCGTTCATGGCTCTAAGAAGAGGCGCATTCTCCTTAGTAGCGCCCGCATTCATAATCGCCTCGCCCTCTTTATCCATCCATACTAGATCATCATCCTTACCCTTTGGCCCATTAATGATTCCCTTTACAGCATATGGAACATGTCCCTTGGCAATTGTAGGTACAGCAACCCCAGCAGCACCGCCGCCTCCACCGCCACCAGTCGCAGCCTGAAGCTGCACTAACATGTTGTTTAGTCTGTTAATAAAGTCCGTATGCATCTGCTGAATGGCGCTAAGAACCTGAGTCTCTTGCTGTGCTAACACTGCAATCCACTGTTTTCTAGCGTTGTCCTCCGCAGCAAACGCCCTTTGTAAGTCCCCAATCAATCTGTCTTCTTTTGATGTGCTTTCGAAGATCTGCTTGATTTGTCTTTGCGTAACTCCTCCACGACCCTGAGCCTTGAGCATCTTGTCAAGCACCCTGACTTGGAATTGCTTGGCAATTTTATCTCCGGTCATACCGGGAATAAGCTCCACGTCCGCGAACTGTTCAAGTATCTTGCCCACGGCGGGACGCATTTCGTCTGAAATAGCATCAATATCACCAGCATTAATCGCTTGAGTCAAAGCAGCAAAAGATTTATTAATTGATGCGCGGCCTTCATTTGTGGCAAAAGTCCAGTCTTTAAGGAGGGTCGATCTAACCTCCCGCTCTTTCTTTGCTAAATCAAGCTCTTCCTTTATATCGGATGCTCTACCTTGCGCGGACGTGACCAAGTCCTTCAGGGCCATTGTTAATCTTTTGGACTTTTCATTTAGCTTCTGTAAGTTTTTTGCTTGAAGGGCATACTCGTTAGCTAAATCAGCGCCCATCCTGCCGGTCGCACTGAACCCCTGAAGTGCCTTGTCGGCCCTTCTAATCTCATCCTTAGTTTTTCTAAGCTCGTTGCCTATGCCTACAGCATTACCAGCTAAACCGGCATTTTGAGGACCGAGAATAGCTCTCTGTCTGTCTCTTCTGAAATTCTCTCTAGCTCCCAGACTAAGCCTGCCTCCCCCAACTTCAGACAGCGTCTTGGCATTCTTTAACTGGGCACTGACTAGATCAGATTCCGCCTTTACCCTCTCCATCGTAATCTTTGTTAACTGCTTAAAGCCATCTCCCAGCCTCTTTATATTCTGGTTGAATTCCTTTAAGCCCTTACTCAACAACCCGTTTACTTCATTAAACTCTTTAGCTAACTTATCAACCTCTGCTTGTACTTCCTGTGCTGTTAGAGGTTTACCCTTCAAATCTTGAATCTTTTTTGTAATAGCCGTGAGAAACTTGTCTCTAAGCTCTGGAGGCAATGCCGCCAAAATCGCTGGATCAAGAGTGTCAATTGCGTTTTTCACATCGTCCAGTCCTTGCCCAGCACTTAAACCAGCCGAAGCTAGCGTGGTCACAACTTCGGGCATTCTCCGAAACACCGTTGCCACATCAATAGCTTCTTTAGCTAGCTTTTGACCGGCCTGTCCAAATATCGCCCCGGCCTGATCTGCAACCCGTTTAAATCTTCCCAAATCCCCTACTTTACTAACGTCTTTTATTACGCCAGAAAAATCTACTCTCTCTGCCCCTACGCCCCCTTGACCAGCTATAACTTTTAGATCCCTCATTCCAAGCTTGGCGTCGTTTGCTGCTGCGCCTAAAGCATTCAGCCCAATATTTAATACGTCCACCCTTTGTCTGAGAGCGGCGAATGCCGCTGCTTGAGCCGCCGCCGCCGCTGCCAGCCTAGCCTTTTGTTCAACTTCATTCTTAGCAGACGCTTCTATTTGATCTATAGCCTCCTTAGCATCATCTGTACTCATCCCCATCGCTTCGAATATTTTTCTGAACAGGGCCATGCTCTTTTCGAATTCAGCAGAATTCTTAATTTGAGCAAAGTCTTTTCCGGCGTCAACTTGACTCTTTATGTATGAAGATAGACCCTTTCTTAAATTCTGCTCTTGACCACCCAAAGTGGCTTTTACCTTATCGGCCTGTTCTTGATACGCCGCTACCAATTCTTTATTACCTCCAGCGGCTTTGACCGCATTCGTCCTATCTTGAAAGACTTTGGCATCAGAGGCAATTTGATTGATAGCACCAAATGTGTCTACAAAAGCGTCTCTCCCCTGTAGACCCGCTCTTGTGATAGCCTCCATCGCCATCTTAAATCTCTTGCCAGACGCTGTTACTGACGCAGCAAATCCACTAACGTCACCTTCTTGACTTCTTGTGGTAAAATTAGTGGCCCCACCGGTGACTGAGTTAATCCATTCAAGAACATCATTAAAATATGTAGCAGCGGTGGCAGCAGCGGCTAGAGCAACCGCTAATATTTTAAGTGGTCCCGGCAATTTCGAGGAAGCAACCGCCAATCCCGCAAGAGTCGAGCTAACACCGGCCACAGCCGTAGTTTGCTCTAACTGAGCGGACCTTGTGCCTTGGGCGATGGCTTCCTGCACATTACCCGCCTTGATAGCCGCCTCGGTCGCCTCGTTTGCAGCATGAGCAAATTCTTGTAGTACGGTAATCCCCGCTGCCGCTGCAACAGAGAAGCCAAGTAATGCAAGTCGGGCCGCCTTAGTCTCACCCTTATCTGGTTCTTCAGGTGCTTCTTCTCCTTTTTCCGCTGCCTCTTCTGCCGCCTTTCTAGCATCATCAAGTGCTTTAGCCGCCTCATCCGAAGCCCTCTCTATATCCCGCAGAGCTTTACCGACACTAATGAATAGAAATGTGAGTACCCCCACCTTACTACCAAGGGTCGTAAATTCCTTGATTTGCTTTCCAAGCACTCCTTGAAAGTTTATCATTTCCGCTACAACTGGAGCTAGCAAACTACCTATAATTGCGATGTCACCAAAATCAACGCTACCGCCACCCTGAAATTTTTGAACACGACCTACAGCACCACCGGCAGCAAATTTACCAACAGAGTTCATACGCTCCAGATTACCACGCCCGATTCTACTGGCAGAATCCTTATTGATAACGAACTCGCCCGGAGTAAGAAGTGCGGGAACCGTGTCAGTTCCTACGCCACCACCGCTGGCAAACTTCTTAACCTGAAGGTTCGGAAATTCTCGCTGAAGAGCCGCAAGCATTTGCATGGAGGCTTCGTCACCGGCTCTAGGAGCGCGCTTCGTACCTCTTAAAGCTTTTGCACTTCTCTTATCTAGAGGGTCTCCTCTGCCCACCTTTGATTTGGCAGCCCTGCGTCTTCTCTGCTTATCTAGTTGCTCATCGCTTGGAGATAGGTAAATACCAACCCCACCGGTTTTTCTAGCTAGGGCGATTTGATCGAGAACATTATCAATCTTATTCCCACCCAGTTCAAAAGTTAGCTGGCTTGCCGTACCGGCATCAGCAAAGTTCATTAGAGGCGCAGCACCCAACTTTTTAGACTGGAAGGTTTTACCCGAACCAGAAGGCCCAGCAATAAAGTTAATCTTTTTGATGTTGGGATAAGCCCCACCTCTTATCTCTGCCGCGAACTTCTTAACAGCCTGCCACGAACCCAGTCCCATTGTATCTGAAGAAACTGAGAAATGCCCTCCCGCCGGGACTTCTCCACCATCTATAAATCCAATAGCCCCACCTCTACTCTTCGACGCCCTAGCAGCCATTCTTTTGGCTGTAGCATCGGCTTTAGCATCTTCTTTTTTCTTGGCCTCTAATGGTTTTGCCAACCTCTTGTCATTGATTCCATTTTTATATTCAAGGTCAATAACTTTATTAATCGCGGACATCTTACTGCTAGCAGACGAAAGACTTTCAGTATTAAAACCCTTTTTAACTATCTCTTTTGCGTTGTCCGCAGTTAATGAAAGTTTAGCATCAGAATACTTCGGTGCTTTGTGGGCTGGTTTTGTAACAAGTTTATTTAATTTTTTCCTATCCCAATTGGTAAAATCAAAAGCTCTCTCAGCCCCTTCCGTATCTTTGGCAATATCTATGGGATCGTTGCCCAGAGCCTGCGTCACTAAATCTTCGAAAACTATTCCAGCCGCCACAGTGATACTGTCTTTTTTAGGTTTTTTTCCTTCCGTTAATTCTTTTACGGCATCTTTCCCAGCGAATGCGAAGTTATTTGCAAGTTTGTCTACATCCTTCGCATTTATTCGCTTGAGAGCGGATTTTGCCCCATCCCTCAAAATCCCTCTTGCCGCTGATATTGACCTTTTCCTTCCGCCGCCCCCTCTTGCGGTCATTACTTTCGTCTTACTACGTTCTCCTTGGACGAGGTTTTTGTCATACTCTGCTCCAATTTCTCTAGCAAAACTATTATACAACTCAGCGGGTTCACCCTTGTTGACAAGATCGGCATCAACCCGAGCACTAAGCTGAATACGCTCAGCAATACTTTTCGCAATTCCATCAGTACCTCTTCCAACCTTACCTTTACGTATGTTAATACCAAATTTTTTCATGAAAGCTTGTTCAATAAGTGGGTCAAATGACTCAATTGGCTCTTTCTTAGCTAGAGCAGTCCTATTAACCCAAGTCCCCTCGTAAGTCCCCGGCCCCACACCTTTCCCGACACCCGCAGACAACATTCCCAATATTTGGCCTATTTCTAGCTTTGCTGCAATTCCGCCACCATTCAGTCTCTGTATAAAGCCCCCCATGTTCTGGAACTGAAGACCTGACTCTTTTCCTTCTTTAGCAATAGTTTTTAGCTGTTTTCCAACGAGGCTGCTTTTGGCAGTATCACTGAAACTATTCTTGACATCTGCGTACTTAGCGTTTTTAAAAAGATTGTATTGTTTCTGACCAATAAGATCAGCAAATCCGGGGTCGGCTGTTTCTCCTTCTTTAAATTCCCATACCTGCTTTCCCGACCCTTTTTTGAATACCCCCGTAAAACCCCTGATGGAAGCTTCCGCCAAACTTCCCGTAACAGCTTCTCTTTGCTCCTCTAGAACATTTGCAATCTCTTTTTGATAGTCTGATCTCTGTCTAACTGCTCGTGGACCTCTGGCAGCTATCTTTTCCAAGCTTTGCTGAAGAGGTTTTGCTACGTCGGCTTCAAAATCTTCTCTGAATGTATCGCTGGGGTTGTATAATCTGGTAGCCGCTGTAACTTTCGTGACTTTTATTCCTTTCTTCTTTTTTGTATCAATAAGCCTGTCCAACCTCTCTTTTCCAGTACCGGCATCTCTTCTTGCTGTACCTATACCAACTTCCAATTTTTGGGAGCCACCATCTTTTCCCCCGTTCATTACCAGAGCACCAGTCCTTTCCCTGCCGCCCGTAATCCTAATTTCCCCCTCCTTCATAGTCTGCCTTTTTGGACCACCACCATTACTGAAACGCTGTATTGACCCGCCACGACCACGCTCATTCATCTGCTGAAGATTGCCAGCCCCAAGGCTTTTTACGGAACTCTTCTTGATAACAAATTCGCCCGGAGTTAACATCGCAGGAACGGTATCCCTGTTTCCTTGACCCGGAACTACGCCCCCACTGGCAAACCTTTTAATTGGTCCACCACGCCCTCTGGTTACTGGAGTTGCAAGACCTCTAGCAAAAGAGGGAATCGCCATACCTATTCTAAGTGTAGAAAGTGTTACAAGCATGGGAAGCAGTGGAGTAAGAGCATCCGCCACCTTAATGAAAGCAGAGGCTAGCTTAAGCCCCAAATCGACCATGGTGCGGAATGATTCGCTGTCAGCCACCTTACGCACCAGTGCCGAAAATTCTTCTTTAACTTTAGATATCTGTACCTGCAAAGCTTTCTGAGCTTTTTGAGCGTCGGCTGTAAGAGAGTTAGCTCCCCTTTGGGCAACGGTGTAAGCTCTAGTGGCCACATCAAATTGCTGGATTAAGGGGATGACTTTACTGATCTGACGGAAACCACCAAGCTGTTCGACGATCTGGTTGAATCTGAAGTCCTTGGGGTCCAAGGTTTTAAGTGCCTGACTCAACCTTCTAATAGCTTCCATCGGACCAACAAATTTACCCCTAACATCCTGCAACTGGATACCCAGTTTTTTTAGCTGGTCGATAGTTTCTACGCGCTGTATTCTGGTAAAAATAGTACGGAAACCAGTAGCGATTGTTTCAGCACTTTCTCGCGTGGTCGATCTAACAGAAGTAAACAGTCCAATAAGTTCATTTAAATTGCCACCGGCAGACTTAAACACTCCACCAGTACGACGTACTGCGGTAATTAAATCGGCAGATTCTACGGCGAATTTCTTTGATACAGCATTGATAGCGCCTAACTGTTTTTCTAAGTTGGCAATATCTTGCGCAGTAGTTCTTCCCTGAGAACCAAACTGTCTCAGGATGGCAATGGCACCTTCTGTGGTCGCCGTTAAATTATCAAAAGTGGGGGCGAGGTCAGTCTTGGCCAAGATATTCATAGCCTTGGCAGTTTGCCTAGCGGTCAAACCTGCCTGAGCTAGTGTTCTGGATACCGTCAGCAACGAAGAGGATGCAACACCCATAGTGGTTGCTGTGTTCGTAACTGCTGAAGTAAAGTTTTTTAGGTCTTTGGTGGTCTTCCCTGTGACCTGACTGATTTTAACTAATTCTCTTTCAAAGGCTATTGCTTCTTTAGTAGCGTTCGAAACTGCTCGTGCCAGACCTACAATTGCTGCGGTAGCAATAGTGAAACCGGCAAATCTCTTAGCGGCCAGACCAGCATTTCTACCGAAAGCTTCCATGCTATTGCCAGCTTCATCGGCACTTCTTCTTGTTCTCTCAAGAGCGGTTCTTGTTTTCTCTAGATCTCTAGTATCGGCTTCAACCCTGACCGTAACTACTACGTCCTTAAGCTCACGCCTAATAGTTTTAGCAACATCTCTAATATTGACAGCCTGAATGGTAAGCTCTGCTGTCAAATTAAATCTACTGGACATGATTAACCTCTATATAAAAAATATGGGCATACTGGTAGCGCAAAAAATTCACGCTATCCAGTACACCCACACTTCTACCCGTTAGTTTTCTGCTTCTTCAGTTTCCTCTTCGGTCTTCTTCTTTCTTGTAGTTCTTTTCTTTTTGGTAGCCGTCGCGGTCTCGGTTTCCTCACCGGGTTTGCTAACCGGCTTTCCAGAGTCATCTAGAAACGGTTGAAATTCAACCACATAATCTCCCTCTTCAGTAAGAGCATTGCCTTCAATATCAATAAAATATTCTTCACCTTTATCATCATAGGCAATGAAACGACCTTCTTCATTGATAAGTCTTCCTTGGCTATCTACAAGATGTCCATCATCGTTGACTAGCCTAAGATCCTCATTAACAAATGAGTAATCCTTTAGGAACTTATTTTCAGGAAGGTTATTATCATAATTGGGATCGAGATCATACAGCATATTGGCTAGTTGGCTGGCAGCCTCTACAGCCCAAGGCTGGGAAGCAACAGCATCATAATCTTCGAGGGTTTCGAATTTTTTAACATTGTTATTGTCTGAACTTACAACACACTCTCCTATTAGAGCATTGAATCTGGCGTTGTCTGCCTGACCTTCAGCCGTATTACCATCCATGACTGTTCTTTCAGCAATAAGATCTCTTAGCTCACCTCTGGCAACTCTCATGTCTAATGCTAAAGTTTTAGCTTCAGACAAACTAATTCCACCCTTAGCCAACTTTTTCTCGCCGTCTAGAATGGTTTTATTTACATCATCATATTGTTTTTGCTTGGCATCATCCCAGATACCCTGCTCACGCATATGATCTTCGAGCTTCTGTCTAAGAAGTGCGCCCGATTCCAAGGCGTCTCTAAAAGCTCGGTTATAGGCCAACTGGGCCTCCCTTAGATGGTTAGACTTCGGCTTCAAGACAGCCACCTTTACTTCGTTACCATCTTCATCATTAGACACAACAACTCTAACATCATCAGACATTTTCGTCCTCCTCATTTTCCACATTAATAACAGGTAGTGTTACATGATATCTTTTCCAACTGATATCGTACTGAGAAACCTCGGTTTCTAGATTCCTAATCTGAGAATTTCCTCGGTCTAAAATTTCTGCTCTCGCTTCATCAAACAAATTCTTCATGTGTTCTTGTTCTGGGGTCAACTCTTCAGAGTTACCATGTCCCCACAGAAACCCAAAAAACTTCTCTACCGTACTTAGAGAACCAATCATTGTAGTCTGTATTTTTTTCTTAGCTATCTTAGACAACCTACTTGCTGAAGCTTCCTTGTACTTCTCTTCTTTTTTCTGTTTAAAATCCATAGAAGCTTTTATTAATTGATTATAATCCTGATCCATTTTATCCTCCCTTCTTATCTGCGATTTTTGAATTGTTCTCTGGCCTGAGCCATTATACCACGTCTTACATCCGGTAACTGTGAATCTTTAACAGGTCCATCCATGCTGTCTTTATAAATCTGTCTTTCCTTCTTGATCATAGTCGCTACATCATCATTCATAGACTCAACCTCAAGAGCATCCTCTCTATTGTGAGCCATAACAAAGATGTCATCAGCTTCAGAATTCCTTCCAAGAACTCCCTCGGCTTTTTTCTTCTTCTTTTCTTGTTCACTTTTTCTTCTTTGATGAATTAGCCATCCATCTAAAAGATCGTCATCCTCTATAATTTCTTCTGCTGGGGCTTCTGGAGATTCATAAACACTGTCATATAACCCAGACCACATACAAAGACTCTTTTGTTCTGAAGTAAATTCGGATGCTGGCTTTCCAAAAATAGAACCCTCTTTTTTACTGGCTGACCAAACCTGTCTCCAATTATCGCTTCTAGACAACTCTCTAAATTGTTTATCTGACAACATGTCATCTCTAAATTTTTGTAATATAGTAGAAATACCGCAAACTCCCCAATTGAAATGTGTTCCATCTTCAAAATATGTACAGTTTTCTATAATCCAATTCCATCTAGCATAAGTTGAAAGACCTTCACACGTAACAAAATCATATGAATGTTTTTTCACTATCACTTTTTGAAGCTGTTCTTCCATATTTCTCAAAATTTTTCTTCTTGTCTCTCTCTCCTGTAGTTTAAATGCGTTCTTAAACATTTCAACTTTAATATTTTCTATGTCCTTGGGTATTTGTTCCTCTCTCTTGACATCCAGAGGTGTCCACATATCATTTTCTATCATGATATTCAAGATGTCCTTAGATGTAAATATTCCCCGATCTTCTGCTAACTCATAAGTTTCACGAAAAACTTCTTGAGCTATATAATTTTGATCAATAGTAGCAGGCTTAACTATAACAGAAACATTCTTTGGTAATTTGTATCTGGAATATCCAGCTATTATTTTAGCTAGTAAAAACTCCTGCTGATAAACTTCCATATCTCACCCACTAGATATAAAAAAAGTCAGTTCGATAACTTGCCTGTCCTTATATTTACATATAGGCTATCGCTTACGAACTGACAAAGGAAGGGGGCTAGTAATTTCCTAGCCCCGCAAAACCCTCTATTTATCTTAGATAAGTCCAGTGTTATCAATACGACCAGTTACATCAAGCTTGTTGAAGGTTGAGTAACTATAAGTTACGGTCGCGTTACCCCCACCGGTATCTCCACCAGTGTAAGAAACACTCGACAACTTGTTCTTAGTACCAAGGTCAAGAACAGTACCAGCATCGTCTTTGATAATGATGGTTCTGTTGCTCAAGTTCTCGTAGTCGCCAGAAACGCCAACCAAGTCACCAGTGGTGGAAACGGTTTCGAATTCTGAAGTAATTTCAAACGGGAACGTAGCGTATCGGTGGAATGGACCGAAACGACCAAGTTCCAGAATGTTTTCACGACCAAGGTCAGCACTAACGCTGATATTCTGGAGGTGACCCTTGTTGTCGCCAACATTGGGAACATCGCCGGGAATAGTTGAACCAGCAATATCAATCTTGGTACGTCTTACAACACCAGAAGGAGCAGCATCGTTACCATCAAACGTGTTGAAAGTACCGGCGGCGCCCATTGCTGTGCTAATTCTGCCAGCAACGTTGGAGTTAATAGCTTCGTGTGCTTTGTTCCAAGCCTTATCGTTGCCAACAAGCGTAACAGATTCAGTGGCGTTACCATCTACGGGATACGTATAAGCAACGGAACTGACATACATACCAGAAGCCATCATGACTGAGTTCGGAGTAACACCCGAAATGTAGTCGTTGGCGTCATCAAAGATGGCTAGATAAACATCGCATCTATCATTAGAACCGGCAGCAATACCGTTTCTCGCGTTGCGAGCAGCCATCAAGTAAACCAAAGCCGTGCCGTCGATAACCTTTTCAATGTTTACTTCAACGTCAGCAACTTCTTCCATGTTCTCGTAAATTTCAACCTGACCGAATTCAAAAGCTTGGTCAAGGGTAAAGTTACTGGTTACACCAACACTTTGGACACCAAAGACGGAGTATTTACCGGCTGGTAAAGTACCCATGGGTGTGATAGCAACTCCTTGGCAAGCATAAAAGATTCTTTTATTTTGAGCCATTGAGATATCTCCTCGTTATTTTCGAAAAATGTTCTATCCAGCTTAATCGTCTAGTAGGGCTAATCTATAATACACCAATTTTATCAAAATTGCTGTAAAATATCATATTCCAGTTACCTCTGTGGTCATCCGAACAGTACCAACGTAAAGATTTGGATTCAACATGGTTAAACCCTGAGATACACAGGTTGGTATAAACATCTTTTTCCAGCGTAATCCACCATCTGCCGTATCCGATACCAAGTCTGGATATCTTCCGCTGGCAAGAGCATGAGTTGTTAACTCACCCCTGTAATTCAAGGGGTATTTATTTTGTGTGGCAAGTAAGTTAGTGTCAAACATCCACAGCGTTTTTTCTTCTTGTAGGGTTACAGTGTCTACTAACTGCGAAGCGGTATATTCCTCTTCCGCCAAAACATGCAGTAAAACATCTGTATAGGCTCGTCGAGTAGAGCCTAATTCGTGAGGTTCAAATCTTCTTCTAGGAACCACCTCTACCGCTATCGCGGGAAGTTGAACCCTGTTTTGCCCCAATTGAGACCAATCGCCAGATCCCGTCTGGAGAAAATGGTCACTGTCAACTCTCTGTGAGTTATACTGAATCTCTCTAAACCAAGGAATTCCCTCGGCCTTAATAACATTTACCCACTTATAGCTAAACTCAATTGATACAGTAGAAGTTGTGGCGATTGCTGTATCGAATACAACCCTACCGTTTGGATAGTCTACATGGTGTGCATATGTACCAACACCAGTTCCGGGTTGAAAGTCTCCCCCGACATAAACACCGGATATTTGAATGGGTTGAGTACTAGGAGCAACTCCAGTTTCCCAAACCCAGTTAGATCTATACCCCTCCCAGACCTGCCCAGCAGTATAATTAGGATCATCTACTAGGCGAAGCTTATGCTTATCACCACCATACAAGCCGCTTGCTGGCATATTTACATTGAAGTATCCGCCAGCTTCAAGGAGTCCCCAGTTAAAAAACTCTATTACATTATCGCTGACCTGTGTAGAGATCATCGAATTTGCGATATTGCTTACGCCCTTTAGCTGTGTGTAGTCTGGCATAATATCATCCCATATGTCTTCTTATTATACGACTTATCCGATTTTCTGAACCCTTAAAAGCTCTAGTTATAAAGTTGTTTTCTTCTGTACCTGAAAAACTTGGGTTGACTCTAAAAGTTCCGCCTTCTGACATTGATGCGAGGCCGCTTCTTCCAGAACCGTCTTTATATTCGACCTCAAACTCTGTAATTATAATTTTATCCCCAAGAGTCAAAAGCCATTTCAGCCAAGGCAAAGCGGTCCCCTTCTCTGTAACGACTTTAGCATTTGGCAAATTCAATAAATTAGAAAGGTCTTTTGGTTGAATTTCTATAGCGAGTCCCCCAGAAAACCCGCCTCTACCCCCTCGAACTAATTTGAACTCTACATCTACGCTAGCAACAATTGCTTCTATAATTTCTAATGTTGGGTCTATTTCTTTAGGAATACCAAAAGCCCCCCTCAACTCACCATTTCTTAAAGATTGAATTTCTGGGGATACTTTTAATAAGTCTCTTACAAGCGCCTTCAAGTCTCTTTTAATTTTGTCAACGCTTAATCTTAATTTATTATTAAATTGTTCCGCAATACCTTGTGACAACTTTCTTTCTATGGTCTTTACATCGTCTTTTAAATTGATTCTCACTCTTAAAGCGCGAGTCATTATCCCCTCCTCTCCCAAAAGTTTACAACATATTTTACCGGATTTTGTTTAAACCCTTGGGGATAAGAGGAACCCATTCTTTGAAATCTAAATGTTTCATAGGAAGCTATCTTGTGTTCTTGAAGTTCCATATATTGACATCTAGTTATCTTGGGCATGTGGGTCATGTCTGCTACGGTCTGAATAACATTGTCTGGCACATCAATCGGAATACCGACATCTACCCAGTTTTTTCTATTCCAATAAACTCTCATTGGAATTTCATCACTAGAAAGAGTCGCCTTGTATCCAACGCCACCACAAAGCGGACAAGGCATTCCACGGGGGAAGGGATAGTCTCCCCCAGACCTATAAATACTAGTAGATCTGGAGGATCGACCTATCGTACTAATGATGCAGTTTGGACACTCTGTTCTTTTCTCTGGATATACTAACTTACACGTTCTCTCAAAAAGAACAATCGCCTCATTATACTTAGAGAAAACGCCAGATGGTAAGCTAATAGCCATGTCTAATTACCCTTAATTAGTCAGCAGTATCGCCTGCATAGTAACGAGGTTCATCAAACTTGTGGTCATAGATAGTATTTAGATCAGACACAAAGTTTGCATTTGTAACTGTGGGATCAATTGTAAGATTTGAACCGGTGTTCCTTGCAGCAGCCAACCCTTTTGGACCGCCAACAAAAACCGCTCCATTGTTACTAGTTGTCACACTATCGTGCGCAGTTTCTACTATAGCCATAATTTACTCCTTATTCGAAATTCATAGATCTATCTGTTAGTGATGTTCTATTAACATTATCGCTTGCCGGGGAATACGGACTAAGAATAGCTTGACCGGCTATACTGTTGCCCGCCTTCCACTGCATTATATAGTGGTCGTATTTATTACACATATCTTTATATATAACGTGCAATCCAGATGTTATTCCCCTCATATCAATACTAGAAGGACCATCTTTAACGACAATAGCATTCAATGCGTTAGTTCTGACTTCACTTCCCAGTATGATACAGGCGGCTTTTAAAGAAGCTAGATTAATAAATGCATCATCTTTGGTTGTGAGGGTTGTAGGATCTGGCGACATGTCCAAGGCATCTGTATCTATAGTATACGTGTTATCAAAATCTACTTCTTTTAAAAGCAATTGAGCAGCAACAAGAACAGACTCTTCTAATCTGTCATCTGTAAAAGTGTAATTAGAAGAATCTAAATCATTGATAAGATGTCTTACAATTCTAACCATTTCATTTTGCCAAGCCATTTTTATCCCCTAGAGGTTTCTATGAACCTTAAATGTATGAATATCAGAGTGAAAAGTCTGATCGCTTATTATTACTTTTGCTTGCATTTTCCAGATACCATCTTCATCTAAATCACCAGACACTGTTGTGTAGTATAATTTACCATCAGTTCCATCTGTGTTAAATGATGCAGCTTTGTCCATGGTAGAACCTGATGGCTTCTTGAAAATAATTCTTTTATTAGCAGCAGTAGATCCTGTTCCGCTAATGTCTACAGTAGAAGAACCATCTTTCATGGTTACTAAAAATTTTGTACCTATGTCGCTAATACGTATTTCGTTTTGAGGCATTTTATCTCTCCAAGCCGACTGAGAGTTCTCGATCTATATATCTAGATGTTGACAATTGTGAATCTATATTTAAGTCGGTGTTCATTTGTTGGAATATATAACCGTCTAAAGCTTTGTTCTGATTTATAAAACCTTCCAAACTTTCAACTTGATTTATATACAAAGTAATTAAAACATTGTCCGGTAGGAACATTACTGGCGTAGCAGTAACGGTCGATGATCCAGAAACATCCAACTTTCCTCTTAAAGTCTGCGCACCACTACTAGAAAATGTAGCGGCAGACTCTATGGTCGTCTTCCCTCCAGTATACAATACACCATTTAATACGGCACTTGCTTGATTAGATAGCGCAACTGTCGTAGTTCTTAACCTGACACCAGCTATAGACAGTGTGCCCGCGCCAGAAACAGATGCGGCTGCGGTTCTTAAAACCGATCCATTTGCGGCAACAGTGGATGGGCCAGTAAGTATACTTACAGCCTTTAATTTTATTCCTTCTCCTATAGACATACTCGCAGAAGACGAGAAAGAAACTGGGTTAGCCCACATGGTCTGGCTTCCGTGAGCGCCCAATCTTGAAGCACTTAAGTCAAATGCGTCACTGAACTCTTGATTAAATGCTCCAAGCTGATTTATTGAAAGTATGCCTCTCAGTGTCATCCTGCCAACAGTTGTCTTCGTAGCGACCCCAGATGGAGAGACTCCTCCAGCCACGCTTAAGCTGGCCTTCGTCGTTAAAGTACCCTGTCCTGTAACAGATACAGCAGCCTGTACAGACGAATACCCGGCAGAGGAAAGTGTCGAAGAAGAGCTTGTAGACAGTTTTCCAGCTACTTTTACCGACCCATTGGTTGATAGGGTTGACGGCCCTGTTAGTATTCCAACTCCTGTTGGCATGGACGTGCCGCTTGCAGACAGCGTTGCAGAAGAGGATAGATTAAGACCCCCCTTCTGAACTGGCCTTCCATCTACACTTAATGTTCCCTGCGTAGAAATGGATTGTGCGGCAGACAACCTCAACGAGCCGTCAGAAGCAACGCTTGCAGATCCAGAGATGGATGCTGCACCAGCCATTATTAAATCGTTGCCCTTTGCATTTGGATCTAGAAGTTGAACACTTCCTGTAAATGACTGAGCACCCTTTAATTTAAGATGTGCATCGGAAGAAAGTGCTGCGGTTCCAGAAATTGAGACTACACTTCCTGTGATTATAGAGCCTGTTACACCAACAGTAGCTGGCCCCGTACTAACAACCACACCTTTAAGTTTAGCTGGACCCTTGAAAGTAGCGGTTGCAACGGAGGATAGATTGACAGCAAAGCCAAGTGTCAGCTTTTCATCACCAGATAACGAAGCAGAGGAAGAAATCGAAGAAGCGCCACCAATCTTTATTTCTGAATCAATTTCCATTGTCGTGTTAGGGACATTGAAAATATCTGGTATTATCGGTGGACTAGATCTGTATATTGAATAAGGATTGATATACAGTTCTTTTATCTGAGACGCTGACAATGATTTCTGATAAATTAACGTAGACTTTAGTCTCATATGGGTGGGATTAAGTCCACTAAAAGAATCGTTGCCCCATCTAAGAGTAGAGCTATCCAGATCTAAAGCTCCGACACTGGCGCTATCTTTTTCTACGCCATTTATATATACCCTCTCTGTTGACCCGTCATACGTTACAGCAATCTGTTGCCACTCATCAAACGTCAGAGAGGCATCGCTATACGTATTGCTTTCTCCAACGTGATCAACTTCTATTTTGCCGCCAGAGACAAATATCAATATAGACTTATCAAGTCCACTATATGCAGTATGGTTCCAACCATTGTGAAAAATACAACCCTGCCTACCAGAACCACTCTCGCTACCAGCCAGCTTTTGCCACCAAACTATAGACCAAGAATTTGATCCGTCTAGGGCGTCAACAGCTTTTCCGGTTTGTTCTATAACGGTAATATCGTTAGGGGTGCTGCTATCAGGACTATTAAGCCTTAAACATCTTTCGGCAAGTGGGCCATTTATGTCCACCTCCCAGTTAGGTGCTCCCGGCTCCATAGCCCTACCGGCAAAATCCCAGTGATATATTTGAGCATCGTTGTTATATGATGATACATCGTGGGCAACGTTGCCAGCGCCCTCATATAAAGCCAAGGCGCTTACTAGCCCATCGGACATCGGCTGAGCTAGGTTTAATCTGGGTAATTCTGGTTTTCTATTTCGAGATAAGCCGCCGCGTGGAATAATAATTGGCTCACGACCAAATTCAACGGCTCCGTCTACATATGAAGCTTCCTCCGCTGGTACGCCTACTGCTGCGTGTGAAAGCGGAGCTTCACTAACTGCATGAAAACCAAGCATGATTTACTTCTTCAAGAAATTATTGTTTCATAAACTTCTGCACTTACCGTTATGGCGGAATTAGAATCATTGTTTTTAGCGTAAACTTTGAAACCCTTCGCACTAACAGGTATTTCAACTGTCTTAATTGCAGGATTATCAGTATTAGTATCTAAGGTCGCTATATGCATACCGTGTCCAGCAGTATCATATTCATCTGAACTCGCTGCATCTGGATCTCCAGTAGTATAAAGCAGAAAAAAATCAACGGTGTCGCCAGAAGCGGGAGTCCCTCCGTGATTAGCCTTAATAGTGATCATTGCAGTCACAGAATTGGAACTGAAAGTATGAGCATCACTAGTTTCATTACCACTAGAGCTAACCGACTTTGAAGTTGCAGAACTCCAAGTTACTTGAGTATTACTCTTTGAAATAGCCATTATGCCCTCGCTTTTATTATATCGTCTCTTTGAAGCGGCAAACGAATATTCAATTCATGCGCCCTAGAAACCGTTTGTGTGGCGGTGGTATAAAGATCGTTTTTATCTGACTCACTCAAAATTTCCGCAGCGACTAAAGTATCTAACATTGACGCTCTATCAGAAAGATTCAAATCCAAGTCTGTACCGTCTCTCTCAATCATCTTCATTGCCGCCCAAGCGATAGACCTTAGCTCGTCGGTCTTAGTTTCATCTTCCATGGCTCTCTTGATTTTCATAAATCTACCGCTCATGGCAGACCAAGCCAAAAGATCGTCCGATCTAATTGGAATTAGAACGTCCCTATCAACCTCGATAAGAGAGTGTATAACTTCTACTTCATCCATAGAAGCATACCCTCTACCTAGAGGATCATTTAATAACTCGTCTCTTAGCCTAGTATGGAAACTCATTACAGCCCCCTATGCCATGCTAATATCAATATCACCAGCGTTAAATCTGAAAATGTCGCCGTTAGTTACAATTCTTGGTGTTGTGAGGGCGCCATAAAGAAGTACGTTGCCCTTGCCCCATCCGGTTGCATCTACAATAGCAACCCCAGAAATATAACCCCAGTCTGCGGTAGCCTGAGCAAACTCGATTGCAGAGACATTTGTAGTTGTTGGAGTTACTGTTCCTGATGGAATTGAGAAATAAGTATTGCTCGGACTACCGAGATTCTTACGAACGTATGCTCCACCGGCGTGATCGCCAGCAATCTCGGGGATATTGGCGCCAGTATTTGCATCTACAGGAACACCTGAACATAGAGCTAAACAGATTTTGCTCGGCTTAGAGATAGTTTGGCCTCTAAGAAAATGATCGATAATTCCTGATTCTAGATAATCAGACATTGCTGACATTAGATTATCTCCTTAATTGTAAGTTCTGGTTTATAATGTAAAGAAGTACTTGTTGATTTGGTTACCCCACTATTATGATACACCAAACCCTCTATGTAATCGCCTGAAGCTAAATCCAAAGTTATCGTAAGTGTAGACATCGGTCTAGCAGAACCATGACTAGAGTAGTCAAAATGATACTTTTGCACAGTTGACCCATTTAATTTAAGTCCAGATGCAATATATTTATGTTCAAAAGCTTGAAGAGAATTGTAAACGACAATCTGATATTTTCCCGCCCTCTTTATAGTCACCCTGTATGTAGAGCTTGTGTCGGCAATAGAACCAACATCAAATACTTCGTTGTCATAATTCACGACTGTAATAATATCGTGACTTATACTTTGTGCGGCATCTCTGGTAATTTTTGCATGAAATGGAATCAAATTCTTTTCCAAGATATGCCAGTTACTACCGTCGCTTTGTATCTTAACAGACTCATACTGCATATATAGGTTGTAAGTCGTTGCCCCATCTATGGTTTCGCTACTGTTGCCGTCGATAATAACCTTATAGGTTTCACCAGAGTGTATCTTCTTAATATTGTATATTCTCTCATTAGCTGAACTGGCAGAAGGAAGAGTGATAGTTGCGTCGGCAGCAGAATTGTTTACAAGTATTGTGGCAAATTCAGCGGCTGTATAACTCCCCGTTACTGTGGTAACACCCATCTCTGTAGAATCGGTAATATCCGTAACTATATCCCTGATATCCTGTGCGGATATTGAACCGGAGGTGTTGTCTGCCAAGTCGGCATTTATGTTAGTCTGTAATGTAGACTTAGTTCTTTGTGTCATATCTAGTCACTTATATTAATGGCGGCTTTAATTGTAATGTTCGGATCTGACGCATCAAAGGGACTTAAATCTAAAACTACTCCGTTAATCTCCTCTACGGTTCCAACCCCGTCCACCTCTTCCTCTTTAGCTATAGCCATTCCAGCCACGGACTTTATCCAGTCAAGCAGAGAACCGATATACTGGGCGCGGTTTTCCCAGCCGTTTGCCCTTGCCTCACTGTACAGAGCCTGAAACATTTGCTGTCTAAACACCGGATATTTTTCAGCGATATACTCTGCTGTCTGTCTAGAAAGCTCTTCTTTTCTATGATCTCTCGTGGGCGTTAGTAGATAGTCCTCTATGTTGTTGTTATAGATAGCCCAAGCTTCTTCTAGCTGTTCTTGGGTTACACCATCTACATGGAGATGTCCCCCTTCAAACCTGTAATATTCCGCAGGACGAGAACCACCCGGTTCTAGACCTAGGATCTCGATTATCTTTGGGATATTATGTTCTGGTGATATTTGAATACTAGCCATTATACATACTCTGGACCAGAGGGTGGTGTCTCCACCTCTAGGTTAATTTGTCCCAAGGTGGAATCAACTGTATCTTCGATTGTCTTATGGGCGCTGTCAATTTCTTTGTTAATCTCATAATCTTTGATTATATTTTTTATATAATCCAAAAGGCATAAGACAACAAATTCATTTTTTAAAACCGTTAGTTCTTCTTCGGTAGGATTATTAGCATCTTTGTTTTCTAAAAAATCGGCCCACAGTCCACGCTTTTTAAAAGAGAGAGCCTCTCCAGCTTTTCCAATTAAGGAGTCTGGATATGTTATTTTGATATCTTTCCCAGCAAAGCTGGCTGTTATTTCCGCCATTATTTTCTCC
>DFQD01000014.1 GCA_002377605.1 Gammaproteobacteria bacterium UBA3498 | reverse complement strand
AATGAAGGAGGCATAGTTTCTAATGCCGTAAAATATTCTCCAATAGAATCAATTTCCTGGAGTACGAATTTACTAATTATGGTCATGGAGAAGCCAGTTGCCATGGAAGCGATGGCGGCTCGCTCAGTAAATTTCGACCAAAATAGAGAAAGAATAATCATCGGGCAGAAAGTTGCTGCTATACCAGCCCAACCAAAAATTACAAACCAGAAAATTGTTCTGCTTGGCGACAAAATAGAAACGAGAATTGCTACACCTAAAGCAATGACAGCTAGCAGAATAGTTATACGTCGACACATACGTGCACCATCCCTGTCAGACAATACCGGGTTGTAAATTTTTTCATAGATATCGTGGGTAATGGCACCGGCTGACATCACTAATAGAGAAGAAACTGTCGACATAATTGCTGACAACACCGCGGCAACATAAAGGCCAACAATCCAAGGGGGGAATGTGTATTCAACCAGCTCCGATAAAACATTCTGCGCACCATTACCTAATACCGCATCTGGTTCCACACCCTGAGTGGTAAAAACATATCGACCTAATACCCCAATACTCACTGCAGAAAAATCTACTAAAATTGTAAATATCACAGCAACCCATTTTCCACGATCTATTTGGGCCTCACTTCTAATCGCCATCAAACGCGCAAAAACTTGAGGGGAGCCTAAGAAACCTAATCCGATGAGCGCCATACCAATAACAACAGATAGATTCATTAAATTGAATCCACCAGAGCCCCATAAATTTACCAGCCCTGGATCGATGGCGACCAACCCTTCGTAAATACCTCCAGAATTTGAAATTGTTAAGTAAGCTACTGCTGGTAGCAACATTAAACAAATCAACATCACTGCACCTTGGAACATGTCTGTCCAAGCTGCTGCAAGAAAACCCCCAGCAATGCAATAAATCGCAACAATTACGAATCCGACAATTGCACCGGTTAAATACTCCCACTCGAGGAAAGTTTCAAAAGCCGATCCTGTCGCGTCGATTTGCGCAGAGATATAAATTAGCACGAATACCGATAATGCAAATGCGGAAATGACTCTAAGGAAATTAGTTTTCGATTGAAAACGACTCGCCATGTAATCGATTACAGTCATGGAATTATATTTGTCAGTTAGCCGCTTGAAGCGTTTCGCCATTAAGAACCAGCAGCCAGCGACTCCGAGTAATTCGCCTAGTACAACCCAGTAAGCAGAAAAACCCACCATGGCCCCCATACCTGTCAGGCCAAGCAGTAACCAGGCAGATTCACCTGTGGCTTGCGCCGAAAAGGCTGCAACCCAGAAGCTGAGAGATTTTCCCCCAATGACAAAGTCATTCATACTGCGAATTCGAAGCGAGGCAAGGTAGCCCAGAAACATTAGGACTCCGAAATAGATGGCTATCATGGAGTATTTCTCAAACATGCTTATTCCCTGGCTAAAGACAAGAGCCGATAATACCTGTCACCGACTGAACAAGCCATGATTCGGGCTATACAGGCACTTCCATCTGGATATTGCAGCGGACATAAGGGTAAAGCTCGCCGACAATGTGCTCTAAATAGTATAAACATGTCTGGCCATAGCCTTTTTGAGTTGGAGCGCGGGTAGCGCTATAGTTGAAGTTCGCCTTTGAGTCCGCAGACAATAGAAGATAAAAAGAAGGAGACTGATCGTGGCAAAATTTTCCCGTCGTAAATTTATAGGTTCCAGTAGCGCGCTGACTGTAGCTGGTTTAGGTCTGCCTACCCAATTAGCACTAGCCCAAACAGAACCAACTAATGCACAAGCTGCTCCTGATTATGTAGTGATAAATGCTCGTGTGTTTACCATTGATGATGATCAACCAAATGCAGAAGCCTTTGCAGTTAGAGATGATCGATTTGTTGCCGTTGGCTCCACCAACGACATTCGCAACATGGTTGGATCGCGCACGGAAATTATAGACGCAGAAGGCATGACGATCACTCCAGGATTTATAGATGCACACTCCCACCCTTCTGGCGCCGGTGTAAACGAATTAGTGCAAGTAAATGCAGATTTAAGATCTGTTACCGAAATTACATCCGCTTTACGCGAGAGAGCTGATTCTACTCCCGAAGGTCAATGGGTAAGAGCGTTTAAATACGACGATACAAAATTAGCCGAAGGTCGCCCCATTAATCGGTTTGATATTGATGAATTTATCCCAAACAACCCTGTTGTCATTGGACATAGAGGCGGGCATACCAGTGTGTATAACACTACTGCGTTAGCAATGGCTGGTGTCACAGCGGAAACTCCAGATCCACCGGGCGGCCGCTTTTACCGCGACTCAAATGGAGTTCTAACAGGTTTAGTACAGGGACCCGCTAGGAACGTTTTCAGTGGATTAATACCCTCTGACTCAACCCGAGAGCAAAGGCGAGATGGAGTAAAGTTAATTTCTGAATTAATGACAGCAGCTGGTCTAACCTCTGTCCACCAAACCAGTGCTGGTCGCAACGATATGATCGCTTATCAGGACGCCAGAGCGGAAGGTGGCTTGCGCTTTCGGATGTATTTATTCCCGCGGGGCCAGTTATTCGATGACTTGGTCAACTCTGGTGTCCGCACGGGAATGGGCGATGAGGTTTTTCGTATTGGTGCAGTCAAATACACAGCAGACGGTTCTGCTTCAGAACGTACCATGCGTATGAGCGAGCCTTATGAAGGAAGACCAGATGACTTTGGGCTGCTTTATATGACTGAACAGGAAATCCATGAGGAAGTTGAAAGAGCTCATCGAAATGATTTCCAGGTCGCAGTTCATGCGAATGGTGATGTCACTATTGCAATGGTTTTAGATGCTTTTGAGCGAGCCCAACAACTTTGGCCTAGAGAAGACACACGTCATCGCATTGAACACTGCTCTTTGGTAAACCCAGATTTATTGGGACGCATTAGAGATTTAGGTGTCGTGCCTGCACCTTTTTATACCTATGTGCATTACCACGGTAATAAGTGGGTAGAGTATGGAGAGGAGAGAATGCGCTGGATGTTTGCCCATCGATCATTCCTGGATTACAACATTCCGGTAGCACCTGCCTCGGATTATACTCCAGGACCTTATGAACCAATGATGGCAATTCAAAGTATGGTTACCAGGAAAGATTTTGATGGTCGTGTTTGGGGTCCGAATCAACGCATCTCTGTCGATGAAGCTTTACGCATATGCACTATGAATGGCGCCTATGCTTCATTCGAAGAAAATATTAAAGGAAGTATTACTGCCGGTAAGCTGGCGGACTTTGTGATCCTAGCGGACGATCCGCATGATGTCGATCCGGACCAGATCAAACATATCGAAATCGTTCGGACGGTAGTGGGTGGAGCTACTATGTATGCCGCTTGACCAGCATTAACTCAAACTCGAATTTATTTCTCTCGCAAGTTGCTTGGCATCCGAGGAAGCGTTCTGCCCTTCCCTGATGATGCTATTGTCGATGACACACTCACTTATGGTTGCGAGTATCCCGCGAGCAGCTTCAGCTAATTGCTGGTCACTACTTTCTTCTCGCGAGGCGAAGACCGCCAGATCACATCGATCAATCCCTAGTCCATTTTTTATTAAATCACTCGCTTCTATCTCAAGTACTACAGCATTTACTCCTGGTTCGCACAGAGCAGCCTGTAGCCCATGGTAGCTGGCAAAATTTCCTGGGGAAGCAAGCTCTCCATCAATTAACAAGCCCTGCATAGTTGCTAAACATACTTTGGAATATTTAACTTGCAGTTGCTCTGCGATTCTTGCGCCTCTTTTCTTATCTGGCAATGAATCTAAAACAACAACTGAAACTATTCGGCCTTTTTCGTCATCAGGAAACCACTCCCCAAGAATAATTTTCTCTTCATGTAAAATTAATCCAGGCGTAATATTGACCCCACAAAAGGCAGCGCCGACTTCCCAATAGGGCTTATTAACGTCTTTAGTTATAAAATCCAGGCTGGCAATATCGATATCAATTGTCGCCGCAGCACGTTCTGCTAAATTTACATTGGCAGGATGCATTAAGTTGGTTACATCTTTCATTGATTCTTCGGTTGAGACAGAGGCTTGTGTCGTTAGCTTCACTCTGCTTCCTTTTGCAGGAACTGACTCCATGGTTAAGTCTTGTTTCTTCAACTGAGCCAAGGCCTCATCGTCATTCGCGATAGGATCCCAATCGTTAGCTAAGCATGCTTCGTTGGTTTGCGCTATTAATGACCGAACTGATTGCTTGCCATCACCAATAACATGAGCTGGCAATTGTTTACATGCCCAACGAAACTTTCCATTTATCACCATTAACCTGTGATGTTCACCAGGGATTAATTTTTCCACTAAGACGGGGCCGTATTTCATCACCTCATTAAATGCATTGGAAACTTCTGTTTCGTCGCGCAGATCGACAAATACCGCTGTGCCGTGATCACTGCGAGCAGGTTTCACGACGACAGGATATTCAAGTCTTTGCGCAGCTTCGATAGCTACTTCTAAGGAAGTTGCCACCACCTGTCTTGGAACAGGAATACCTTGGGCCCGCAACATATTTGCAGTGGTGTGCTTATCTGCCGCAATGTGGGAGGCTATTAAGTTCGTATTACTGGTGAAATTTTTATGAACTTTTTTTAATTTACTCCCTTGACCGAAAGCCAATATCGCGCCATCAACCGTAAGTGGTAGCCAGGGCACTCCAGTTTCTTCCGCCTCGCGGATAAAAGGTATTTGA
>DFQD01000214.1 GCA_002377605.1 Gammaproteobacteria bacterium UBA3498 | reverse complement strand
TCAGCTATTCCCCTTTCTTCTACGCGAGCACCGCTTAAGCGGGTTTCCATTGCATAGTTTCCTTCATGACAAGCGTACTCATATTGTTTGTAGTCAACATCTTTGAGATAAGGAAAAGCAACTGTCCAAGGTGCTTCGTAAGTTACTGGATCATCGACTGTTAATGTATAGCGTAGGGTGTTCTCATCTTCGAAGGTAAAAGTCTCTATCATCTTGCGGCCTTCGTTCTGAGGTGGATTACCTCGGCCCGGCGCTCGCATGTTTCTTACGTACTTAAAGTTAGTAGATTCGATGATGAGAGTATTGCCCTCCCAACGCCCGCGGGAATCTCCCTCCCAAAGCTTTATTCTCTCATCTATGTGATCCCCTGCATCGATCGGAATAATTCGGGCGTTATGAATCATTTCACTATGAATCATTACGTAACCGGGAGATTGCAAAATTAACTTACCGTTGTTGTAAGCAGTGGGCATCATCATGCCAAATACACCGCGGGACAAACAGCGGTCACCTGATTCTACTGTCGCCGCAGAATTGTGTTCCTCCACAACATTCAATCGAATCGCTTCTTGCGCTGCTGCTGTGTAGGCGGGAATACGACCATTGGGTGGGTCTACTACCAAGGCTGGTGCATCAGCAACTGCATCGGACCAGTACCAGTCGAACCAGTAATTCTCATAAGCGCCAACACCATTACTATTTTCAAAACCTCGCCAAACATTGCCTTTTCTTGCTTCATCTCGGCGGGCAATAAACTCGGCAAGTTCTTCGGCGGTGGGAACTCTGCCTTCGAACTCATCCGGCATCTCTACAGGGGTTGCCGTGGCACCAACGTTGTTCCACATACCGGTGATATTTGGCTGGCCGTCGGAAAGGATTTCAGGCTGCCAATCCTGAGCGATTGCACTAGAAATCAATCCCAATGCACAGACTGCTGCAATCGCACTACTTATAAGGCTCTTAGCAAAATCAGCTGGAATTCTTGTCATTGTTCACCTCCGCTGTATTTTCGATGTGATATTTTGGCCTGACTAAGGGCTTACTATAGCAGAAGCACAGGGGCGCTGGCTGCAAGTTCCGAATGATTCCGCTTCTACAAAACAACGAATTAGACTATGCAAGTTCATCTGGTTCGGTTCTACCGAAGCAGCACTCCATTATCGATCTCAGCTCTGCGCCTGCTAAACAGAAATCGTCAGCGGTTCAGTTTCCCCAGCGCAAACGCTACACTCCCCGCATGAATCATTTCTTCCATTTCCCTTTAGTGGCAATAACAATAGGCGTTGCTTCCTGTGCTAGTAATCCTCCGCTGCATCCTCAGACTGAAATTTCCAGTGGTACATTGAGTGAATTACAAGCTAATTATGATGTTAAGCATTACAGTCTCCGGCTCGACATAGATCCGGATGCCCGCTTTCTCACTGGCGTGGTTAGTATGCGTGCCCAAGCGATTGAATCTCTCGGGGAAGTGGAACTCGATTTCGATCCTCGCTATGAAATTCAGTCGGTTAGCATCAATGATCAAAATGCCTCATATGAAAAGAGAGGTGGAAAGCTAGTCCTGTCAGACAAAACTATAAGTGCGAGCTCTGAATTCACCACTTCTGTGAGTTATTCCGGTAGACCTTATATAGCCGAAAATCCTCCGTGGGATGGTGGATTTGTATTTGACAGAACTGAGTCAGGAGACCACTGGATTGCGACTGCCGTTCAAGGCAGAGGGTGTGACCTTTATTGGCCCTGCAAAGACCATATATCAGATAAACCAGAACAAGGTGCTGATATGTTCATTACTGTACCTTCAAATCTGGTAGCAGTGATGAATGGAAAGCTTTTATCTAGCGAAAGTAATGGAGAGAAAACTACCTATCATTGGCGCACAACCAATCCAATATCAACCTATCACCTGGCAATCAACATTGGCCCTTTCCAAAAGTTTGAATTAGGGCATCAGAATGCAATTAGCGGTGACAATTCAATTCCGATCGTCTTCTACCATGTAACAGATGACATAGAAAAGATTGAAAAGTTAATCGCTGATGATTTCGTAAAACAACTGACCTGGTTCGAAAGAACATTAGGTCCTTATCCCTGGGGCGATGAAAAAATTGGAATCGTCGAAATTCCTTATCTAGGAATGGAACATCAAACCATGATTGGTTATGGAAATGGGTTTAGATTGGATCCCCATGGTTTCGATTGGTTAATGCAGCACGAGTTTGCCCATGAATGGTTTGGCAATCTAATGACACAGGAAGCCAGTCGTGATTTCTGGCTACATGAAGGCACTGCCGCTCACATGCAACCACTTTATGCCCGGGATGTTGTCGGAGATGCTGGATATTGGAGTCGAATGTGGGAAAACTACAATGAAATTCAGAACTGTAAACCAGTGGTACCTGACGGCATCGTTTCCCATAGCTATCACGATACCAATGATCCTTACTACAAAGGCAGCTGGACCTTACATACCCTTCGCTGGTTAATCGGCGAAGAAAAATTTTGGCGCTCAATTAGACGTCTTATTTACGACACAGATGATCCCTGGTCATTGAGTTATCCCATTGCTCCGACTAGACGGAGCACTGAGGAGTTCATCCGCATCGTAAGTGAAGAATACGGGGAAGATCTGAACTGGTTTTTTGATATCTATATAAAGAAGAAAGATTTACCTGTGTTAAATGAAGAAAGGCTCGATAACGGAATCAGTCTATCTTTTATGAACTATCCGGATTTGTATTTTGATATGCCTGTAAAAATTATCGAGAACGGCGCTGCCCGAATGGATACAATCCCTACCAACAGAGAGGTCTATCCGCTTTCCAAAGATGCTGTTATTCAAATCGACCCAAACACTCAGGTTTTTCGAAACTTTGGAACTTCGGAAGCTTGTACCTCCCAATAATTGAGGAATAACAATGACTGTTATAAAAAGTCTTAGAACAGGTTTGTTACTACTTTTTGGTTTGCTATGTGGTTTCGTAAGGGCACAGGACCCTTCCGCATTTTATATTGCTAATGAAGGAGTTTTAGTAAGCGACGGCGGAATGAAAATAATGTTCGACCCATTATTTCCGAACACCTATGGCCAATATCTCTTGCCACCGGAAGAAATGAAGCAGGCCATGTTTGCTGGCGAAGCGCCATTCGACAGTGTGAATGCAATATTTATCAGTCACTACCATGGTGATCATTTTTCGCCAGAAGAGATCTACCATTTAATGGAAGCTCAACCTGATATTCAGCTATTTGCCCCTAACCAGGCAATCATTGCCATGCGCTCAGCGGCAAGTGATAGTGGCTCAGCGGTATTCGACCGAGTTAACTCAGTAAATCTCGGATTTAACGATTCTCCGGTTACCTTTCGGAATAATGATTTGTTAGTAGAAGCAGTTCGAATTCCTCATTCCGGCTGGCCAAATCGCATGCTAGATGTTGAAAACATCGCCTGGCGCGTCACCTTAAATGACAATGCTACAATTTTACATTTGGGGGATTCGGATCCGAATGACGATCATTTCGCAATTGATGCTGAATACTGGGATGAACGGGCACCGAATATGGCATTCCCGCCTTATTGGTTTCAAGCAACACCTACAGGAAGAAATATACTGGTAAACCGCATAAAGGCCCGGAGCAATGTTGGTATCCATGTTCCTAATACTATTTCAGCAGATCCCATACTTAGACCTCAAGAATTAAGAGGCCGGGATCTTTTTATCACCCCAGGTGAAACACGCCTGATTCCTACAAACTAGTTAATCAAGTATTGATAAAAGAGTAAGTTCAGCAATGTCTTCAGGCAGATTTAGTTTCATTACCGTAACTGCGGTGATCGTTGCCAACATGATTGGCACCGGCGTGTTCACCAGTCTCGGTTTTCAATTAGTGGACATTCGATCTGGATTTGCACTCTTGTTACTTTGGGGCGTGGGAGGTCTTGCCGCATTGTGCGGCGCAATCTCTTATGCCGAGCTGGGCGCTACTTTTCCTCGTTCAGGCGGCGAGTATAATTTTCTCTCACGCATATATCACCCGGCTGCCGGTTTCGTTTCTGGCTGGATATCCGCAGCGGTTGGATTCGCTGCGCCGACTGCATTGGCAGCAATGACTTTTGCTGCCTACCTTACCTCTTCTTTGTTTGGAGAAGTGAGCACAACCATTGAAAAATCGTTTGCAGTGTTGCTGCTGTTCGTATTAGCAGCTATTCATGGGACTAATCACCGTAATAGCGGTGGTACCCAAGTAATTTTTACTGTACTTAAAGTTATAGTCATACTTGTTTTTATCTTTGCCACACTCATCGTCGTAGGTTCACCACAACCAATTACTTTCACTCCGATTGAAGGTGATCTCGAAGTAATTACTAGTGGCTCATTCGCGGTTGCACTAATTTATGTCAGTTTCGCTTATTCTGGTTGGAATGCAGCAACCTATCTTTCCAGCGAAATCGAAGACACGCAGAAAACCTTACCTTGGGTTCTAATTATTGGAACCAGTATCGTTACCCTCTTGTATCTCGCTCTTAATTTTTCTTTTCTCTATGCAGCACCAATTGAAGACATGGTTGGAGAAGTAGAAGTCGGGGCAATCGCAGCCCGTGCTGCTTTCGGCGAAGTTGCAGGCGGTGCGTTCGGTGCTGCCCTAGCGCTATTGTTAATCTCTACAGTAAGCGCCATGACGATGGCTGGTCCGCGCGTTATTCAAGTTATCGGAGAAGATTTTCCCCGCTTGAAATTTTTGGGGAAACAAAATTCATCAGGCATTCCTACCACGGCAATTTATTTACAAACGTCAATCGCCATTTTGTTTATTCTCTCTTCAACCTTTGAATCAATTCTGGTCTTTGCTGGTTTCACCATGGCCCTCAATACTTTTGCTACTGTATTAGGCCTCTTCGTCACCCGTTGGAAAAACCCAGATATCGAAAGACCTTATAAGGCGTTTCTCTATCCAGTATCTCCTATTATATTTCTATTGCTAACGGGCTGGACCCTGAGCTTCACCTTGATTATGCGGCCAGTGGAAGGGCTGTTTAGCTTGGGTGTTATTGCATCGGGACTGGTGTTTTACTTCCTCACCTCCCAGAAAAGCGTTAGTTAACCCACTAAATGTCTCAAAATAAGAAAAAATTACAAAAATCAAACAAATCGGTTCGACTTATTCGTTAGTTCTTTTCCTGAACAATACGATTGATTTATTGCTCATCACTAAGTCGTCATTCTGATTAAACATCTCGTTAAGCATAAAGAGTGAACCCATTTCGGGGCGAGAGCGAGATTCTTTCTTATCAAGGATTGTAGTTTTCATACGTAGCGTATCTCCAGGAAAAACTGGTTTATGCCAACGCAACTCATCGATACCTGGCGAACCCAAAGTACCAGTGTCTCCCTTTGGCATATTTCCAACTATCATACTCATAGCCATTGAACAGGTATGCCAACCAGATGCACACAATCCCCCAAATAGAGTTTTCTTCCCTTCTTCATCGGAAAGATGAAATGGTTGCGGATCATACATGGTTGCAAACTGTAGAATTTCTTCCTCAGTTACATGGTATTCGCCAAACTCGTAACTCATTCCTGATTTAAAATCTTCAAAATATGCCGGACTAGCCACGGCTTTCTCCTTAACCCATCAATAAATACACTAATTATGCAGCGGCTAGAGTATAAAGGGTGTAGCGCATTTTCGCTTGCGCTTATAATCGGACTATGGACTCACTCTTGCTCCAGGAAGAATCAGCGAATTCAGTCTATCAACCACTGGCCGCTCGGCTGCGCCCACAATCCCTCAAAGATTTCATTGGCCAGGATCATTTGCTCAGTCCAGGTAAATCTATCTATGAAGCCATAATTAATCAGCAGCCCCATTCCATGATTCTCTGGGGCCCACCTGGATCAGGCAAAACCACTCTAGCAAAAATCATTGCTCAAAGTTGCGAATACCATTTCGAATCTATTTCTGCAGTACTTGCAGGAGTAAAAGAAATTCGGGCAACTATCGAGCAAGCTAAGTTTCAGCAAAACAACAGTGCACGAAAAACTATTTTATTTGTTGATGAAGTGCATCGCTTCAACAAAGCACAACAAGATGCGTTTCTGCCCCATATCGAAGACGGCACGATTTTTTTTATTGGCGCGACTACAGAAAATCCATCTTTCGAACTAAACAATGCATTACTTTCCAGAGTGCGAGTCTATTTGCTTAAGTCGTTATCTGAAAACGATTTAGTCAGTGTTGTAAACAATGCTTTGTCGGATAAAGAAAAAGGAATAGGCAAGCTAAACTTAGTATTAAACGAAGGGCAAAAGTTTGCGATAGCAAAAACAGCGGAAGGAGATGCCAGAAGAACGCTTAACTATCTTGAAGTGTTAAGCGATATGGGAGAACTCATCGATGATAAATGCTTGGTTAGCGATGAACAGATTGCTCAGGTAATTGAAGAATCTTATCGACGATTCGATAAAGGCGGCGATAGCTTCTATGAGCAAATTTCTGCCTTACATAAATCTGTGCGTGGTTCCTCAGCAGATGGTGCTCTGTATTGGTTAACTCGAATGCTTGATGGCGGTTGTGATCCAATCTACATAGCACGTCGCTTGAATCGGATGGCCACTGAAGATATTGGCCTGGCAGATCCTAGAGCATTACAGCTTACTTTGAATGCGTGGGATTCTTATACTCGATTGGGAAGTCCTGAAGGGGATCTTGCTCTAGCCCAAGCTGCCGTGTACCTGGCGAGCGCACCAAAAAGTAACGCGGTGTATGAAGCTTTCGCTGCGGCTCACAAAGCTGTGGCAGAACACGGCAGTCTCGAAGTACCACTTCATCTGAGAAATGCCACCACTAACTTAAGTAAAGAGATGGGATATGGCGAAGAATATCGTTATGCACATGATGAAAAGAACGCTTTTGCCGCTGGAGAGAACTATTTACCAGAAGATATTCAGGGCGACCAGTACTATTACCCAAAAGAGAGTGGATTAGAATTTCACATCAAAGAGAAGATGGAAGAGTTTCGGCAACTAAACCAGAAGGCGAAAAACAAACGCTATAAATGAACTCGCTGATAATTCAGTGAGAACCTAGGAAAACACGATACCCCTACATTGGTGAGGATTGCTGCGCTGATTTGCCAATTTGTGTTAGGTTCCTAAACGTTTTGAATGCAAAGCGAGGTTATTCACCCGCTTTGCGTGACTTTATCTAGCTATCCGAAAAAGTTTTATTTGAGTTAACGCTGTACTCAATGGCATGATCTAGACCGATGGCTTAAAAGAGATCTGGATATGCGCAAACAAATGTCAGGGGTGTGCTTCAGGTTAATAGTTTTGCTTGCTACAGTATTTATCTCTGAGCTCACTCTCGCCCAAAATTCCGACTATCGTGCACCACGCAATGAATTTGGTGTGCCCAATTTGCAGGGATTGTGGGAGAAACGTTTTGCTACACCAGTAGAGCGGCCTGCGGCCCTGGGTAATAAACGATTTTATACCGAAGAAGAAGCAACTGAATTCGAACAACGAGCAATAGAGAGACGCATTGCAAGAGAAGCTCCAGTAGATCCAGACCGTGGCGCACCTGAAGTGGGTGCTGATATCGAGTTCCGGACCGATACTAATTTTCTTCCTGATCTGCCAGTTGAAGTAGCAAGGATTAATGGTGAGCTTCGGACTTCCCTAATAATCGAACCAGAAAACGGGCGCTTTCCAATGCGAGATGAAAGCATGGAGTTTCGCGCACGTTATTTTGAAATGATGAATAACAACTTTGACGGACCCGAAGCGAGGCCGCCAGGAGAACGCTGCTTACATTTAGGACCTCCACTGCCAACTATGACCAACGCCGATGGCACCCATGTTCAAATTGTGCAAACAGAAACCTATGTGGTGATTTACAGTGAGGAAGCAATTCAAACTCGGATCGTAAAACTCAATAAATCCCATCCGGAAATTCCAATTCAAAGATGGATGGGAGATTCTATTGGATATTGGGAAGGTGAAACTTTGGTTATTCACACTAATAGTTTTAGGCCGGAACATACCGTAAGCCAGATTGCCACGTCGGAAGAGTTTGAGGTAACTGAAAGAATTAAAGCCGTTTCAGAAAACGAATTGCTATATTCCTATACCATCTTCGACCCAATCACATACACAGAACCAGTGGTCGCCGAACTTCCGTTCACGCGCATGCCACCCGGACAGAAGCTTTACGAATCAGCGTGTCATGAAGGTAATCGAGCAGTGATGGATATTTTAATGGGCGCTCGGGTTATTGAGCAGGACGCCAGAAAAGAAGATCAATAAGAAAAATCGATCCTTTGTGTGAGGAGTTGAAGCTTACCGAAAAGAACGGCATAGGAATAAGTCTATTGCCTTATCCGAATGAGAGTTTGAATGTTCGGTTACAGAAGCGTAATTTTTTAGTTCGGTCTGAGGCGAAGGTGGTAATCAAAAGCTACTCCTGGATTGATTTCACGAAAACCGATAGCCAGACGCAGCATCTCTTCCAGGTATTCAGCTGCTGCAAGTGGACCAACATCGAGTGGTTCCAGACCAACATCTTCTGCTAACGCAGCAACCCTTGCTTTCGCACTGCTGCTGTCTCCTGCAATTGGAACCGTAACGGGCCCATCACTGATCGAGGGGTCCGCCATTACCGCATAATTCATGGTGTTAAATGCCTTCACCACGTTGGCCTCTGGTGCCAAGGCCTGAACTTGTTCAGCTAAGGATTCGCGAGGATCACGGGGCGAGGTCGCCCAACTACCTTCAAAGCCCCACCAGTTAGTCGTATCTATTATAAGTTTACCTTCAAGGTTACCCAGCGCATCAATTACCTCTGGAATTGCAGTTGGTGGAATTGGAATCATCACAACATCCGCGCGTCTCGCTGCATCGGCTTGTGTAGTCGACATTGCATTTTTTCCGGATTCCCTTACCAATTGCTGCACACGAGTGGAAGTAGGTGTGCGCGATCCATAGATGATCTCGTGACCTTTAGCCGCCCAGATTTTTCCGAGGGTTGAACCAACATTGCCTGTTCCAATAATTGCAATGGTTTCACTATTTGCTGGCGAATCTCTTAATACAGTTATCAGAAAGAGCGGTGAGACAATACCAATTAAAATAATTATCAAGAGGGCTCTAACTTTCATTCAATCTCTCCAGCTCGGAAAAAGCTTGTTGGGGCCATGAATACTGAATCTAGTATTTACACTGATTAATAAAATGATGATACCTTTAAGTATCAAAATTTCAGGATATGCCATGTTACAAACTATTCGAGTTTTATTTTTTTGCCTTGTTTCAGTTTTTACCGCAACTGTAATTGCAGCCACGGGGGATTCGATTCTGTCAATGAAAGAACGGGCAGAGATAATCGATCAACTCTTAGCTGTGCGACTGAATACCTTGCCAGTGAAACTCATGCGCCGTGAAGGCATAGAAATGTGGATATTGGTAGCCCGAGAGTACAACGAAGATCCAGTAGTAATGACTATGTTGCCGGGTGATGCCCACGCGGCAAGAAGAAGAACTATATTGGTATTTTCTGACGAAGGCGACGAAGGCGTTAAAGGCTATGCAGTATCTCGTTATGCAGTTGGCAACTACTTTCAAGCAAGATGGAACCCTGAAGAACAACCAGATCAATGGCAAGCTTTATCAGATCTGATTACTGAAAAGAACCCTTCGACTATTGGTATTAATGTTTCCTCAGATTTCGCTCTCGCAGATGGTCTCACCCATGGTGAATACGAAGGATTGGTCGGTGCTTTAACCGACGAACAGGAATCCAGATTAGTTTCCGCGGAAAGACTGGCGATAGCCTGGCTGGAAACTCGCACCGAAGAAGAAATGGAGATTTATCCTTCAATCGTGGGAATTGCTCACGACATTATTGCTGAAGGGTTTTCCAATGCGGTTATTAAACCAGGAGAAACAACAACAGAAGATCTAATGTGGTGGTATGAAGATCGGATTCGTGAGTTACGTTTAGTAACCTGGTTTCATCCTTCCGTTAGCATTCAAAGACATCAGCAAGATGTGAGCGAATTCATGGAACTTTTCACTAATACCGAACAACAGGGAGTTATATTGCCAGGTGATTTACTTCATGTTGACTTTGGGATTACCTATCTTCGACTGAATACTGACACCCAACAACATGCCTATGTCTTAAGGCCAGGAGAAGACCAGGCCCCAGCAGGAATCAGAACAGGTCTAGCAACAAGCAATCGCTTGCAAAATATACTTACTAATAACTTTATACTCGGTCGCACTGGAAATGAAATTCTACGCAGCGCTCGAGCACAAGCGATAGAAGAAGATATTCGACCTTCTATATATACACATCCCATTGGTTACCATGGCCATGGTGCCGGCCCAACCATTGGCATGTGGGACAACCAGGAGGATACAGTCGGCAGAGGTGACTATCCCCTCTATGAAAATACAGCTCATTCAATTGAATTGAATTCTACGGTAAGTATTCCGGAATGGGACGGTCAAGACGTGCGTTTCATGTTAGAAGAAGATGCATTCTTCGATGGCGAAAACACATTCTACATCGACGGTCGTCAAGAAGAACTAATTCTAATTAGTAGTGAGTAATTTGTATTGATTCCCAACAATTTAACTTGCATGAGTTAATTGTTTAATGACTTGTAAATAGCCATTAGGAATTTTTATATCATTAAAGTATCCACGCACTTTCAATAATCGATGTGCTGCACGTAGTCGATAGATCGGGATTGCTGGGTTAAGATGATGCTCAATATGATAATTAACTCCATGAGGGCATAACAGCAGTCGGACCAAAGGGCCGACAATTGTTGTTCTTGTATTGAAGCGAGGATTATCATGAGCAAGATCAGGGACAGCTCCATGCTCTGAAACTTGTCTTAATCTGGCAATAGCCGGATAGCAAAAGATGAGAGCCGCAAACCACATGAGGATTAAGTGCGGAAAGCCGGATATTGTAAGAATTAGAAACAATGCTAGGTGCCACATCAAACCGCGGAATAACGCATATTGGTCTTCTTTTCCCAATAGGTTTAAATTGGTGAAACCTTTAAGCCTTTTTGTTAAATCTCTAATTCCAGTCTGCCCAGTTAGGTCACGCTTAAGTTTTCTCTTTAGCCTCTCTTTGGAAATGGGATAATCATGATAATTAGCTAAGTCTGGATCATCCTCGTCCCCAACCGAACGATGATGCTCCAAGTGCTCACGCATATAAGCTTTTCCATTGAAGAAATCCATTGGAGCTGTTAACCATTTACACACAAAGTCATTTAGCCATTTACTTTTAAATAATGTGTTATGGCCTGCTTCATGAGTAAGAACGAAGAACCCCATTTGTCGCCCACCAAGTAAAATTGTTCCAACTACGAACGTAAACGGATTGGACCAAGCTGCAGCTAAAACGAAACAGGCAGCAGTTATTGCAAACTGGCAGAGTAATATCCATCCACCCAGAATATCACTCCTATTAGTGAGCTCTTCCGATTCATTTTCAGTTAGAGGGATATCAAAAGCCATTATCTGATGTGCCCGAGGCAGGCGCCTCGATTAAATCAACTTCTGTTTGATCTTCAAAGGCGAATGCGACAAGCGCGGCGGTAAATAGTGCGATTACTGATAACGTGAACCACATACCTGCGAAATCGGTTACGATACCTTCCTCACCGAAGACACTGCCAAGCAACCCCATGAAAGGACCCGCGAACATGGGGCCGAGGCCTAAGATTATGATGCCGAATACTGTCTGTGCCGAATTACGTATATCCTCATCGGCAATTCTATCCACATACATGTACGCAGAAGCAAAAAAGCAGGCATAACAGATCCCATGTAAGATTTGGCTGAAAACTCCAATCATAAGAGAGCCAGTCCAGATAAATTGACCAGCTGCATCTACTGACGGACCCACCGCTTCCTGCATGCTAATAAATCCCCATATCGCATATCGCACAAAATAAGCTAATGCTCCGATTGTAATAGTCCAGCGGAAACCAAGCCTCACCAAGAAAATACCAAGAAATGCCATCACCCCTATTTCAGCAAACTGTCCCACCGTCATCGCTGGCGCAATATAAGTGACTAATAACCCCAACTGGTTCTCAAAAAACGGCCCTGTTTGCATGAAATAAATTTGGTGGATGACTGCAATAGGTAAACTTGCGGCAACCAATACTGCAAATGATTTTTTGGAAAAAAGGCTGAATGCTTTTTTGAATGCTAGCTTTTCCGCGCTTTCTTTTTTCGGAGGAGTATTCGGTAGTAAAAAACAAAACCCTGCATACAAAATAGAAATTGTTCCAGAAACTTTCAAAGTATCTGCAAGGCGCGCCGTAGCATCGGGTACTTCAGTACCAACAAAAAAGGGTGGCAAGATCTGAAATTCCAAATTAGTTTGCAACCAGATCATTGGAAACAACCAACTGGCAGCGATCCAACCAAAAGTTCCCATAACGCGAATTCTTGGCCACTCACTATCTGCATTATTTAAGTGAGCAAAACCCATTGAATTAGTTAATGATAGGGTTGGCATGTATAAGATGCTGTAAAGAATGGACAGCATTAACCAGGCATTAAAAGTTTCCTGGAATGAGAGAGTAATCTTTACGATGCCACCGAGAACTAGAAGCAATGCTAGAAATTTTTCAGTAGAGAAATATCGATCTGCAAATTGCCCAGCAATAAAGGGAGCTGAGATTGCGCCAGCGGATGCGGCAATACCGATAATCCATCCAACTTGTCCCGATGTAAATCCTAACCCCCCTTCAACAAGCGGTGATTGCAGGTATGTGGCCAAAACCGGCAACCAGATGCCCCAGACTGCATACTGAAGAAACATCATTAAGCCTAAGCGGCTTTTAATGAAATTCATTCTATCTTCTCCCCCTCCCTCTTCATCTCAGTTTACTTCTGGGAACTTTTTAGTCGTGCAAGTGTATCAGGGTTCTATTTTATAAATCATATACCAATCTTTAGTCTTTACGATGTATTTACTCGAGGAACTCAGCACTAATTGCACGTACCCCTAAAAGATTTGTGACCAGAAAGATTTCATTAGGGCGAGGGCCCCGTCTGAAATAGTCAAACAATGGATTTACCGAGTCGACAGATGAACCATCTCTAGGATCAAAAGGGCGCAAATCATGCATAGATTCTAAGGCAATAAGTTTTTGCCGTTGCGTTTCTATGTCTACTGGATGGGAATAGACACTGGTAATGTAAAGATTGTTTTCGTTCCAGGGCGGTAGTCCCATCATCCCATCTTTAGGGCCAAGAGGAAATGCTTCGTTTCCTTCAGCATGATTAGTGTATAGCAAAACTTTTACTTCTCGATCCCATTGGTGTAAAGCTTCGAATAATGCAATGGCGGCATACTGATGATCATCATGACGATCAAGAAATGGATGTGGAGCTACGACAATTTCTGGTTCAACCTTTTCCAGTTCCGCATAGAGGTCATTTACCAGACTCGGCCAACTAGAAATGAACTCGCGATTGCGCAGTTCTTCATCAAAGTTAAATTCACGAAAGTAATCGGGGCTTTCTAATTCAGCCAGTGGAACTGGAATAGAACTGGGGCGTTGCTCATATAACTGGCGTAAAGTTGAATCGTAGTAGCCGAGATTTCTTATTTGATCTACTTGCAGTCCTGCAAGTAAGGGAACCGTCAGACTATCAAGGGTTCTAATCCTTCCTTTGGCTCGATATTGTTCTCCAGAATCGGGCCATATTGCAGCGAAGTTTGAACCTCCAGCATCGCCAGCGGTAATAGTTACCACATCGGCCTGGGTTGCCTGATATATCCCATAAGCTGCAATTTCTGCATCATCAGGATGAGGCGCTATTACAAGAGTTTTATTATTAAGATTTATATCGTTGTTTAAGACAGCTAAGGTTGCATCTCCAACTTTCCACAGTGCACCTTCTGAACTAAATCTAACACGTTCGCCAACCGCAATATCTGCTTCAATTAAGGGAGATAGATCGAGATAACGAATTCCTTCCCCGCCCTCTTCGAAATATTGAATAAATGAATTTGATTCATGGCTGATTCTAATAGCAGGATCTTCACCCAGAGATTCTCTCAAATGGAATTCGAGTAGAACTGTGTCCCCTTCTTGATCATCTATAGGCCATGCAAAACCAGATTCATTCACAGATACAGAATGCAATGAGGCCTCTTGCAGAAAAGATAGAAAATAGTTGTAGTCATCCTGGCGATCGAATGACTCTAACTCATTATGTGTAACAGTTGTCGCACAAGCGGACAGCAATAAAATTATTGCCAGCACATTTCTAATTCGAAAGATAATCTTTTACTCCATTCAAATGTTAGTGCTTTTTCCTTCGCATCCTAGTACATAACATATGCAAACAATCTTTCTCGAACTGCTACTAACAAATATTGTCTGCCATCCACCATATAAGTTTGAGGAGCATTACTAATGTTTCCGATACGAGAGTGCCACAATAAATTGCCATCGCTACCATCAAATGCAACCAGGTTATTTCTTCCATCGCCGGTGAAGACAAGACCTGTTGATGTCGTTAGCACACCAGCATTAACCCCACCACCTCCGGGCCATTCATGGCGCCAGACTGCTTCACCGGTTCGATAGTCTATAGCTTGGAAAGCACTATCTATTGAACCTACTTCCGCTCGAATTTTGCCGCCCAATCCCATTGAGCCTCTTGGGTCCGGATCAGAAAGATAAAGCATGTTGAACCCATTATTTTCCTGGGTGTAAAAAAGTCCGTATTCCGGATTGAATGCTGGTGGTTGCCAGTTTGCTACACCGCCTTCTACCGGTGAGACTAATGTTCCAGGAATTAGGGCTTCTTTATCAGGATTCGGCTCGGGCTCTCCAGTCTCTCGTACGTGAGATTCCCAATTAGCCGTGCGGGAATATTTCTTAGTTAAGATGTGTTCACCGGTAACTCTATCGACGGTAAAAAAGAAACCATTGCGCGCAGCTGTAGATACTAATTTGCGCGGTTTCCCATCGATAACGCCATCGATAAGAATTGGCGTTTGGGCTGAATCCCAATCATGAGTGTCGTGAGGAGAAGTTTGGAAATACCACTCCAATTCACCTGTAGTTACATTGACTGCAACCAATGAACAGGTAAATAAATTATCTCCCCTTCTAGCAACACCAGTATAACCAGGAGTCGGATTGCCTGTGCCAAAAATATAAAGATCTGTTTCAGGATCATAAACACCTGGAACCCATGCATTACCTCCCCCGTGACTGGCAGCATCAAGATTCGGCCAGGTTTCAATACCCGGGTCGTCTTCACTCATGGGCACTGTATAAAAACGCCAGACTAGTGTTCCTGTTTCTGCATCAAATGCCTGAAGGAATCCTGGTTGATCCAAGTCATTACCAGTACCAACGATAACCCGATCTCGAATAGTTATGGGAGCCATGGTTGAAAAGTACTGCAGTTCAAAAGGCGCGATTTCGCTATGCCAATTTTCTTCACCAGTGTGAGCATTGAGAGAGACTAAATAATTATCCGGTGTTTCAAAGATGACCGAGTCATTCCAAATAGCAACACCACGATTTGCGATGTGTGTTCCGCCTCGGGTTTCCCAGTGGTAATGCCAGATTTCACTACCATCCCGCGCATCCATCGCCCAAACGTGATCCGGTGCAGTAACATAGAGAACGCCATTGACTTCGAGTATGGATCCTTTAATTGAGCCACTTCTAATATCGATGTCTCCGCGGCCTTCACCACCCATCTTGGTAATAATTCCAGTGCCATCTATGTTGCCACGCCTTATGTTGAAGTTAAGTTCTGTAGTCCAGGCCAGAGTTAGATCTGAGACATTTTCTTTATGTACTTGATCTAGGTTGCTATAACGTTGTCCTGAATAGTCACCTGAATAAGTATCCCAATCTCCATCGAGGACATTAGCTAGATCATCAGGATCAACAACCACTTCCTGGCCAATTAAGGTTATGGGAACAATAATATTTATAATAAAAAGGGCCAGATATCTCATTTTATTGTCTCCAGGTAAGCGGTTACATCGTGAATGTCACTGTCTCTTAATTCCGACCATAGTTCCCTATGTCGATAGAGGGGATCATCCAAGTCAACTTGGGGAGAACCTCCCCTTCGCGAAAAGCTCTGGTATGTCCCATCTTCAGTGCGCAGGCTTACAAAGAAATCATCGTAACGCAGTAATCGGCCTGCAACTGTTTCGCCACCTTGAGTGGTTACAATAACGGTCGTTTGCACTCCACCACGCCCAGCCTGACGTCTTCCGCCGGCAACCCAGGTGTTCTGCATGATGTAATCATTTGGAATTCTAGTAGCAATTCCGCTTAAATCACCAGTAACCGAATGGCAGGTGGCACATTCTCGATCAAAGTATCGTTCACCCGCTGCAGCGTCTCCTACCAGAATATCTAGATCGTAATCGACCGGCGGCGTACTTCCTTGGCCTTCGGATTCGAACTTAATCGAGTGAATATATCCGGCAATTGCGGCGATATCTTCATTACTAAAATTATCAAAAATGGGCATACTACCCCTTCCTTCCGTGATCACTTCACCAATAGATTCTCCTGCTATATCTATCAGTACCACGTCGGACCGCAGCAAATTGGACCCACCCTGATCTCCACCCCTAAGGTCCGGACCATGACAGAGTCGGCAATTTACCTGATAAAGAGTTTCACCACGCGCGATTACTTCTGCAGGTGGCAATGCTCTTTGTTGCTGTAGAAACATTGCACTTGGATTCGCAATTTCTATTTCTGGTTGAGTATCCTGTGCCGCTATAGGAAAGCCGTAACTCAACAACAAAATTTGTAAAACCTTTACTATTATATTCATCAGCTTGTTCTCTATCTTTCTATCTCTTTGCCTCTTTATTCAATCAGCGCTAAACAGCGCCCTTCTTTGGCGCTTTGAAAAGCAGTATCAACGATTTGCTGACCGATTCTACTGATAGTCGGCGATAAAGGCCCTTCTATAGGCAAATCGTTTTCAATGCAGTGAATGACATATTGAACGGGATTTTGAAAAGGCGGCTCAATAATATCAACTGTTACTTCAAAGCCTTCAGGTTTACCTCGATTTTGCACATTGATTGATGACTGATAATCATAATTAGCTATGGTGCCTTCAGTCCCTACCACCACAAAACCACATTTGGGTTGGGGTTGATTAGTCCACGGATCTGAAAAGGTACCCCAACGTGTTTCGAACTTAGAGAGAGCATGCTCATAGCGCGCGACTGTGACACTATGTTCATCCACTTCAAGTCCAGTTGGAACATGCATCATCGCAGTCACATCGATTGGCGCTTTGCCATTGTGAAACCAGGTTCCCAGAGTCGTGCCGTAACCTAAATAATCCAATAATGACCCGCCTCCCAACTCGGCTTTATAGAACCAACTGTGGGGCTTAGCTGCTGCTACTTGCTCTGAAGTAGTTTCTTCTTTGTCTGCAACATGCCATAGAGGCCCGCGATTACCATCGTAATAATGTACTTCTATTACTTCACCAACAGTCCCTTCATCGATGAGTCTCTTCGCAGTTATATGAGAAGGATGCCAGGCCAAAGGCCAATTAATCGCTAAGCGATGCTTGTCACCCATAGCTGCAATCATTCGATCTGCTTCAGCAAGACTCGATGCAAATGGCTTCTCCATAATGATATGGGTGCCGTAAGGTGCAATTTCTTCGATAGCTTCTGCATGCCGTCCAGTAGCTGGACACAAAATAACAATGTCCGGTTTAGCCTGTTCCATACAGACCTTAAAGTCAGAATAAATTCTCTCTTCCGGAATACTAAAATTTTTGATACCCCATTCCATTTTTTCGCGACTATCATCACAAATACCAACGATGTCTACGGCAGGATGTTCTTGTGCCATCCGCAAATTATCGCCCATGTGGAAATGTTCGAAATCTATACCGGCAATTCTCCAACGTCTTTCCATAACTCTTCGTTCTTCTTTTAATTATCTAAGATTCAATATGAAACAGTTTATTGTAAATTACCCACTTGCCATTTACTTTAAGAAGGGAAAGAGTGTCCAGAAAATTTCGACCAATATAAGCATCCCTCACTCGCGCAACAGCAGTATCTCCGGCAATTTCCAAGGAAAGAGTTTCTAGGACAATTGGATCACCGTTCTCTTTATGCGATGGTGATTTTGAATCAACAAATTTCGCAAAATCGTCAACACTCATTTGTTGTAATTCATCTTGAATGTACCCTGTAATTTTTGCCGAGGGATGAAACGCTTCAAGAGCTTTTGCGCCATCGGATTCATACATGCAGTCGAAATAAGTTTGAATCGTATTTTGAATTTCATCTTGGTCTGACATTAATTTTCCCCAATAAAAAAGCAGAGTAATAACTTCATTACTCTGCTTTCGTAGTTCTTATTCAATAGTATCAATTAGCGGTATTCGTCGTAGGCTCTCAACAGCCACTGATTGGTTCCATCGCCCGCGGGCGCCCATCCATCGGCGGGTTCAGTTTCAAGCATTTCTGCTGGCGATAATGCCTGAACTTTAGCACGTGTCAAATTGCCTCGGATTGTGACTAACATGTTGCGGTAATTAAGCAAGTCACCACGATTAGACAGCTGGCCATGGCCAGGAATAATTATTGTTTCATTATTAATAATACTGGCTAGCTTGTCAGTAGCCTCAATCATTCCATCCAATGACCCGCCATTATTCTGATCGATAAAAGGCAGTACATAGCGCACAAACATGTCGCCGGTATGAATCACATTTGATTCAAGGAAATAAACCTGAGCATCACCATCTGTATGACCTGGCCCCGTATGTATTAGCTCAATAGGTTCGTCATTGAAATAGAAACGCATTGAATCAAAGAAAGTAATTTTTGGAAGCCCAACGTCGTCGTAAGCTTCCTGCTCGCGACCGCTGGCTAGCACCTGAGTTGATTCCATGCGCCGACGGGCATTGTCCTGAGCCACAATAAACGCACCGGCTCTGCCGAAGTTTTCATTACCATCGGTGTGGTCATAATGAAAGTGAGAGTTAACTACGAAAGTAACTGGAAGCTTGGTCAGATCTGTAATTGCAGCTTCGATCTTATTAGTGAGCGGCGCAAACTGATCGTCTACGATCAAGACACCGTCATCACCGACTATAACACCGATATTTCCACCACTGCCTTCCAGGTAGTAAATATTATTTTTTACGTGGTTTGTAGTGATTTCGATATTGTCGAAATCCTGCCCATAAAGCTGAAATGGAACAACGAGAACACTGATTAATAGAGGGATGAGATATTTCTTATCTCTTTTGTTTTTCATGGCGGTAATCTCTTCTTCTTATTATGATAAATGCGCTTAAAGACAATGTAGCGCTTACAAATAAACGAGTAAATAATAAATGTATCTCAAGCTGCCAACACTCTTTGTTGTGCTTGTTTATATTCATTTCTGAGTCTCTCTACTAGATCAGATGTCGGAACTACTGACTTAATCGCATTAATTCCTTGTCCACAACCCCAAATGTCTTTCCATGCTTTAGATTTATTGCTGCCACCAGAGCCGAACTGCATTTTTGAGGGATCGCTTTCCGGTAAATCGTCTGGGTTTAATCCAGCAGCTTCGATAGAAGGCTTCAAATAATTTCCGTGCACTCCAGTAAATAAATTAGTGTAGACAATGTCTGCAGCAGCGTAATCCACAAGCGCCCGCTTATACTTTGGATCCGCATTAGCTTCTTTGGTAGCAATAAAAGCAGAACCTAAATATGCAAGATCAGCTCCCATAGCTATTGCTGAAAGTATTCCGTCTCCGGTTGATATAGCACCAGATAAAAGGATTGGGCCATCAAACCATTCTCTTACTTCTTGAATGAAAGCCATTGGAGATAATGTACCTGCATGACCTCCAGCTCCTGCAGCAACACAAATCAAACCATCTGCTCCTTTTTCGATTGCTTTGTGAGCAAAGCGATTATTGATAACGTCGTGCAAACAAATACCGCCATATGAGTGAATCGCATCGAATACTTCAGGTCTTGCTCCCAATGATGTAATGACAACAGGTACTTTAAATTTAACGCAAAGTTCAACGTCGTGCATAAGTCGGTCATTCGATCCATGCACGATCTGATTAACGGCATAAGGCGCCGCAGGATAGTCTGGATTCACTTGATTGTGAGCGTCCAATTCTTCGTTAATACGTATCAACCATTCTTCTAGTACCTCTGCAGGCCGAGCGTTAAGTGCGGGGAATGAACCCACTACCCCTGCTTTACATTGGGCGATTACCAGATCAGGGTTCGAAATAATAAACAGTGGCGCACCGATGGCAGGAACCGATAAGCGCCCTTGCATACAATCAGGAATAGACACGAAAACTTCCTCAATAAACTAAAATCGACGGGTATTCTATACTATAGGTACCCCAAATCGCATTTCTATATGTGCTGCTAGTTCCCCCAACCAATTCTCTGCAATTAATTAAAGATTTATTCTGAGGAAAGGGGCAAACTAGAGTTCAAATTAATGAGAGAGACAACTTAATGGCTTACTTTGAATATTCGAATTCTCCGTACCCAATTCGTCAAGACATTAAGAAAGAATTCAGTGAATTCTGGCAACGATTAGCTAAGCCTGGATCCTGGTGGACAGGGGCAGAGCGCGTAGCCATTGCCCAAGAATCGCGAACTGCGGTTAACTGCAGTTTTTGCAGCATACGTAAACAGAGTCTTTCCCCTTATAACGTTACTGGTGAGCATGGGTCTGATTCGGGACTCGATCCAACCACTGTGGATGCAGTGCATCGCATTGTCACCGACCAAAACCGAATCACTCGATCCTGGGTAGAAAGCCTTCCCGATGCAGGGATAAGCACTGAAGGCTATGTAGAATTAACCGGCATAGTGGTGTGTGTCTTTAGTATTGATGAATTCCATCGAGCTCTCGGCCTTCCTCTTGAGGATATGCCGGAACCAGTTTCTGGTGAACCATCGCACTATCGCCCAGCACAAGCTGAATTAGGAACTGGCTTCGTGCCAATGCTCCCAAGAGAAGGATTGACCGGCGCTGAAGAAAATCTTTGGCCAAATGGTCGCAATGCTAATGTTATTCGTGCGCTCTCACTGGTGCCAGATGCGTTAAGAGATTGGTTGGCTTTATCAAGTGCGATTTATCTTTCTGTTGAGGGAATGGCAAATTTGATTGGGCAAGACGATCGTTCTATTAACCGCATGCAGATGGAACTTATTGCTGCAAGAGTTTCCGCAATAAATGAATGCTTCTACTGAACTAACGCTCATTCTTCGATGCTCCGTGCGAGCTCAATGACAACAGAAACTGATATAAATCTTCAAGGCGTTAATGGTGATCAGGAGGCTGCGGCAGTGGGAATTAAACACGGCAAAGAACTTATGTTGCTAGGCGAAGCTGTAGCTACTCGCGATCAGTCATTACTTAAAGAAGCTCGTCAAAGGCTTTTGGATGAAGCCGGGACGAGTGTTCTGGTAGATGCAGCTGGTGTAGCAGCAAATTTTCAGCGAATGGTCCGCATTGCGGATTCAATGGGAATACCTATAGATGACATGGAAAGCGATTTGGGTAAATCAGTCAGAACAGAATTAGATCTGACTCGTTACGCTTCAGCCGCCAATACACTTCAATAATAATTCTGCATGCCTAAAATATAAGAAAGAAGAAAGCTTTGATAACTATAAGGTAAAAGCGCCATGAAGCGATTTCTTAGCTCACTTATTATCGTTCTCCTGTCATCATCTGTTGTCGGGCAGGCAGATTGGGCTTATTGGGGATCCAGTCACTATTTCCAACGTTATTCACCAGCAGCGCAAATAAATTCAGACAATGTTTCAGATTTAGAAATCGTTTGGCGACGACCCGCTGTCGATGAATCTATAACCAGTGCTTACCCTAGGTTGAGGGTTTCTGGGAACCTGCGTGCTACGCCGATTTTTATAAACGGTGTGTTGTACTCCTCTAATGGAGTTGGCTTGGCGGAAGCCTTTGATCCTGCAAGTGGTGAGACTCTCTGGGTACAGGAGCCAGATGAAAACACTCTTGCAGAAGTGCAGGGACAAAGCTCCCGCGGAGTTGAATACTGGTCCGATGGATCGGATGAAATTCTATTTGTGATTCGCAAAGGTAATCTTATTGCGTTAAATCCCAAAAATGGCAGAAGAGTTTCTTCTTTTGGCGATAACGGCCGTATAGATCTCGTTCCGGAATCTTCAAACAATTTTACTTACGTTTCGGGTGGTCCAATCGTTGTAAATGATGTCATCGTAATCGCTGGCACTCTTGATGGCGCTGGAGATAGCGGCGCCAGATGGCGCGGTGTCGCGTCGGAAGACGTGCGAGGCTATGACGTCAGAAGCGGAGAACATCTTTGGACATTTCATGCCGTTCCTAGGGCAGGTGAATTCGGTTACGAAACTTGGGCAAATGACTCGGCAAGGGAGTCTGGTGACTTAGGTGCGTGGTGTTGCCTAAGCGCAGATCCGACATTGGGAATCGTCTATGTGCCCTTTACCGCTCCAACAGCCGCATACTATGGCGGTCATCGCGGCGGTGATAATTTGTTTTCGAACAGCCTGGTAGCAATCAATGTCGAAAGCGGCGAACGGGTTTGGCATTTTCAAATGGTGCATCATGATGTTTGGGAATATGACAATGTAGGCCCTCCGGTATTGGGTAACATCGTTGTAGATGGGCGTTCTATTCGCGCCGTAATGCAGGCGAACAAAACAGGTTTTGTTTATGTCTTTGATCGCGCAACTGGAGAACCAGTTTGGCCAATTGAAGAAAGGAGCGTGCCTGTCTCAGATGTACCTGGTGAAATTCTTTCAGCAACCCAACCATTTCCGACTAGGCCAGCACCAATTGCAACTCAGGGAATTACCCCTGATGACATTATCGATTTTCCGGAGATCGGCCAAATTGCACGAGCGGAAGTTGCTAATTTCGTGATCGGACCGATATTCACTCCGCCAACCCTAATAAGCAATGAAGTGGGAGGTACTCAGGGCACCTTGACGCTTCCTGGTTCTTGGGGCTCGGCGAACTGGAATACCGGCGCCTTTGATCCGGATACTGGTTTCTACTACGGCTTTACTAATGACATTCCGCGAGTGTATCGACTGGAGCGAGCGGAACAGGAAGATGCCGAGATGGAATACTGGAGTCCGAATCGCGAAGCACCTTATATCGATGGCATTCCCCTGACAAAGCCACCGTGGGGTCGCATTACCGCAATCGATATGAACCAAGGCGATCACATCTGGCAAGTTGCCAACGGTGATTCACTAAGTGATCACCCCTCACTGGAGAATCTTGATCTGCAATCTTTAGGTATCGCAAGCCGACCAGTAGCGCTGGTAACAAAAACACTGTTGTTTATTGGCGAAGGTAGTAATCTACACGGCGGCACAATGCCGAATATGTGGGGAACTGCATTTCGAGCATACGACAAAGCAACCGGTGAAGTACTAACAAAAATAGAACTTCCTTCCGGCACCACCGGTGGCCCTATGAGTTATGTACACAACGGTAAACAATACATTATCGTAGCCGTAGGCAGCTATGGTGATCCAGCAGAGTTTATCGCCCTCGCATTACCAAACTAAGAAGAAATCTATGAACAATCGATTGAAAAAAGACACTGCTATAAAGTAGAGGCGAGCTATTGTTTGGCGCTAGTGCCGTAATAGGAACTTGCATGTTACCTGTGTCCATTAATGAAGCATCATCTGATGACCGCAAGGAGCATCCTTTCTACCTAGATACACAATGGGCAACCTTCAGACATTGATTCAGTAGTGGTGGACGGAAAATTTTGCATGCGAGATCATGAGATATTAACTGTGAATGAAGCAGCGATCATAAAAGAGGCTTATCGGGCAGGTGACCTCGAATGGAATCGTATTTTAGAAAACGGTGAGCTACCTTTACCGCGGCCTCAATCCAGAACAGAACTTATTTTCATACATAGAAGGAGCAATCCATGGCCAGCTATTTAGTCGCTAATTACAATGTTACCAATGAGGCCGGTTATAACCAGTATCTCGCATCGGTGGGACCAACCATAATGAACCATGGTGGGAAAATCTTAGTTGCAGGACCTGGTAGTACTCCGGTCGAAGGAAACCCTGGAGCGATAACAGTCGTATTGGAATTCCCGACCAGAGAAGCGTTAGAAGGATGGTATAACTCACCTGAGTATCAGGAAATTATTCACTTACGCACTGACAACAGCGAAGGTGGTTTAATTTTCGCTGATGAGTTTCAACCTCCCGGATAGTCCTTATACATGTATGACTTAATAATTAAAAACGGTCTGATCGTTGACGGCACCGGCGATGCCCCGTTTCATGGTGATATTGCCATAAAAGATGGAATTATCGTTGCGGTTGCAGAGACGGGCGAAATCAATGTCGATGCAAGTAAAAAAATTGATGCCAACGGTCTGGCAGTTACGCCTGGGTTTGTGGATATTCATACTCATTATGATGGCCAGGTCACCTGGAGTGAAGAGTTAACGCCCTCTTCAAATCACGGCGTGACAACTGCAGTGATGGGGAATTGCGGAGTTGGTTTTGCTCCTTGTCGTCCTGATGATAAAGAGAGACTCATCTCATTAATGGAAGGTGTGGAAGACATTCCACATCCTGTACTCGCGGAAGGGCTTCCCTGGAATTGGGAAACATTTCCTGAGTATTTAGATAGTCTGGCTGAGCGCAAATATGATATCGATTTTGCCGCACAAGTTCCTCATGGACCTTTGCGTGTTTACGTCATGGGTGACCGCGGTGCCAACCGAGAAACAGCAACCGATGAAGATATCGAAAAGATGGCAGCGCTCACTACCGAGGCTATCGAAGCAGGCGCATTAGGTTTTTCTACTTCCCGCACTCTTAATCACCAAACTGCTGAGGGGCAACCTACGCCCACCTTAACTGCCGAAATTGACGAAATGGTTGGCATTGCCAAAGGTGTTGGCGCTACCGGATCGGGTGTCATGCAAGTGGTAACTGATTTCAAAGGCAGTGACAGTGAATTCGAAATACTGCGACAAATGGTTCAACAATCACAGCGGCCACTTTCTGTGTCAGTTGCCCAACATCATCGCGTGACTGATGGCTGGCGGAACATTCTCGGAACAATCGCAGAAGCGAACAAAGAAGGAATAGATTTAAAAGCGCAGGTATGTGGAAGGCCGGTTGGTGTGTTGTTTGGATTAGAACTTACCAATAATCCCTTTAGTGCACATGCTTCCTATAAAGCCATCGATCACCTTCCGCTGGATGACAAACTAGAGAAACTAAGAGATCTATCTTTTAAAGAACAACTATTAAAAGAAGTACCTGAATTGGAAACCAATCCGTTTATGCGTCAAGTTCACAAACGGTATCAGGACCTGTATGTGTTAGACGATGAGCCCAACTATGAACCATCTCCGACTGAAAGTATCTCTGCCCTTGCAGCTAAACGCGACATCCACCCACTAGAACTCTGCTGGGAAATTCTCACCGAGGGTGATGGCAGAAACATGATTTATTATTGTTTCCTTAATTACGGCGAAGCCTCTTTGGACCCAGCCAAGGAAATGATGGAGCACCCTGATTCAATTCTTGGATTGGGTGACGGTGGTGCTCATTGTGGTTCCATTTGCGATGGAAGTTTCACTACTCACATGCTGACCCATTGGGTAAGGGATCGTAATCGTGGTGAAAAGCTTTCTTTGGAATGGGTTATAAAAGCCCATTGCAAAGACACTGCCCATGCTGTTGGTCTATACGATCGTGGGGTAATCGCACAAGGATACAAAGCTGATATTAATGTCATCGACATGGATAAATTAAGACTGCACAAACCAGAAGTTCATTTCGATTTACCTGCCGGCGGAAGGCGGCTAATGCAATATGCAGATGGATATATCGCAACGATTGTGAGCGGTGAAATTATATATCATGAAGGGCGTGCTACCGGTGCTAGACCCGGCAGATTAATTAGAGGCGGACAAGCTGCCCCTGTTGTTTAAGGAGACATCGTGAGTTTCGGAATCACAAAAACCATTCCTGCCACGCGAGGCGCCGAAGGCATCAACAAACTTTTCGACGGATCAATCAAAGAATTTGAATTCCATATGGCAGGAACACCTTCCAAATTAAAAGTTGGAGATTTTGTTTACACTATTTTCAATGATGAGCTTCGCGGTCGGCTTAAGATTACTGAGCTTATTCCTAGTGCGACGAATCCAAAATCAGGAAGACCGCGAACACTCATAATGGTGAAATGCCCAGGTCAAAAAATTAAGAAAGTAGTTGTGCGCAAAGGTCATCGGGGGACCAGATATTATGATGGGGCCGATTGGAAATAACTTAAGAGAATTTCTCCTATGACCACACTTCTAAAAACAATTTGGAATAACCGAGTCGTTATTCGGCCTTAAGTTCATCCTCTCGGCTCGAATTCGAAAACCCAAACCTCACCCGATGCAATAAGTTCGTGATTTATTAGAGATCGATACTTGGCTCTTTTCTTTTCAATAACCCAATCGAGTTCTGGCCCTTGAGTGATTCTTCTCATGGTTCGCAAATAGCGGGTATTGCCAATTCGAATTTCGGCGGCGCCATCACCTTCCGCCGCTTCTACCGCCCACTTTTTCCACATTCTCCCAAGTGACGTTCCCATGTAATCAGAGGTGACGAAAATGCGGCCGTTGCTTTCAATAATAAAAGTAGTACGTGAGTCTTGGGTCGCATCGAGTTGCAATTCCACCAGACGTATAGCATCGGTAAAACTCCAGTCCGGTTCAGGCCCCTGATAAATTTCTCCACTAGTAAAAACGCCACCGCGAAAAATTACCGAAGGCCCATCTTCACCTCGGGCATCCAGCCAAAGAGTTATCACCACTACTGCGGTAACAAGAATGCCTAGGCCGAGAAGCTGGGCAATTGTTATTAGTATTTTCATCGTCTGATCACAGCTTTGAATATTAAGTAATATACCTCATCTGGCTTTGAAACTGGGCTTTTCGGTTGCAATTACTCACAAATTCTTGGGCCTAAACTTAATGCTTCAAAACGGTGAATTTGTTAAGGTTTTCAACAGAACAAGAAGACTAATCCGACCGCTAAATTGACCCAATCAGGCAGTGGAATGGAAACGAGAAAAACAATAAGAGCCTTCTCTCTACCCCCCGTAGTTTCTGCGTTCGCGACCCTGTGCCTGGTCCTAAACGCCCACCCGGCAACTGCTGAGAACGAACAAGAATATCGGCAAATGGTAGATCGGTATTGTGTCGTTTGTCATAACCAACGAACTGTTAATGCCGACCCCAGTGCGATTACTGACCCACTAGGCAGCCAGCTTAGGGCCGTGGGATTAGCCCTGGACAGCCTTAATATAAACAATGTTCCGGCTGAAGCAGATCACTGGGAAAAAGTAGTTAGGAAACTAAGAGCTGGGTTAATGCCACCTGCCGGCATGCCTAGGCCTGATGGCTCTCAATTAGAAAGCTTTCGTCAATGGCTGCAATCGGAATTAGATAACGCAGCGCTTAAAAATCCAAACCCTGGACGAAAGGCAACTTTCCATCGCTTAAATCGTGCAGAGTATAAAAACGCCATTCGCGATTTGCTTGGGCTAGAAATCGAAGTTGATAACTACTTGCCAGCAGACGATGCAAGTTACGGGTTTGATAATATTGGTGGCGTGTTGCGCATATCTCAATCACTTATGGAAAGATATCTGGAAGCCAGTCGTACGATCAGCCGCTTAGCAGTGGGTAGTCCACCACCGGCACCAATCTCACAAACTTTCAGAACTGAACAAGACGAACAACAACATGCGCGGACGACTGGTCTTCCTATTGGAACTCGCGGCGGCATCTTAGTGCCCTATCAATTTCCAGTTGATGCGGACTACGAACTTAACGTGCAGCTCAGTGGCACAAGAGGAATCGTTGATACTCATAGATTAGAAATAGCAATCGATGGCGTACCTATAGAAACTATAGAGGTTGGTGCTTCATCTACAATCGATTTGCAAATTCCAGTTGCCGCCGGACCCCGTGAAGTTAGTGTTGCCTTTTATCGACGACCACCGGCATTAGTAGAACAAGTACGAGAAAGATTTGAAAATCCACGCACATCTGGAAATTCAGGGGGGCCACTAGGCTCAATGCCCTTTGTTACTAGTTTAACAATTGAAGGGCCTTTCAATTTTAGAAGCTCAGGAGATACTCCAAGCCGCGGTAAAATATTTAGTTGCACACCAACAAACCCAAACGAAGAAACTTTCTGTGCCGAACAAATTGTTACTAGCTTAACCAGGCAAGCGTATCGTCGTCCGGTTAGTGAAAGTGACACTAACGTGTTAATGGATTTCTATTCCATGGCTCGCGCTGACGGTGGCGATTTCGAAGAAGGAATTGAACTTGCTTTGCGCAGACTTTTGGTCAGTCCAGAATTTTTAGTAAGAATTGAATCTGATCCTAGCAATATTGGAGGTGGAGAGCCATATCAAATATCCGATATCGAATTAGCCTCTCGTCTATCTTTCTTCCTATGGTCATCAATTCCAGACGCAGAATTACTTGCACTCGCAGAACGCAACAAACTCAGTGAGCCAGCAGAACTCGAAAAACAAATTGCGCGAATGATCATCGATCCACGCTCAAAAGCTTTAACCCAAAACTTTGCTGGCCAGTGGCTACAATTAAGGAATCTAGCGACCATTGTTCGCCCAGGTGAACCCTATGCGATTGCCTTCGATGAAACTTTACGACAGGCAATGATTACTGAAACAGAATTGTTCTTCGATAGTATTGTGCGTGAAGATCGAGGCGTTCTGGATTTGCTCACAGCGGATTACACATTCTTAAATGGGAGACTCGCTGGTCATTACGACATTCCAAACATCCAGGGTACACACTTCCGCAAAGTTGTGCTTCCCGAAGATAGTCCAAGAAAAGGACTGTTAGGTCACGGTAGTATTCTTTCTCTCACCTCTCATGCCATACGCACTTCACCAGTACTGAGAGGAAAATGGATTCTCGATAATATTTTAGGAACACCCCCGCCTGATCCACCGCCAAATATTCCAGCACTCGATGACAGAAAAACTTCGGCACGAGTTGCCACAATGCGTGAGCGAATGGCGGCCCATAGATCCAATCCTGTATGTTCTGCATGTCATACAATGATCGATCCAGCCGGCTTCGCTTTAGAAGGATTCGATGCAATTGGCCGCTATCGCCAAGTAGATGAATGGTTTAATCAGATCGATACATCTGGGGTACTGCCGGATGGAACCTCATTCGATGGTGCCGCCGATTTACGTGAGGCGCTGGTATTGCAGCCTGAAAGATTCGTCAGTACTTTTACTGAAAAGCTCTTGACCTACGCCTTAGGTCGCGGGCTTGAATATTACGATATGCCAGCCGTTCGCCAGATAGTTCGGGAAGCCGAAGCCAATAATTATGGAATGCAATCTATAATCACCGGTATAGTATTGAGTTATCCTTTCCTGCATAGGAGATCGGAGTCATGACATTTATAACCAAAAAAACCTTGCCCCGGCGCACAGTGTTGCGCGGCATGGGTACGATGGTTGCATTGCCATTCCTGGGTGCCATGGCGCCGGCGATGACGGCGCTTGCCAACACAGCAGCAAACCCAACTCCTCGCTTGGGATTCTTCTATGCACCGAATGGAATGTTTCTGCCGAATTTCCACCCTGAAGGAAATGGCGGCAAAAACTACGCCATGACTCCGATTCTTTCCCCACTAGAGTCTTATCGTGAAAACATGGTGGTAATCAGCGGCCTAAGTAATAGTGCACTGGTTAGTCCGAATGAAGGTGGTGGTGTACACACTCGAGCCCACGGTGGTTGGCTCAGCGGTGTATTGCCAAAGCGTACCGAAGGTGCGGACATCGAAGCAGGAAAAACTGTCGATCAGTATGCTGCAGATGTGCTAGGACAAGAAACTTCATTACGTTCAATACAACTGACTACTGATTCCAATTTCACTGTTGGCAATTGTGAAAACGGCTATAGCTGTACTTATCAGAATTCGACTTCTTGGAGATCGCCAACTACTCCACTTCCCCATGAACGTGATCCTCGTGTTGTATTTCAACGATTGTTTGGTGACGGTGGTAGTGTCGAAGCGCGCATAGCACAGATGCAAACCGATAGAAGTATTCTTGATTCGGTTTCTGACAGCATAAGCAATTTAGAAAAGGATTTAGGCCACGGCGATAAAGTTGTGATGGATGAATACTTAACTGCTGTTCGCGAAATTGAACGGCGCATTCAACGTGCCGAACAAAACAACGCAAATCGCCCTTTGCCTTCAGTAGAACAACCGGACGGTGTACCCGACACGTTCGAAGAACATATTGATACTTTGTTTGAAATGCTAGTGCTAGCCTATCAAGCAGATGTGACTCGAGTGAGCGTGATGCAGATGGCAAGAGAGCTAAGTGGCAGAGCCTATCCAGATATTGGTGTTCCCGAAGGACACCATACAGTTTCACACCACCAGTTGAATCCGCATAATATTCAACAGTACACGCGAATTAACACACACCACGTATCACTGTTTAAACAATTTGTCGATCGGCTCGCCAATACTCAAAATGGTGATGGCACTCTACTCGATCACAGCATTCTTCTTTACGGCACCGGCATGGGTGACGGCGATCATCACACGCCTTACAACTTACCGGTGATTTTAGTTGGTGGTGGCAGGGGCAAGCTTGAAGGTGGTCGTCACTTGAGGTATCCAATGCATACACCATTTATGAATCTCGGTTTATCACTCCTAGATAAAGTTGGGGTAGAAGTCGCAAGTATTTCCGACAGTACAGGCCACTTAAGCGATCTATAGGTAATCATGGTAACAATCACTATTCAGCGCTCTTTCGCGAAACTGATTCTTACATTAATTACGTTCAGTTTTTCTACGCTAAGCTTTGCCTCAACAGAGAGTGATTTAATCCATGCAATTATCGACGGCAAAATCGAGTTAGTGCGTGCCATATTAAATGAAGGCACCTCCGCTAATTCCACGTCTGCAGACACTACAAGTGCGTTGCAATGGGCTGCTCAAGGCGACCACAATGATATTGCGCGAATCCTATTAGAGAATGGTGCCGACGCAAATATAGCCAATAGATACGGTGTTACTGCTGCTGCCCTCGCTGCAGAAAACGGCAATTCAGAAATCATGCAGCTGATATTAGCGGCAGGCGTAGATGCCAATCAATCCATGCCCGAAGGCGAAACTTTATTGATGACTGCAGCTCGCACCGGCGATGCAGCTACCATTCGTGCATTATTGGAGCAAGGTGCTGATCCCAATCATCGTGAAGAATCACGCGGTCAAACAGCGTTAATGTGGGCAGCTTCTGAAAACAATGCAGATGCTATTCGCGTACTGCTGGAATTTGGCGCGAAAGTGCACTTAAAAACTAACAACCCATCGCGCATTGCAGACCGAACATTTGCTTACTCTCCTCCCACAGGGTTTTCAGCATTTATTTTTGCAGTGCGGGCAGGTCATATTGAAGCTGTCGACGCACTGTTGGACGCGGGCGCCAATGTCAATGACACGGTATCCGATGGTGAAAGTGCATTAATAATCGCTGCAGCAAATGCTAACTGGGAATTAGCAGCTCATTTAATCGACCGCGGCGCTGATGTAACTAGAGCTGATGCTGGTTGGAACGCACTACACCAAACAGTGCGTACCCGCAGAATGAATTTAGTATTCGGTACACCAGGACCATTTGCATCTGGAACTATCGACAGCACTGCGCTAATGCTGAAATTATTAAACGCAGGCATCGATGTAAACGCACGCATGACGCGCAATGGAATAAGAGATGGTCAGCGCAATCGATTTAATCGATTGGGTGCGACTGCATTTATGTTGGCTGCGAAAGTCACCGATGTTGAAGCGATGCGTCTGCTTCTTGATCACGGTGCAGATGCAAACATTCCTAACGCTGATGGCACTACGCCTTTAATGGTCGCTTCCGGTTTACATATTTGGAATCCAGGTGAGGACGGTGGTTCTTTTACCGGACAGGAAGAAGAAGTGCTTGAAGCCATCCGCATATGTGTAGAGCAAGGTAACGACGTTAATGCCAGAAACTATCGTGGTGAAACGGCATTGCATGGGCTCGGATTCCGGGGTGTGAATATTGCAGTGAACTACTTAGTTGAAAAGGGCGCAAATTTGACTGCCTTAACAGAGGACGGTTGGTCTCCTCTAGCTTTCGCAAGGGGTTTCAGTTACACGGATTTTTATAAAGCGCAATTGCATACGGCAACACTCATGGAAGAGCTCATGGTAGCTCGCGGGCTAGACACTCAGGGTGAAGAGCACTTCGTACCTGGCTCCGTTTGCTATGATTGTTTGCAAACTCGCGCCGATCAGATACAGTCCGTAGCCACCCGAGATCAGTGGATGGAAGATAATTTCGATCCAGAAAGTATGGAAATCCAGATGCTGCCATTCTGGAGCTGGCTCCCCTATCCTGATGCTTCACAAAATTCTTCCGTGGATGTATCCAGTCCGCGCTACCAACGCTAAAATCAATTTTTCTGGATTGAGTCGCAGTAGGCTTAATCCCTTTACTAATTAACTGAGAAGAGGAATTACATGTTTAGTCATGTCATGGTCGGTGCAGACGACATCGAATCAGCAAAATCATTTTATGATGCAGCCTTAGGAGCACTCGGCATTGAGCCAGGATTTGTTGACGATAAGAGTCGAGTTTTCTATCGCACTAAATCTGGGGTTTTTGGGGTAAGCAAACCGATCAATGGCGAAGCAGCCACCCATGCTAATGGGGGCACAATCGGCTTCGCCGCTGAGAATGCAGAACAATGCAACGCCTGGCATGCCGCTGGGCTGAAACAAGGTGGCATAGCAATAGAAGATCCACCTGGTGTTCGCGAAGGTGGAGGAGTAAAAATGTACATTGCCTATCTACGTGATCCAGCCGGTAACAAAATCTGTGCATTGCATCGAATGCCAACGGAGTAAATAAGAGTAATATCTTGCGCGATTTACAAACGAATCTATTCAGAGCAGTTTACGTATTTTGCCTAGCAATAAATTCGTTAACGTTCGCTCAAGACTCAATTAATCCGATCATAAATAAACTTGATGCGGGTGAGGCTGCCATTGGGACTTTTACTCGTGAACCACGATTCGATCTAGATTTCGTTGTTATTGACGAGCAATACAACACCATCGACCTTACACTGTTAAGAAGAATGATCAATGACCTTAATGATGGTGATGGTTCGCCTGTAGCAGCCCCTATTGTCAGACCACCGCTAGCAATGAAAGATAATCCAGAGCAAGTTATTCCACAAATTATTGAAGCAGGTGCCTACGGGATCTTGTTTCCTGACATTGAAAATAGACAACAAACTGAAGTAGCAATCGCGTCCATGAAACTGGACCGAGATGAAATCTGGGGATCAGGAGATTACGAAGCCCTAGTGGCAATGATTATGATTGAATCACCAGAGGGAATCTCTAATCTTCAAGAAATTATTCAAGTTCCCGGTGTTGGTGTTTTGTTTGTGGGACCAACGGACATGGCTTCCTATATAAATGCAGCAGGACCAAATGCACCACAGGTAGAAGCCATGGTGCAGCAAGTGCTGGCTGTTTGCTTAGAAAGTGGCATAGCATGTGGCTATCCCATCGTTGCCAACTCTGTTGACGATGCAGAAAGACAAAAGGCGAATCGTTTAGAACAGGGATTCAAAGTGCTCGCGGTAATGACTCGAGCCCGTTAAAATAATTTTATCCGCATATAAACAATGGCAATAAAGAAAGCGGGTATTCTAAAAATAGAAAATCTTGTGTATCGTTTACTACTTTCTATAGATAACTATTGAGGAAATCTGGCTATACCAAAGCTACCGTAAATACCACCGATCCAAATCTCATTAGCTGCATCAATAGCGACAGTTCCAACGTTAAAGAAATCATTACCTTTATAATCGACCAGTTGTTCAACTTCAAATGTCGAAGGATGTACTTTGGCAACTCGAGCGGCGGAAAGGTCGCAAGGGTTTTCATCAGGGCAACGGGTAATATGCCCTGCAGCAATAATGCGCCCATCTGTTCCCCAGCGGACATTGTCTACATTAAATCCCACTGGAATTAAATCTACCTGCACTGGATTAGTGCCTCGTGAAATTCTTACTAAAGATCGATCACTCCAGCCACCAACATAGAACCAATTTCCATCTCCTGATGAAACCAATCCATTTGGACCAAACATTGAAGAGCCCGGTACTTCGATCCAATCTGTTGATGGATGCCATTCCCAGAGCTGGCCCCCAGCAATATCGAAGTTTGTTGCTCCAAGATATCCACCTGGAAGAGTAGTTATGGAATTAATTCTGCGAGTACCTTCCGGAGCTGGTATACAACCAATCCAACTCAGTGTTGGAACACCGTTGCTTGCATCGAGATTAAAAACTTCAATTGCTTCTCGAGCACCATGGCCTACGATGTAGAGTGTGTGATCATCGTTACTACCTTCTCTTAAGGTAATACCGTGAGGCTGAAAAGTTAGTATTGGTCCTGGACATTGACTATAAGTTTCTCGATTAAAATTTGGCACTACTGAATTGTGGGGATAAACCTCTTCTACCTGATGGCTATCGATGTTCACTGCATAGATAGGCCCGGCGGAGTCTGAAATTCTTCCGGTTGCTATCACCCAGTCAGTGTTAGGAACCTGGTACAAATCTTCTGGATTGATTAA
>DFQD01000068.1 GCA_002377605.1 Gammaproteobacteria bacterium UBA3498 | reverse complement strand
CCGGAGAAGGTTTTGCACCAGGCAAAATAGCCCTTGGGTAATAAACATTAATTCCCATAGCGTTCAAATACGCTTTTCTTTGTGACTCGTTCATGACAGGAGTAACCAGAAACTAAAAGTTAAATATACTCGCTTGCCCAAACCTCAACAACAAATCTGAATTCTTCGGAGTACCTGGCAGAGCAATTGAAGTTGCAAACCATTCATGATTGAATCCGCGTTCGTCATTTTTAAGGATAACTTATGAAAGCCGTACTTTGCAGCTCTTACGGCCCACCAGAAAGGCTTACGTTAGAAGAAATTGCTGCGCCTATTGCAGGTGAGGGCGAAGCGATAGTAGAGGTGTATGCTGCCTCTCTAAATTTTCCTGATGGCTTGCAGATTCAGGGGAAATATCAGTTCCAACCTCCCATGCCATTTACGCCAGGCTCGGAAGTGGGCGGCGTAATTAAATCCATTGGCCCCGCTTTGAAAGGATTTAATGTTGGAGACAGAGTCATGGCAACGCCAGGAATAGGTGGGTTGGCGGAAGAAGTCATCGTCAAGGAAACCGGATTGCGCAAAATTCCAGACTCCATGGATTTCAGGACTGCTGCGAGCTTCGCCATGGTTTACACCACGTCTTACTACGCCTTAAAACAAAGGGCGAAATTGCAAACAGGTGAAACCTTACTGGTCCTTGGGGCCAGCGGCGGTGTCGGGCTGACAGCAGTGGAACTGGGAAAGCTTATGGGAGCAAAAGTTATAGCTGCCGCTAGTTCCGACGAAAAACTCGAATTCGTTAAACAACTCGAACCCAATGAAGTCATCAACTATGGCGACGGTGAACTTAAAGAAAAAGTAAAAACCTTAACCAACGATCAGGGTGCCGATGTAATTTACGACCCTGTTGGTGGTGATCTTTTCGATCAATGCTGTCGCTGCATCAATTGGAACGGACGCCTATTAGTTATAGGTTTCACCAGTGGGCGAATCCCGGAATACAAAGCCAACCTAGCACTGCTTAAAGGTTCTTCCATGGTTGGTGTTTTTCTTGGTCGGTTCCGCAAAGAAGAACCTACTGAGTATGAAAAGAATTTCCAGGAGCTATTGGAGATGTACGATCAAGGAAAGCTGAAACCTTTAATCACGGAATCATTCCCACTAGAAGAGTATGTGGCAGCATTTAATGTCTTCACTGAAAGAAAGGTAATGGGCAAAGTTACCCTAGAAATAAAATCTGAGTAACATCAAAATGCTGACTGAAGAAGAAATTCGTCAGGACCTGACGAAACTAAAAAATATAGTCCTTACTCATAAAGCTCCACAAGCGCGTCTGGCTATTCATCCGGAAACTATCGATGGTCAGGATTATGAAGTGTTTACCAATGCTCCTCGTAATCTCAACGAACTCTACGAACTCGGTCTGGCTGAATCAGATGAAACGTTTTTAGTTTACCTCGATGAACGATTCAGCTTTGCTGAGACCCTGGAAATGTCTCGGCGCATGTCTAGAGTACTTATCGAACAATACGGTATCCAACCTGGTGATCGGGTAGCGGTATGTGCTCGCAATTCCCCCGAATGGTGTTTTGCTTATATGGCAGCAACTATCGTGGGGGCAGTTATCGTGCCAATGAATTCCTGGTGGAAAGGAGCGGAAATCGAATATGGTTTAAGTGATAGCGGCACAAAGTTAGTTTTTGTCGATCATGCCCGTTATCAGCAAATAGCGCCCTATATTGCCTCATTGAAAGTTGAACTCATTCAAATCAAACCGGAAGCTGGATCTTCATTTCCGGAGTTCTATTCCCTAATAGAAAACGTTGCGCCCCTAAACAGCGATGAAATCGCAGCATTGAATGTAAACCCAGAAGACAATGCGTCTATTATGTATACGTCTGGTTCTACCGGCATGCCAAAAGGCGTATTATCCACTCACCGCAATATCATTAACGCACTTTATACCTGGCTCTTCGTCAAAGAAATAAGTGAGATTCTGCGACCAGAGTTAGTGGAAGAAAATCCTGAGTTTCAACCTGCCCTGCTATGCAATGTGCCTCTATTTCACGTGACTGGTAGTCATGCTCAATTTCTCGCAAGCTTTATATACTTACGAAAAATGGTGATGATGTATAAATGGGATGCGGAGAAAGCGCTGGAGCTTATAGAGCAGGAACGCATTTCTGTCTTCCATGGAGTTCCCACCATGACCTGGGAAATAATGCAATCGGAAAAGTTTAACGAGACTGATCTGCGCAGTCTTCGGGGCGTACAAAGTGGCGGAGCCCCGCGCCCACCTGAGCACCTAAAGATGATGCTGGACAAGTTTCCAGAGAAAGCCATTCCAGGGCTGGGCTATGGTTTGACCGAAACCAATGCTATCGGAGCAATAATTTCCGGCCCATTTTATGAAGCGAAGCCTCATAGTACTGGGAGACCCACTCCTCCAGTATCCGCAGTAATGATCGCTGACGAAGATGGTAACGAATTGGGTCCAAACGTAGTCGGCGAAATTTGCATTAAAGGCCCAACTATCATGAAAGGCTACTGGAATAAACCAGAAGAAACGGCAAAAGTTTTAAAAGAAGGTTGGTTTTACACCGGCGATATCGGATTGCTCGACGATTTAGGCTTTCTGGTTATTCTTGATCGTGCAAAAGATATAGTAATTCGTGGGGGTGAAAATATTGGCTGTGCAGAAGTCGAATATGCAATCGCAGAGCATCCATCGGTAAGTGAAGTTTCAGTCTACGGAATTCCTGACGAACGATTAGGTGAGATTGCAGTTGCAACTGTAATGCTGAAATCAGAAGCAAAACTTAGTGATGACGACCTTAAGACATTCTTAACAGAAAGAATTGCCGCCTTCAAAGTTCCTGAACGATTCTATTTTCAGTACGAACAACTTCCTAGAATCGCATCTGGAAAAATCGCTAAGAAAGAACTACGACAACTTACTTTAGAAAAATTAGCGCTCGCATAAGTAAAAAAACACCCGCCTAGTTCCCCCCCCTCATCAGTCTGTAATATTTCATGTTTAGAGTAGCCATTATTATGGTTTGGCTTCCTCGGTATTATTTATTCAAGATTTTATTGAAGAATAATCACAAGCTTAACGATAAAGAAATTGTACATAAAATAAATGGTAATGCTCACTCGATTGAAAGTAATGAGGAAAAGAGAGGTGCCATGAAAGAACCGAAGTGGGATGAAAGCTTAGAGAGTGCCAAGGATTTTCTCGACTCGACCGCTGTATTGCCGGAGGCAGAAGAGGAAATTAGAGAAACTGCTCCCAAGGCTAAATCACATTTAACTGACCTCCGTCGCCGCATTGAGGAACGCTTGGACAATAAGCGTATCGATCTAGACTATGAATTGGGCGACCTGGAAGACGCCGCAGAAAATCTGCAGTAATAGATTCCCGCGGTAAGAGCACCCGTCTCCCAGCCGGGAGGGGGCGCTTTCCTTCCAGAAAGCCTGTAGGCCTGTTCAGTGCGATCTTAAATCTCCAAGATTTAGCCTATCTATCGCTCGCTATACTTATAAGCAGGGCTAGCTTACAACACCGAACTCAACTTCACCGACGCCATCTATCACGGCATGAATGCGATCACCGGGAGATACATTTGATACCCCTGAAGGTGTGCCGGTAAAAATCAGATCACCTGCCCTTAGTTCATAAAATTTCGACAACTCAGCGATAATTTCTGAAACCGACCAGATCATTTGGTTCAGATTCGCGTCTTGTTTAATCTCATCATTTAAAGAAAGGGCAATTTGTCGATCGCCAAGGTATTTATCATCGCCGAAAGGTGTGATTGAAGAAATCGGTGCAGATTGGTCAAATCCTTTTGCTGTATCCCAAGGCCTACCACTCTCTTTTGCCTCAGTCTGCAAATCTCTACGAGTAAAATCGATACCAACGGCATAACCATATACACAGTGCAGCGCATCAACTGCCGCAATGTAGGTTCCACCACCACCTAGAGCAACTACCAGTTCTACTTCGTAGTGGAGATTGGTAGTTTCAGATGCAAATTTTACGTCGGCATTGTTAGTAACAATTGCATCAGCTGGCTTACTAAAAAATACCGGTGGATTCTTTTTGGGGTCACCACCCATCTCTTTGACATGATCGCTGTAGTTTTGGCCTACACAGTAAATGCGATTAACAGGAAAACTTTCATCAGACCCGTTTATTGGCACCGAGACAGTTACAGGGGGAGGGAAAATGTAAGACATAGGGCTTCTGTCCTCAATTATTTTTATTTATGGATACTTGCAGCGAAGACCAGAATACAACCCTGGTGTCAGCTCGGCTTCCAATTCAGGAAACAAACTTAGACCCGAGAATTGTTGTATCGCGTTTATTGTATCGATTTGATCGCAATATTTTGCATGAATCGGTAAATCCGCATCAAACACAAACGACGCATAATTGTCCTCTGTAGCGACTATCTTGAAGTAACGCGAGGGCAGACTCCCAACTAGTGAGCGTGTGTTTAAAGTTTCTTCGACTTCGTACAAAGGACCACTTACCACGTACAGCTCTTCTTCAGTTTCTGTTAGCTCATTAATTGCCTGTTCCAGATTAGCCCAGGCACCGGCGCGTAAATTTGTTGGTAAGGGTGCCATATTGCTAAGATTATTAAGCTCTTCCCAAAAAGGCGTATCAGCAAAACTAGTCATTGGAGCTAATCTGCCACGATCCTCAGAAGTGAAAACTACTTCATTAACTCGGTAGTCACGATCTTGCTCGTTACTTAAATCCGGTTGGTTGAATACAGGGAAACTAATATCTGATTCTCTGGTAATGGATTGTGGTAAAAGTTCATCCTGTTGCCACCATCTTGGCAACAGTGAAGCAATCCCTATGGAGCCTTGCAACACTCGATAAGCAACCCAATCCGCCAAACCATTGCTCTTATTTATCTCGGCAGCGTAGAGATGATGCACCACGATTTCATTGTTAGTCACCGATCCCTGAGGACAGCTAGCCATGCAATGAGAAATATGAATAGTCTGGCCATAGCCTTCCCATATAATGAATGTTAGCGAGACTAAACTAACCCATCGGATACATGTATTGCTGATGAACTTCATCACACTCAATTAATATCTCATCACTAAGGGAAACATCGAGAGCTGCAAATACTTCATTAAGCTGATCGACATTTCGCGCACCTATTATAGTTGAAGCCACGAACTCCCAATGCATACTCCAGGCAGTTGCCAGGGTAACCGGCGATATATCCGCTGCTTTAGCAATCTCTAAGTATTTATCTGTTGAAGCCAAAGTTTTTGCGTTCACGAAACGCGCGGCCATAGCTTGCTGACGGGGGTTTGGCTCGTTAATGTATTCTCCGAAGCGGGACTTAGCTGGCATTTGGCCCCCCTGATACTTTCCACTCAATACACCACCGCCAATGGGCGAATAAGGCAGCAACGATACGCTTTCCTGTCGACAAACGTTGGCCAGCTCATCGAAGAAGCGTCGATTTAATAAAGAAAAATTATTTTGAATAGACTCGAAGCGAGCAAAGCCTTCGTATGCTGCAACAATATTGGATTTAGTCAGCCCGTGAGCATTTTCATTAGATGTGCCTAGGTAACGCACCTTCCCAGATTGCACCAGGCGATCCAAAGCCTCCATAGTTTCTTCTATCGGAACTACTGTATCTGGCCAATGAATCTGATAAAGATCGATGTAGTCAATACCCAGACGACGTAAACTTCCTTCAACAGCAGCGTCAATATGATGCCTATCTAGAGCTGTTAATCCGTGTCGGATCGGCGGGACAAACCACCCTGAGGAGGCTCCTGCAACCTTTGTAGCAATAATAAGGGAATCCCGGGGTTTGGTCTTTATCCATTCGCCGAAAATTTCTTCTGTAGTGCCAGCAAGCTCTTCAGAAGGAGGGACAGGATAAACCTCTGCGGTATCGAAAAAGTTAATGCCACGATCATAAGCTGCTTCACAAATTCTGAAAGACTCTTTCTTATCACTCCAAGTACCAAAACCCATGGTACCCATACAGATAGGAGAGACTCTAAGCCCGCTATCGCCGATGTAACGAAAATCCATCGCCATTCCCAGTTTTAATTGCCCTTTGTTTTTCTGACAGCCATGTGCCTACCTCGATGTGCAACCTAAGGTAGAAATTTTTTATATTGGCTTATTTGCGTTCAGGTAAACGCTCGATTCGGCCTATGTCTTCTTCCCACTGCGACATACCACCTTGCATATGGGAGACATTGTCAATACCCATAGTTTTTAAAGAGAGCGCAGCAAGTGCTGATCTTGACCCTTTGTTACAAAAGAGAATCACTTCGTCGATTTCATCAAAATCGCGGCGGTAATACGGACTTTCTGGATCAATCCAGAATTCCAACATTCCTCTAGGCACATGCAACGATCCAGGAATTATGCCATCTCGTTTTAATTCGCGAATATCCCGCAAATCGACTAGCCTGACCCCTTCTTCGTTAGATTTCTTGTCTACTTCAGCTGGCGTTAGTGTAACCACGTGCTCTTCAGCTTCTTCTACTAATTCCTTGACTCCCTTCTTTACTTTCATGACTTTGCCTAATTTTTTGCTTCATGAGCAAATTGCTCTTGAGCTCTGTGGCCAGAAAGAATGTATTCCATACCATAGTTACCTTCATGGCAGGCATATTCGTAAATTGGCTCTGGGCTATAGTCAAAAATAATTTCTCGCGTATAAGGCGCTGTATATGTTCCTGGGTCATTCACTGTTATTTCATAATGCAGCGCAGTATCGCTAATACGTGTCACGCGTTCCACATTTACCTTAGCCGAATTATTGGGACCAAACCCACCCGCGTCAGAATAATTAGTAGTTTCAATTACCAGCGTATCGTCATCCCAATAGCCACGAGAATCTCCGTGCCATAGCTTAATGTTCTTATCTAAAACAGGTTTATCAACCAAAGGAATGATGCGCACGTCGTGAATCATCTCTTGCACAATTACCACATGATCCTTGGTTTGAACGATTTGCCAGTAACTGTTGTAGCCCGAACCTAAATAAGGCGCACCATAACTAACACATCTTTCGGTTATAGGTCGATCTAGCCAAGAATCTGCCGGATGGTCGATACGGCGTTGAGCTACAGCATTGAAATATGCAATCCCTTGTTCGGTCCGAGGAGGATACTTTCCATCTGGTGGATCAATGATTTGGGAAGTTCGATTATGAACGCTGCGATCCGCTAACCAAAACTGATCATAATTTCCCGTTGTAGGGTCATAGGAAACTGTTTCTCCAGAAAGTGCAGCTGCTAATACGCCGCCACCAAACAATGCATCACCATCTTCTTCCGCTATTTCCGTAACTCTAGATTGCAAAAACTCAACTTCTTCAGCAGATAAAAATTCCTGGTCAGCAAAAGCATCCGGTCTTTCCACTGGAGTGATCGTGTTATTGGCCCAGACACCTTGTAAGTCTGGCTGGCCATCGATTGTATAACCCACAGTCCAATTTGTATCCTGAGCACTGGCAGTAACGGCCATAACTGTGAATGCAGTCGTTACCAAAACAGCACTATTCATGAAAGAAATCTTTGAAAATCTGGTAAGCATAGTCTTGCTCCCGAATAGGCTTTGACGAATGTAAAAAACTTAAACCAGACCGCATTCAGAAGCAAGGGTGTTGAACGACCCCCCCAAATTGAGAGCTTTAGGAAGATTTCAACATTCAGGTTCGTCTATCTTCTGGTTGACTTGACCATGGATCCACCACCAGAAACGACAGCACCATAGACATTACCTGCGGCGTCTACTGCAACCCCTTCAGGATTAGAACCATCAGGATAGGACTCAACCGCCCCATCAATGAAATAGTCTACGATTCCATCAAGCAAACTACCTACTCGAATACCTGCGAGCCATCCCGGGTTGCGAACATTATCAAACTCGGACTCTGAGTCTGCCACATAAATAGTGTCGTCATCAGTAATGTAAATACCACTTGGACGACTGAAAGATTTGAATTCGCCAATGTAGTTACCTTCTAGGTCGAATATTTGTAATCGATTATTGCCGCGGTCGCCAACAATAAGTCGATTCCGGGAATCAATATCGACTGCATGAGGTGTTTTCAATTGCCCTGCTTCTGATCCCCAACCGCCCCAATACTTTAAAAGATTTCCATTACGGTCGAATTTCACAATGCGGGCAACCGTATCTTGTGTCGCATCATCACTCTGTCCGCTGTGACCATCGCCAACATAGATGTTGCCATCTGCATCAGTTACCACATCACAGGGAGTTTCCAATAAAGCATTGGTGCCATCGCCTGCTACTCCTGGCTGACCTAGTGTAAGCAGCAACTCACCTTCCGGGCTTAATTTGTAAACAACATGTCCTTTGCCCGCCGTTGCCGGATTCGTTGGATCAGGACCCTGAGCGTCGGTTACCCAGATATTGCCATCTCTATCCACATGTAATCCGTGAGGAAACAACATTAACCCTCCACCAATAGCGGCAACTACACTTCCATCAGGATCTATTTTCAAGATTGGATCGAGATTCGAACCTGCACAGGAATTTATCCCACAGCGATCGATCGCCCATAAATGGCGTCCGTCAGGGTCTATATCTACACCGGCAGTAGAACCCCAGGTTCGGCCATTTGGGAGATCGGTCCAGTTGTCGACTGAGATAAATGGATTTGGTCGACTATTAATTGGCTCCAATTGAGAATATCCCAACTGTGACAATCCAAACACTAATCCAATTAATGTCAGAAAGTTACGTGGTTTCATAGAGCTTCCCCTCCACTGCAAATGATTGCTATTTCATTTCACGTATCGAAAAATGGGTGATACACCCTAAACCATACGTGATCAGAATGGAATTTTAGAGCTGAGTCGAAGCTCTAAATTTAGTATCGGCTCCGCCATATCGCCTTTCCATGGAATGACGGATCCGGTTAACGACCATAATTAATACTTACCGGTTGTCGCTCTCTATTACAAGCGAGTTATCAGGGCGAAGATTCCGCCGTAGGTTTTGAGAAAAAAGCAAAGCGACTGAGAATTCCTACCCCGAGAAATATAAGTGCAACAACTAGCAGAAAAATCTGGCTGAAGCCAAATAGACCGCCTGCTGGTAAAGCTAGGGTTAGGCCAGAGACACCTATCGAAACTCTAACTATTAACCCTTTTAACCCATCACCCAGATCGCCGATGCCAATTAAATAACCCTGTAAGGACGCGGAAACCAACGCAACTCCAACAAGAGCTGTCGTAATTGCCTGCAAATTTTCTATTACAGATGCCTGTAGCAGCAACGCTGGATTAAACACAAAAAAGAATGGAACAAAATAAATAATCGCACCCAAACGCATTGCCTCAATCCCGGCACGCATTGGTGAAACGTGAGCCACTGACGCAGCCGCGAACGCAGCAAGTGCTACCGGCGGTGTTATAAAGCTCAGCATTCCCCAATACATGACAAACATGTGACTTGCTAGTGGATCTAACCCGGAATTTGTGAGGGCCGGCACTAATACAATAGCGAGAAAAATATAAGCGGCAGTTACAGTCATGCCGATTCCGAGAATAAAACTGGTTAAAGCACCCATGATAAGCAAGACGATTACACTCTCGCCCGCCAAATAAACTAAATCATTGGCAATAGTTCCGGCGATACCAGTTACCGCCAACCCGCCAATGATTAATCCAATAGCGGCAAGAATTCCCGCTAACTCTGCCAGCAACTTACCCATTTGCGCTACCAGGGCCATAAAGCGCTCGAAGGAAAGTTTGTGCACCGTAAATTGATTTACTACTAATAGAATTGCGGTAGCATAAAATGGTGCCACTGCCTCGCGTTGTAAATACACCAACATCCAGATCAACGCGACAAAAACCGCTATAAAGTACCAACCTTCCTTAAACACTTTACCAAGTTTCGGTAATTCGTCTTTCGGCAAGCCTTTTAAATCACGGCGCGCGGCGTAAGCATCGATCTGAATAAACAGACCGAAGAAATACAACACAGACGGAATGATGGCAGCAATAGCAACAGTTACATAGCTAATATTTAAAAAACTCGCCATAACAAATGCAGTTGCACCCATGATCGGAGGCATGAATACACCACCGGTTGAAGCACAGGCCTCAACCCCTGACGCATATTCTTTGCTAAATCCTATCCGGCGCATTGCCGGAATTGATAATGGTCCTGTTGTTAATACGTTACTAATTGGCCCGCCGCTCATAGAACCCATCAAGCCGCTTGAAAAGATCGCGACTTTTGCCGGCCCACCGCGCATATGTCCGAGCAATGCAAATGCAAGATTAATAAAAAATGGACCGCCACCGGTGAATTGTAGCGAAATCCCAAAGACTAAGAATCCAAAAACTAGCGTAGCGAAGACTGACATAGGTAGCCCAAATAAACTTTCTGCTCCCATTACATGGAAGATGGCAGCATCGGTAAGCGGAATGCTTAGTGCAGCTATAACGCTAGGTAATCTATCAGCAAAGGTAGGATACAAAGAAAATACGGCAACGATCGCAAATACAGGCCAGCCCCCGGCTCGACGCCCTGCTTCCATCACAATCACCCAGGTCACAATGGCCATGAATTCTCCGACAGGTGGGGCTGTGTATTCCCAGGCTTCCAGTACTATGCGCTCTGCATAAAAGGCATAGTAAGAAAATATAATAGCGATAACAGCCATGATAGCGATGTCATACCAGGGAACATGTGTGGGACTACGCTTTGTAGCAGGAAAGGTAATGAACACCATACAAAGCATGACACCAGTGATCAAATACATATAGCGGCTATCCAACATGACATAGCCGATAAAAAAGCCAAGATTAAAAATTTGATTTACTGCGAGAATGATAGAAATCGCAGTCATAATTGCCATGACTGTTTGCCACACTTCGGGCAATTCGCGGTAACGCAATTTTTGAACTGGTTTAGAGGAACCGTTTTCGCTTAATGCTTCAGACATGTGTTACTAACTAGAGCCCTTCTCCGAGAGTTATCAACCCTGATTCTGCTAACGCTCCTTCACGAGCGACCAACCAAGCTTGCTCAAATTCCACATAGTCTTCTGGCGCAGTCGGAACAAATGCGTCCCATGCGGTTTTCAATACCAATTGTCTGTGAAGATTTTTTTGATTATTTGCTTCCGCTTCAGGAGTCCACGCACCAATTTCCTTGTAGTACCGGATAGCTCCTGGGTGAAATGGCACAAAAGCTTGTTCAAACTTCTGTCGATCAATACGCCAGCCAGAAGCGCCAGGTGCATTATCTTTATAGATCTCGTAATTTTCATGCATCACCCTCACGGTGCTGTAGGCTAATAACTCATCTGAAGTGTCCAGACCTACGAGCAACGGATAAGCAGAAGTAAAAACTTGAATTCCTTCTGGGGGTATAGTTGGACCTTCGATAGCAATGTGCGGCACGTACCAGGGGAGACGTTCTCGCACTCTTTGTATGGCTTCTTCATCGTCATGAGGGAAAGGAGGAAAAGTTAATCCTCGAGGAGAAGCTTCTAAACGCAGGAACGGAGGAGAATTGCAAGCTCCACCCACAACATCTGCGCGATTGTTTACAACGGCATCAGCAGAAGCGTTATAGCCGCCAACTTCTACCCTCTCAACATCGTCCCAAGTGAGATTGGCATAAGATAACAATGCTGACATCGCATTATTTAAAGAGGGGGCACCCTGAACGAAAGTAACTCTTTTCCCCTTTACATCTGAAATGCTTCGGATGTTTGCATCGGTTGCGGTCACCATTGTGTACGAACAACTATCGGAGTAATTGGACATTAACGCCCTTATTGATTGAGGACCCCAGATCTTCGATGCAAAATTAAGAATACCTTCCTGGGCATAAATAGCTTCAGAACCACCTGCAGAAAAATGTACGCGTCCTGCCCTTAAAGTAGCGAGTCGCGATACATCATTACGACCTGGTATCACTCTGAGATTTGTTCCGTATTGACGCTGCAGGATATTGCCGATTGCTACAGCCTGACTGTAACCACCAGTGCCAGTTTGATAAGCAGACCAAGCAATGGTTTTTGGAAACTGAATGTCTTCCGCCGCCTGCAATGAAACCGGAATAAATAATAGAAGAATGAAACCCTGATTGCGTAAGCCACTCAAGTAAACTGCAAGAATGGAAACAAAAGAAGAAAGACCAGTTCCAATCCGCTTCATAAACTACTCTCTGGCATCATCTTTAGGGTGATAGACAAGAATAGCGCAGGTCCCAGAACAATACTATGGTGTAAAGCTTTCTCGTCAGCATGAAAAAAGCACCGCAGTTTTTACTGAAGTGCTTTTTCTTTAATCATCAGATCAACGAGTTACAGTAACTACAACGTTCTGATAGGTAAACATAGATCCGTCGCTGGCAACTCCTCTCAATACATATTCACCTGGGGTGTCGAAAGTAACTGTTGAGGTCCAACGATTATCTTCCGGCGGCATAGGAATAGTAAATGGGGGCGACCAAGGTGAATTTGCATAAACTCGCGAATCCATGTAAGTCTTCATTTGCACAGGCTCGAAGGAAGCTCGATCAGCTGGGCCACGATATATTATCCAAGAGAAGCGTTCTCCAGGACCGGACGAAACCACAATTGATTGAGGCGGTCGGTAAATCTGCTCTGCTGTCCGCGGAGGGGGCCTGCTAGAACGAGCCGGCAAGTTGTCAGGGTCTTTCACCGTAACAGCCAGATCCAGCGCCTGCCCTACCCTGACCGTACGAAATGCTTCACCTTCTAAGACAAGCTCTGGCGGAATATTAGTCCTTAGGCGATCATCCAGACTACCGAAAGCTCCGCCCACCTCTGTCGAAATCACCTGCGGATCAATGCGATAGTCAGATTTCAATGTTCCATACGCCCGAGCCTTATAATTAGACCGTGCTTGTAATGTCCAAACCAGTTCTTTTTCGCCGAAGTCGGCGGGCACATCAACTGTAAACAGAAATGCGTTTCTGCGAGGATAGAAGTGTGTTGGCTGACCTTCATCTGCTCGCCCAAAATCATAACCATCGATAGCCAAGTCATCTAGGTCGCCAGGGCCTACAACAGAAAAATAGTTTTCTGGGCCTACATCGACATCAAACTCTTCTTCCCAATTTGAATTCATATAGCCGAAAAAAAGTTTAAAAGTACCGTCGTCATTGGGCCACCAACCCTCGTACGCAGGAGTAAGAGTATCGCCCGATAGCGTCATACGACGTTCCTGCGCGGTTGCGAATCCCGCAACCGCTAACACTAGGAATAAGATATTAATCAGGCGAATACTGCGATCTAACATCTGATTAGTCCTCGCTACCACCTGCTGTATCTTCATACTCTGGTACTGGCGACCAACATAGCGGACAACCAACATCATACTCATTTCGATCCGCTAACGTAGTTCGCCTCGCTGCCATCTCTTCCTGAAATTGTTCTTCAGTCATAGTTACGCTATATCCCAGATCGATAAACATATTTGAAACGGATCTGCGCCCTCCGCCTGCCCAGTTCCGCGCATCAGCAATGTTTGGGTTAGCATCTGAGGTGTCCATATAGGCGATCGTTTGCAAGATCGTTCCCTTGGGTAGAAGAGGCGCTTTATCTTCCTTATAGATATATTGCTTCACCCAGTTATGGTCATAACCAACGCAGTTAAGAGTAAATTTGTTATGTCCCCAAATCGCCTCTAGGCACATACGAACTCCTGGAGCGTGAAGATGCGGTTCGAAAGCCATAATTTTTGTATGCTCCTGGAGAACAACGGAATTTCGCAATTCCTGATTTGGCAGACCAGGCAAGATATCCAGATCAACACCATTTCCGGTGCGCGGACCGCGAGTTGTATATTTAGGCTCATAACCACGTGGGAAAAACTTGATGCCAAATTCCAGGTGCCCGGTCGTCTCTCTGCCATTCGAATGCAAGTGAGCAGCATTTAAATGCAAGGCAGAGTTAGCTTGTAGCAATCGCCCGGCACTATCAGGAAACTGGTCAGCATTGCGACCAACCTCATGAATCGGCCATCCAACCCTAGTCTCAGGCAATATGAAGGAGCCATCTTCACTGAGCACTCCGCTACTGTAGGTCATATGGTGCCAGATGTACCGTCCACCCACTGTGCTGCTGCCGATATCAGCAGGAATATCATTGACTTCTTTGACTTCTATGGATTGAACGTAACGATCTTCTGTAAGACCTGTTGGAACTATACCAATGTCTCCCCACCAATCTGGCGCAACCGCAGGTCGAATCATTTCAGGACCAGTCAATACCAAATCTGGCTCTCCAAGAGTCCAGTCTTCTCCTTCCGAGATAACAAGAGGAGGCGGCTCATTAGCTGGATTACCTCGAGGCGCACCGTTCTGCGTCCAGGCTTGAATCATGGCTAAATCTAAATCTGACAATGAATAATCAGATTCAAAGCCCTCAGTAATACCAATGTCTTTCTCAATATACCAAGGCGGCATCGCTCCCATGCGATCCCTTATCGCTGTGCGATACATGATCACAGGAGCCCATGGACGAACTTCCTCATAAGACATGAATGTCATTGGGCCGCCGCCGCCAGGTCGGTGACATTGCAGACAGCTGCGCTGCAAAAGGGGCGCGATATGATCAGCATATGTAATATCTTCAGGCTGCATATCCCAATCAGCTATATCGTAATAGTGTGGCTGGTGCGCAGCAACGCTAGCATCATGCGGTTGTGCCATGACCACACCGGAAACGGCTAGCGTTGGAATTGTCAATAAAGCGAGAAATTTTCTGACTGTCATTGCAGGTTTCCTCATTATGGTTTTCTCGTTATATCGATTCAGAAATCGACGAAAACTTCTAGTACTACAGAGCCCCAATAGTTTAATTGAAATCAAGGGATTAAGTCGCCCATGGGTAACAATAAGTTGCATTATCGAGAACCTAACTAACCTAACGGGAAGGATAAGTTTCTAGCACCACTTTGTCTAGTGGAAGAGTTATTTTCAGGGCCCTTGGATAACCCTAAAAGCCCCGCATTATGGAGCTCCTAGAGCAAAGGCAGTTAAGGTAGTCCCAGATGGAATCATGACGTATTGGATACCGTCCAACATGTAAGTAATTGCGGCCGCGCCCCAGATTCTAGAACCAGTTTGATAATTCCAGAGATTCTCACCAGTTTCAGCATCGAAGGCCATGAAATTACCTTCATGATCGCCCGCAAAAACGAGACCAGAAGCGGTGGACATTACCCCTCCAAATGTTGGCGATGGATAGGCGAATTCCCACTCTAGTTCACCAGTGTGAATATCTAATGCTCTAAGTGCGCCATATCCTGCTTCAGCGTCGATATATACGGTACCACCAAAATTGGATTGTCCAGGAGTATTAGCTGGCTCTTCCGGCACATAAGTGGCACAGGTTTCTCTGGCATTAAGAATAAAAAGATCTAATCCGGGGAAAAATGTTGGAGGATAAAAATTAGTAGAGCCCCAGGGATCCGGCAAACAACCGAGACTGCCATCGTTCAAAATAATCGGTCGACCATCAGGACCAATTTCTCGAGCCCAAGTTGTTGCTGTAAATGGCTCGCCCAAAAGTAGTTCTCCATCCTCCCGGTCTAGAACGTAAAAGAAGCCATTGCGATTGCCAACCATAACAACCTTTCTAGGTTCTCCTTGCCACTCAATATCTGCTAACACCGGCATGTGATTAGAATCCCAATCGTTTATATCATGAGGTGTGAATTGATAATGCCAGCGCAATTCGCCTGTATTTGCATCCAGCGCAACGATTGAATCGGTATAAAGATTATCTCCGGGCCGATTCTCATCATAGTAATCCGGATTCGGATTACCAACACCCCAGTAAATAAGATTTAACTCTGGATCATAAGAACCATTCATCCATGTTCCACCACCACCCTGTGCAAGAATTAACGGATCGTCTGGCCAGGTTTCGCTGCCAGGTTCGCCGGGACCAGGAATCGTATTGAAGCGCCAAATACGTTCTCCCGAGGCTGGATCGAATGCATCTATAAAACCGCGGGTTTGATACTCACCGCCAGAAATTCCAACAATCACTTTATTACCAACTACCAATGGAGCCAAAGTAGCGGCATAACCGATTTGATAGTCTGCAAGCTCTCTATCCCATAAGACTTCACCAGTGCGCCTATCGAGTGACATTAAGTGTGCATCCAAGGTAACCATGTATAACTGATTGCCCAACATGCCAAAACCTCGATTTACCGGTGCCGAAGCACCGTAAGTCAAATTATCTGGTAGATTTCTTCGATACTGCCAAAAGGCGCGACCGGTGCGCGCATCCAGTGCCCAGGCATAGTTATTGGAACCGGTTAGATAAAGCACACCGTCATCTAACAAAGGAGTAGTTTCCCAGCCGCGACCACGCGTGGTAGTTCCAGATTGAAAAGTCCAAATCGGTCTGAGCTCCGCAACATTTTCGGTTGTAATTTGTGTCAAGGGACTATGACGAGTACCGCTGTAGTCACCGGAGTATGTTAGCCAGCGAGTAGGATCATTAAAGCCATTCAGTATGTCTTCGTAATTTGGACCATCAGAATTTTGTGCGTTCGCTAATTGAGACGACAAGAAAAATACGCTTACGAACCAGGAAAACTTCTTTTTAGTTATCTTCATCATTCATTCTCTGAGAGCCCCTGCTATTGAGCCGATTGCAAAAAACTTAAAATGTCGTTTATTTCATTGCTGCTTAAATCAGATTCCGTGAAACCTGGCATAAGAGATATCTCTTCATGAATTACATCTTGCAATGATAATTTTTTAAAACCACGCAGAGATTGATTGCTGTCCATGATTTGTATAGAAAACGCGTCCTCACTCTTTATCGTTCCTTGAATGAGTTGATTGTTCATCGTCACTAAGGTGACTGGTTTATAGCGCCGCGCAATATTGGCGCTAGGGTCACGAATTGAATTTACCAAAGCATCTTGAGTTCGCCTCGTTGTAATCGTGGATAGATCCGGTCCGAGACTACCACCTCGTCCATTTACACGATGACAATGAGCACAGTTTTCATTAAAAAGCGAAAGCCCTCGCCTGGAATCGCCATCGATTGCTATCGAAGCACCTGCTACAGCAACACTGCGCAAATAAGAAACTAACATCCATACTTCAACATCTTGGAAAGTATGGGGTGGCATTATACTGCCAGGAATCCCCTCACGGATAACTTGAAATACAGATTGATCATTAACTCCCTCACGTGAATAAATAAGTGTCAAATCGGGAGCATCTATAGAATCAATGCCTCTTGCATCAGGGCCATGACAGGTTGCACACTGAGCGCGGAAAAGTGAACCGCCGATTCTAGATGCTCGTGGATCACCCTCCAATGGATTAACTTCCTGCGCAATAGAAGAGTTAATTATCAGTAGACCATAGGAAAGCAAAAATGCTTGAAAAAGACCGGGAAAACTAAATTGTAATCGCTTAAGCATATTTATCTTAATCTTGTTGGGCTGGACCAAGCAGGATAACAAAGAAACTGCATGGACACAGCAGAAATACTGCCTGAGATCGGCTCTCTATCATTATTACTATATTGCTTTGGGCTAAATTAACGATATACTCAACAGGATTAACACAATAAAAAATCGGAGAGAATGATGAGTCAACTTCCGAAAAAATCCGTAGAAATAATTACTTCTGTTTGTGCGGCTTTAGCATTGGGTGCGGTTGTCTTGGCAACACAGACTAATGTCATTTCTGCCCAATCCAGTAACTTTCAGGGCGGTTCACCTGAGGTCAGCCAGACTCCTGATATGACAAACATTCGCATTCTGTTTCCTGCTGGAGTTCGTTCCTCTTGGCATACCCATACCTGGGGCCAACTTTTAATGATTGAGGAAGGTATTGGCCTGCATCAAATTCGCGGACGCGCGATTGAAGAATTTCAAGTTGGCGAACCTTATTGGACTCCAGCCGGCATAGAACATTGGCACGGCGCCCATCCTGAGGTGGATGCCTTGCAGTTAACAATCTACGAAGGATCTGTGGACTGGTTAGATCCAGTAACAGATGAACAGTATGGTGGAGTCAGAGTGCGCCCACAGTCTCGTTCAGTAGACTAATCTGCTCTAAACAATATAACCGTGCTGAGAGTTCTCAGCACGGTTTTTTATCTTCCTTGCAGGGCATTGAGTTCCTCGAAACACTCAAATTCTTCCCAGTTTCGTTCGGAACAAGCATTAATCCGCACACAGCGGCACGCAAAGAAGCTGCCTATAAAGATATCTAACGAACACCTCTCCAAATTTACAGAAGACCTACTAGCTTGTAGTGGTTTACTCCCTGAGACAATCAATCTTATACTGCGGCCCCGGAATTGTGCTATCCACTGATGGGGGAATCAGTAAACAATGAATAAAAAAGCTTTCAAGATCGCCGCTCTTTGCAGCATTACCGGAATATTAGCCACCTGTGGTGAGCAATTATCAGTAGCTCCAGAACTAAGTTTCGAAGAATCATTACAACAACGGCTAATCGAAGCTCAGCCTGGTGACGTAATCGAAATTCCGGCTGGAATTCACGAGATGACCCGCAGTCTTTCTTTAAACGTGTCAGGTATCACAATAAGAGGAGCAGGCATAGAAAGCTCCGTACTATCTTTCGCAAACCAGATTCAAGGCGCAGAAGGTTTACTGGTTAATGCCGATGATTTTATTATCGAAGACCTGGCGATTGAAGACACTGTCGGTGACGCACTTAAGATAAATGAAAGCAACAATGTAATCGTGCGCAATGTGCGCACAGAATGGACTGGGGGCGCACTGACAACTAACGGCGCTTACGGAATATATCCTGTACAGTCTTCAAATATTTTGATTGACGGCGCAGTAGCGATTGGCGCTTCTGATGCAGGTATTTATGTTGGGCAATCCAATCAGATAATCGTTAGAAATTCTCGCGCCGAATACAACGTGGCAGGAATCGAAATTGAAAACTCTACCTTCGCCGATGTCTATGACAACGTGACCACTAACAACACTGGCGGCATTCTGGTTTTTGATTTGCCCGGATTACCAGTACAAGGTGGACGTAATACTCGCGTGTTTAACAACGAAATTATTAATAACAATACCAGTAATTTCGCCCCAGAAGGAAACATCGTTGGAACGGTTCCAGCAGGCTCAGGATTAATGGTTTTGGCAAACGACAGTATTGAAGTTTTCGGCAATACCTTTACTAACAATAACAGCGCCAATATTCTTATCCTGAGTTACTTCATTACTGAACGTCCGTTCGAAGATGAAAACTACGATCCATTCCCGGAAGCAATCAATATTCATAACAATGAATTCAATGGCGGTGGCACTGACCCGGATTCCGAACCTTTGGTCGCTTTACAAGCGGCTACTGGCCAGCCAATTCCAGACATCGTTTGGGATGGCACTATGATTCCGAACAAAAAGGCGCATGAAATTCTATGTATGCGGCAAAACGGAGAAATTAGTTTCGTAAACCTGGATGCCAGTAACGGATTCGCTGCTCCAAACTTTGATGCCGCGGATCATAATTGCGAACTACCTGCCCTATCAGAAATTTCCCTATCAACAGGAGCAGAATGAACAAACATTTCTGGCGTTGCAGCATTATCGCAGCCAGCTTCACTTTGATCATGGGATGTTCTGATTCTCCACCTGTTTTTTATGCGTCAGGCAACCCGCAAAGATTGTCGGACTGGAATCTGTTTACGTTAAGTTCTACTCATTTAATTCCCAGTAGTGAGGGCGTAGTATTTCGTCCAGCGAACCAGCTATTCACCGATTACGCCCATAAACTGCGAACTTTGTGGATACCGGATGAAACACAAGCAATGCTCGTTGATGGTGAAATCGACTATCCCGTCGGCACTGTGCTTAGCAAGACATTTTTTTATCCCACTGACTCGCAAGGCATTCCTATTCTCCAATCAGATTCTAGCGAACCTTCAGTAAACCTCTTAACCAATAAATTAATAGAAACCCGCCTACTTGTTCGAAGATCTAATGGCTGGGAAGCCTTCCCTTATGTTTGGAATAACGATCAAACAGAAGCTTTTTTAAGAGTAGCCGGTGCTAGCACTAACATAAATTTAAAAAGTGACACTGGAAATTTTGATTTCGTTTACTTCGTACCAAATGAAAACCAATGCGCAGGCTGTCATGTAACAGAACATCCAGACGGTGAAATGCATCCTTTAGGTGCCATCGCATCCCAACTTAGCTCAAGCTTTTTAGACAACCAATCGCAAATAGCTGCGTTAGTAGAACGAGGGTGGTTAGACCAATATCCAAATACTTCCAGTCCAATTTCCTGGATGGATGATAACGCAAACATCGATGAGCGAGCCCAAGCCTATCTCAACATTCATTGTGGTCATTGCCACAACCCAAGTGGTGCCGCCGATACTTCCGCCCTACTCTTAGACGGGTCCCATGATTTACTTGTGAATATGGGCGTTTGTAAAACACCAGTTGCCGCGGGAGGTGGTGCTGGGGATATGCTTTACAGCATCGTGCCCGGAAATCCCGACCGTTCAATTCTGCTCTACCGCATGGAATCTGACGAACTCGATGAAATGATGCCGGAGCTTGGCCGTTCCATTATCCATAAAGAAGGCGTCAATCTGATTGAGCGCTGGATTAGCGAGATGCCTGGTAGCTGTCCCGATTAATGCAATGTAGACTAACGCCATCTATTAACGAGGGCGAAGCTCTTTGGCGCGCATTACTTTTGCATTTCTCCTTACCTTTCTTATTAGCGCTTGCAGCGATCAAGTTGGTGTGCGCAGTACTTATATTTTAACCACAGGAACTACAGGCGGTACTTTCTATCCAGTAGGCGTCGCACTCTCTACCCTAGTTTCTGCCCAAGAAGATGTCGGATTCTCGATCTCATCCATTAGTTCTGCGGGCTCCATGGAAAACATAAAACTTATGCGGGACAACCAAGCCCAGTTTGCCATTCTTCTTGGCATATTTGGCGCATGGGCTTATGAGGGTTCTGGGCCAATTCGCAATCCCTACAAAAACTTCCGCTCTATTAGTGCAATGTGGCCGAACGTCGAGCATTTCATATTGCGCTCTGACTTAGTTTCCGATGGCGGCGTTAGAAATATTAGCGGTATTGATGGCGAACGATTTTCCATCGGCATGCGCAACTCAGGAGCAGAATACACTGGCATCTATATTTTCGATGCCCTTGGTATCGACTATGACAGCGAGCTTTCAATTGCCTACATGGGATATGGCCCATCCGCTAATGCCTTACAGGATGGCAATATTGTTGGAATGAACATCCCTGCTGGCCCTCCGGTAACAGCTGTCACTCGAGCCTTTGCCCTTATGGGTGAAGAAATGACGGTGCTGGAATTTACCCAGGAAGATATAGAAACAATGAACCATGAGTTTCCATTATGGGAGACGTTTAAAATCGAAGCAGGCACCTATCCGACGCAAGAGGAATCTATTAATACAGCGGCGAGCCCGAATATTTTTGTAGCGAGAGAAGATGTATCAGAAGAAATTGTCTACAACATGACGAAATTACTTTGGGAAAATTTAGCGACGTTACAAGAAATACATGGCGCGACCAGATCAATGGCTATTGAAATTGCACTAAACGGACTATCAGTTCCTCTTCATCCTGGCGCACTCAGGTATTATCAAGAACAAGGATTGAATGTCCCAGATCACTTGTTAGGTAAATAGCCTTCTCTTTAGGAAAATATTCTTGAATTTAGTTTAATTTATCGGGAAATCGAAATAAGTATTTGGAAACGGCTCGTCATCCAAAGTGAAATGCCACCACTCTTCTCTAATCGGAATAAAATCATGGCGCAGCATGATCTCCCGCAGAATTTCTCGATTAGCTTTTTGTGGTAAAGAAACCTCAAGACTGGTTGGCCAGGATATTGAATCGAAAAAATCCCACGGTGCCCCCATATCCAGTTCCTCGCCAGTTTCCAAATCTAGTAAAGTGAGATCTACCGTTGAACCGCGGGAATGACCAGACTGAGCAGCGATGTAACCTAAAACAAATAAATCCTGTTTAGCTATGTTGGGGTAATACTCACTTTTAGTAGAAGTATCATTTATGTCTGCAGCCCAACGCACAAAGTGTTCTACCGCCTGTTGTGGCCGGTAAGCATCAAATACTTTTAAACCAAGCCCTCTTTCCCCCAATTCTATTTGAATTGCTGCTAGCGCTAAAGCAGCTTCCAAAGTCATTAGAATTTTTTCAGCGTTGTAGCCGTTTATTGCTTCCCCGACAAAATTATCGGA
>DFQD01000072.1 GCA_002377605.1 Gammaproteobacteria bacterium UBA3498 | reverse complement strand
CTCTACAATCTTTATCATTTGTTAAATCATTTATTGTTATTTGGAACAAGCTACTTAACACCCATTCGCAGCATAACCAGAAAATATACTTGAAGAAAATTTAGACGACGCGGCGAAGTACATTCAACGGACTAATGTTAACCACCCGTCTAGTTGAATTCACCCCTAAGCCGGCAATAATGAACATACCCAATAACGGTCCGGCTATCCAAACCCAGGGATGAAATGAGAACTCCTGCTCAAAAACCTCTTCCTGCAAATAGAACACAGATACTTCAGCCCCTATCGTAGCTATTAGGCCAGCAACTAGGCCGATACTGGCGAACTCAATTAGTAAACTGGTGAGGATTAATTTACGTCCTGCTCCAAGAGTTCGCAGAATTGCATTCTCATGAAAGCGCTCGTCTAAGGAAGCATTAACACAAGCAAGAAGAACTAGAGCACCACAGAGCAGAACCAGTATAGATATTAATTCGATTGCAGAAGTCACCTGAGCAATAATTGTTTGAATCTGTTCGATCAAACCATCGATTTCGATAATCACCATGGTCGGGAACAAGCGGACTAAATCATTAAGAAGAATTTTCTGTTCTTGCTCCATTAGCGCAGTAGAAAGAAATGTTGCGCCTATATGATCAATTGTGCCGGGCGAAAATATAATAAAGAAGTTTGGTTGCATATTATCCCAGCGTACGCTGCGGAAACTTGCGACTTCAGCACTAACGAATTGCTGGTTAACTTCGAATTCCAGACGATCGCCTATTTCGAGATTCAACCAGCTTGCATACTCTTCTTCGATTGAGACATAGCCAGGTTCCGGTTCAGCTCCCCACCAGGTACCTTCAGTAATTAGATTGTCGCTGGGCAAGTACTCAGCCCAGGTCACCTGGCGTCTACTTAGTCTGCCTCTTACTCTTCTACCGCCGGAGGTTGCTTCATTTTCATTTACAGGTGGGGCATCTGTTTGCGGTGCGTTTATCGCCGCTTCGGTTTCTTCATCTAGTTCTACATCGTCAAGCTGTGCATTCTCAGTAAGTGTGCCTTGCCCCATAGAAACCTGGTCTTCATCTCCTGGGTCCGGCAGATCTCCATTAATTCGCGTTACTCTTGCACTGATTAATGGATAAAACTGATTTCCTTGAATCCCATTTTCTTCGAAGAAATTTTCGATTCGGTCAATCTGGTTTTGAGTGATGTTCATCATAAAATGATTCGGAGTATTCTCTGGTAACTGTGCCTGCCACTCTTCAATTAAATCTGTTCGTAACAATGTCAGAATTAACAGTGACATGATGGTAACAGCGAACACCATTACCTGAAGCACATTTTGTTTACGCCGGCGCCGTGCCGCAGTCATAGCAAGAAGCCAAGCACTGCCAGCCTTCATCCCAGCGGACCCACTCGAACGCAGGAAAAAATAGGAAATTAAAGATAGAAAAGCAGCAATTACAGCAACTGATGCAACGAGTATGGCAGTTAACTCAAAATCCTGACTGTACCAATAGATCAGAAAAATCGTCCCCAGAATACCAAATACATAAGGCACATTGGCGCCGATCTTCTGCTGACTCAAATCTTTACGCAGCACACGCAACGGAGGCGTTTCCCGTAAAGCGAGTAAAGGCGGAAGCGCGAACGCCAGCAAACAAATAAAGGCTGTAAGAGAACCCACTATATAAGGTTCTATCCCAGGTTCTGGTAGCCTTACCAACAATAAGGATTCGAGAAAAATCAGAATAGTTTCATGTACTACCCAGCCAAGTATCCACCCTACCGCAACCGCAAACGCAGCAAGCACTAATTGGATAGTTAAATAAATAAAGGAAATTTGTGCAGAGGTGCAACCGAAGGTTTTAAGAATTGCAACGTAATCAAAATGACGTTCACTGTAACGTTTCGCTGTTAATGCTATAGCGACCCCAGCAAGTAACACTGCAAAAAGGGAACCTAACAAAAGAAAACTCTCCGCCCTCTCTAATGCTTCTGCAACCTCTTCACTCTCTTCGCGGATATCACGCATGTAATAGCGACCGCGCCATTCCTCTCTCGCTCTAAACCATTCCTCAAATGAATCGAGTTCTTCGATTTCGTCTGCAGCGAATAAATAGCGATAACTGACACGGCTTCCTAATTGCACCACATTGGTTCGTTCCACATCATCCATGTGCAACATCAAGCGCGGACCGGCACTATCCATCATGCTTCCACCGGTACGATCAGGTTCTGTGATAATTATTTGGCTAACAGTTAGCTCCGCTTCGCCGACAAAGATGTCGTCACCTACGTCGATGCCTAATGCGGGCAGTGCTCTTGACTCTAACCATGCCTCTCCAACCGGTGGCCCGGTTTGTACCGGTCGTCCACGTACGAATGGTTCATCGGCAATAATGACATCTCCGCGCAAAGGATATGCATCAGTAACTGCTTTCGCCGCCACCAGCATATTATCAGTGTCGGAAAATGCCATTGATGTGAATGAAAGAATCTCTGCCGTACGTAGACCTCGAGTCTGACCTTCTTCTAATACTTCTCGTGGCAAATCACCGCGACCGCTGACAATGCGATCAGCCGCTAACATGTTGGCTGACTCCAACAATAACGCTTTTTCCAAGCGATCGGTAAACAATGCGATCCCGGTAACTGAAGTAACCGCCATTACCAATGCGATGAATAAAAGTTTTAGTTCACCGCCTTGCCAATCCCGCCATAGCAAGCGCAAAGCAAGCCCAAACAAATTGCTTAATGGCTTACTGTCCTTAAGAGATGTGTTATTGGTTTTTGACACTCACGGCTTCCTCGGCATTTTCTTCGCTGGCGATTTCGCCTGCTACCAAACGAATCTTTCGATCGCATCTTGATGCAAGACGCTCATCATGGGTAACTAGTACTAATGTGGTCAAATATTCTTTATTTAGATCGAATAAAAGATCAACAATCTTTGCACCAGTTGCAGTATCTAGATTTCCAGTTGGTTCATCCGCAAACAGTACTCGCGCTTCGGTGGCGAAAGCTCTTGCGATTGCAACTCTCTGTTGTTCTCCACCGGAAAGTTGATTTGGATAATGATGCCAACGTTCAGCCAGTCCAACCCGATCCAACAAGTTGATCGCCTTATCTCTTGCCTCAGCATCGCCTTTTAATTCGATAGGCAGCATTACATTTTCAAGAGCAGTTAAGCTGGGAAGTAATTGAAATGATTGAAATACAAAACCCACTAATTGGCCTCTCAATATAGCTCGCTGCTCTTCATCTAATTCAGAGAGAACGTGTTTGTCCAAAATGATTTCGCCAGACGATGCCCCATCCAACCCTGCCATCAACCCTAAAAGAGTTGATTTCCCGGATCCTGAAGCTCCTACAATAGCGACAGCTTCTCCCCCTTCGATACGAAGAGAAATGTCTTGCAGAATTGTCAATACACCTTCGCTGGTATCTACGGCCTTAACTAGATTCCTTGTTTCAATCATGTTTCATTTTCCCCAGACAAAACATCCCGCATTATAGTCGAATTAAATTAAAGAAGGTTGGAGTTCTTCGCATGTAGTAGAATCCTTCGTTTTTGTCGATTAGAGTACGTGCTTTGCCTAAAGCTGGTTTACCATAATCCGGAAATGCCTCATTAGATAATTCGATGAAAGTTCGTTTTTTCAGCTTATCGGTAGTAATTTTTGTCCTCCTACCCTCTGCAGCCTCAGCCGCAGAAGACTCTTATACCCTAATGGTTTGGGGCGACAGTTTGAGTGCAGCGTATGGATTTAGCGAAGAGCAGGGCTGGGTAGCATTACTTGACGAGAAGCTAAATTCTGAAAATTGGCCATATCGAGTGATCAATGGCAGCGTCAGCGGTGAAACAACTACTGGAGGATTGGAAAGATTGCCAGCCATGCTAGAAAGCTATTCTCCGGACCTGGTAATTCTTGAACTAGGTGGCAACGATGGTTTACGCGGTCTGCCGCTCGAATTAATGAAGGCCAATTTGAAATCAATGGTGGACTTGGTTCGGGCCGATGGCGGTGAAGTCTTGTTAACCGGGATTCAAATTCCACCTAACTACGGTCCACGATACACAGAACCATTTTTTGCTCTGTTTAGGGAAATCGCAGAAGAAGATTCTTTACCACTAGTACCTTTCCTAATCGATGGGATTCCGCAGCAGCCGGAATTAATGCAAAACGATGGCATCCACCCCAAGGCTGGAGCACAGTTTATGATTTTGGAAAATGTCTGGCCCTATCTTGAGCCAATGCTCAAAAAATCTTAGCTAGCACATGTTGCAAGAGACTATTGAATACTGTCTGCTTCAACTAACTCGAATCCTTTTGCTGTATACCAGCGACGCAAGGCATGGTTGCGATTATCTTGCAGTGCCTTGAGGTTAAGAGTTTAGATAATTTCCCTTATTAGTCAGGGCCTTAGACTCATCTTTCTTGAACAGCATAAGCGCCGAAAGCAGGTTGCAAATACCCATGGCGATAAGCGCTAAATCGTAATTCCCAGTAACATCGTAGTAATAAGCTACCAGAATTGGCCCAAGAGCAGACATACCAAAAGAAAAAGGCATTGCCGTGGACCGGACAGATCCGAGATATCGTCTGCCAAAAGTTGCAGCCCAAATAACTTCCTGCAAGGGAAGTAATCCACCCCATCCAATTCCCATTATCAAAAAGCCTGCATACACCAACATATCAAATTGATAGGCCACACTAAGCACGATCATGATTACGGATAAACCAGAAATTACAGCGCCAATTGCTGCCAACTTCTTGGGATCGTATTTATCGATCAAATCTCCCCAGAAAGGTTTACTTAAAAATGCAGGTATCGAAGCTACTGAGATCATCGTGGAAGCAACAAAGCTTGAATAACCAGCATCAGTCATTAAGGGAATTGTCTGAATTAACATCGTAGTAATCGAAATTTGAAAGAGACCAAATGCCAATACCAAGAAATAAAAATTGGGGGTGCGCATAGCTTGTGCGCGGGTCATGGATTTTTCGAAATCTGCTTTTGCCGCGTCTCCGTAGCCAGACTCCATTTCCTCTAGGGATTTTCCATCCGGATGTAACCGATAATCTTCCGGTCTTCTCCTCACCAAAACTGCCATTGGTAATGTAACCAATGCAGTTGCTAGACCAAGAATTCGCCAGGATTCCCGCCAGCCAAAAATATCGACAAGCCAGGTAGCTATCGGCGGTAGCACTATCCCACCAAGTGATATTCCCATTCCGGCAATAGCAACGGCCCTGCCTCTTCGTTCTACAAACCATTTGCCGAGACTTACATTTATTACAAGATTACCAATCATGGCAGCGCCGATGGTGAGAATTACTCCATTGATAATCCACCATTGAACTAAATTGGTAATACTTCCCAAGCTGAAAGTGGCAACAGCAAGTATGAATGCACCAACTACAATAAAGGGCCGACCACCATAACGATCGATATGAGTACCGATAGTAAAACCGGTAATTGCCATAACTATCTGACCAATGGAACGGGAAGCTGTGAACTCTGCTCTAGACCAGCCGAATTCCTCTATCATTGGGATCATGAAAGATCCCACTACATAAATGGCTATCCCAACCGCAACAAACTGGGTAACAAATCCAGCAACAACGATCCAATAGCCGTAATAAATACGGTTACTTGAGAGAGACAAGGGGTTAGATCCGCTTGGAAAAGCCCG
>DFQD01000177.1 GCA_002377605.1 Gammaproteobacteria bacterium UBA3498 | reverse complement strand
ATTTCATTGAAGATGCGAAAGAAGACATGAGTTTTAAAACTAGAATCTTCCCTTAGTTTCACCATGTACCACCAACAGTAGAAATGATGAGCGACTAGTAATATTGCTAATCCAAGTTTTACACGCATCCACCACCAGGCCATGAAGTAGGACCAATTCGCAACTAGTAACCAAGCGCCAAAGACGATCGCCGCAATTGCCGAAGGGGTCATTATTCCCCAAAAGAGTTTTCGCTCCATTATGACGAATCGGTCTTTACTGATCTGATCTTTGCTCATGGAGTGATAGACAAACAGGCGCGGCAAGTAGAAAAGCCCACTGAACCAACAGACAATGAAAATTATGTGGAAAGCCTTAACCCAAAGCATGATTGCCCCTTTCACGGAAATCAGAAGCTATCACAGCTCCAGATTGATGTCTTGGCTACTCTCTAAATACACTTAAGCTATTGATTTTAAATGATGAAGTGGACACATTTATTGCATTCTGCTGATGATCGACTAAGATACACACCCCGATTCTTGGCTGGATTTTTGGGAGTTGTTATTGATTAACATCGGCATAGTGGGTGCTACTGGATACACTGGTATCGAGTTATTGCGATTGCTTGCTCAACGGAAAGACGTCAGGCTTTCTGTAGTGACTTCGCGCGAGCTTGTAGGTACGTCCGTGGCTGCGTACTTTCCGAATTTGCGTGGCAGAACTGATCTCGAATTTAGCTTACCTGAGAATAATCAATTAAAGCAGTGCGACGTGGTATTTTTTGCAACACCACATGCTGTTGCTATGTATTCAATTCCACCTTTGTTAGATGCAGGCGTAAAAGTTATAGATCTATCAGCTGATTTTAGAATTCAGGATGTCACTCTTTGGGAACAGTGGTACAACACTAAACACGCATGTCCCGAACTGATTCCTCATGCCGTTTATGGTCTTCCCGAAGTAAATCGAGAACAGATTAAAACAGCAGAGTTGATTGCAGTGCCGGGTTGTTATCCGACAGCGATTCAACTTGGCTTTCTTCCTTTGTTAGAAAGTGACCTAGTCGATTCTAGACGCTTAATTGCAGATGCAAAATCCGGTGTAAGTGGAGCCGGCCGAAAAGCAGCAGAAGATTATTTACTTTGCGAAGCGACAGAATCAATGAAAGCCTATAGTGTAACTGCCCATCGTCATCAGCCCGAGATATGCCAGGGTCTAGATAGGGCGGCAGGTACACAAATAGGCTTGACTTTTATTCCGCACCTGGCGCCAATGGTTCGAGGTATCCTAGCGACCCTCTATGCTCCGGTAAAAAATGAGGGAAATGTCACACAAGAACAGTTGCAATCAATTTTTGAGGACCGGTATTCTAACGAGCCCTTTGTGGAGGTCTTGCCTGTGGGCGAATTTCCTGCCACCAGAAATGTAAAAGGCTCGAATAGGTGCGAAATATCAGTCACTTATCGTGACGAGACTGATACCGTGGTGGTCCTGTCAGCGGAAGATAATCTGGTAAAAGGAGCCTCTGGACAGGCAATACAGAATATGAACGTAATGTTTGGCCTGGAAGAGACTGCAGGATTGGAAGGAATTGCGCTGCTGCCTTGATTAAGCGCTGTTGCCCAGATAATTTGGTGACTGAACTCATTGTGGAGCTAATTGAATGCCTGGCGTCGTAAAAGGTAGTAAACAACAAAGAATGGTAGTCGTTCCCTATCGACCGGGATGGCGAATGTTCTTTACTGCTGCTCTTATTGCCTGTGCAGTTATTAGTGCTTTGGGGGGATTTGCGTATGCGTACTACCAGACGTTACTGACCCAAGAAACTACACAAGTCGGTCGCGCAGAATTAGAGCGCGAACTGGAATCTATGCAATTGGAAAATTCGGACTTAAATCGACAAATAGCAATACTGGATCGCTCCAGTGTGATGGATCAACGTGCGAACAAAGAAGTTCAAGAAACAATTCGTGGGTTACGTGACCGTGTGGCGCAGCTGGAACAGGATGTTGTCTACTATCGCGGTGTAGTATCAGAAGAAATTGAAGACACTGGTTTGATCATCAGTCGTTTAAACATTGATAGAACAAACGACCCAAGAATCTTTAACTACAAGTTAGTCGTCAGACAGCGAGATGCTGATGGCGATACTTACTTGTTAGGACATATAAACGTCAGTATTGTAGGAAGGCAAAACGATGAACTCGTAATTATTCCTTTACGAGATATTTCAGCTGAACAAGATGAGTTAGATATAAATTTACGCTTTCGTTATTTCCAAAATATAGAAGGCGAGCTGGCTTTGCCTGAAGGATTTGAGCCTGAACGTGTACAAATTGCCGCAGTTGAAACTGCACCAATAGAAAAGACACTTGATCAAGATTTCGACTGGATAGTTGGCGAGTAGTGCAGTTTTTGAGGAGGAAGATAAATGTTTGGTAAAAATGAAGAAACTAAAGAACTAAATGGGCCAACAAATAGTTTGGTTTCAAGAACGACTGAGATTGTCGGTGATATCCATTTTAGTGGTGAACTGATTATTGAAGGTCGCATTAAGGGAAATATCTACGCCGAAGATGATTCCTCTGCGTTGATTAGAGTTTTGGAAAAAGGTTCGGTCGAAGGAGAAATTTGTGTGCCTTCGGTGATTATCAACGGACTAGTGAAAGGAGATGTGCGTTCAACAAAACATATCGAACTTGCAGCAAAAGCAGTGGTAGCTGGGAACGTGTACTACAAACTTATTGAAATGGTTATGGGTTCTGAAGTGAATGGCCATCTCATGCTCATTGGCTCTAACGAGGGGGAAACAAAACGGCTTTCTAATAACAATAAAAAGTTTTCTTTCGACAGCAAATCCCTCGAGAAAGAGTAAGGCTTAACGATTATGTAAATTAGCCGCCTCGGGTTATAATACCCGAGTATTTTCCTTGGTTATTACGTAGCTTTATTTTTAAGGAATCATCCCTATATCTAGGCAGAGCTTGGAAATTCTATGTCAGTAGTACAAACCGCAGAACCTGTCATCATGTCCTTTACTGACAATGCCGCCGACAAGGTCCACAGCCTTATTGCGGAGGAAGGCAATGACAATCTGAAACTCCGCGTATTCGTGACTGGAGGAGGTTGTTCAGGATTTCAATACGGATTCACCTTCGATGAAGATGTTCAAGAGGACGATACCGTAATCGAAAACAAAGGTGCTGAACTTCTGGTTGATCCACTAAGTTATCAATACTTGGTAGGTGCGAAGATCGATTACCTGGAGGGATTAGAAGGCTCTCGCTTCGTAGTAGATAACCCAATGGCATCGACAACTTGCGGTTGCGGAGCTTCTTTCTCAATTTAAAGTATTAAAGTGAAAAAACGCCTCCAAGCACCACTGGTTCACTAGCGCCAGTAAATGCTGAAGTGTCCACCTTATTGCCTTCGATAGTCTGCTTTGCCATCCAGGCAAAACTAATTGCTTCCACCCAGTCTGGATCTATTCTCAGTTGACTTGTTGTGAACACTTTAGCGTAAGACATAGCACTTTTTAGTTTTGACATAAGCACTTCGTTGTGTGTGCCGCCACCACAGACATAGATTTCTTCTGGTGAAAATAAGCCACTTACAGCATTCACTATTGATGCAACAGTGCAGTCGATAAGTGTAGCTTGCACATCCACAGGTTCAATGGGTTGCCCAAACTCTTCAAGTTTTCGCTCGAGCCAAGGTCCGCTAAATAATTCTCTGCCAGTGCTTTTCGGTGGGCATAATTCAAAATAGGAATCGTTTAAAAAGCGCGCTAATAACTCTTTATTACCTGAACCAGTCGATGCCCATTCGCCGTTTTTGTCAAAGCGTTTCTTTTGATGTTTGCCAATCCAGTAGTCCATTAGCATGTTGCCAGGTCCACTATCGAATGCCAGGCAAGCACCATTGGTGGGTAGCAATGTTACGTTTGCAATGCCACCGATGTTAATTACTGCACGATCTACCGAACGGCTTTGAAAAACTTGGCGATGTAAAAGAGGAGCAAGGGGCGCACCTTGACCACCCACAGCCATATCTCTTTGCCTAAAATCGGCAACCGTTGTAATTCCAGTAAGTTGTGCAATGATATTTGGATTACCTATTTGCTGGGAAAAAGGATTATCTCCAGTAGGTTGGTGCCAGATAGTCTGCCCGTGACTGCCAATTGCTCGAATGTTTGCTGCTTTTACTTTCGCACTCGCTAAAAGATTGTTAACAGCAGTTGCAAACCACTTTCCGACAGCAACATCTGTTTCTCCTAGCGTGTGCAGCTCAAAGGTGGTGCCTTCACACAGAGTCAGAATACGTTCCCGTAATTCCGTTGAAGATTCTTCAAAATAGGAAGCTATTAGGTCAGGCTTATCATCGGTGAAGGAAACTAATACGCAGTCCACACCATCAACACTGGTACCTGATATCAGCCCAATATATAGATCGTTCTTTAACATTGTAAATTTAATCAGCCCTTTGCTGATTCAATGATAACAGTCTTGAATCATTTAACTCTTCGAATTGCTGTAGTAGCGGAGCCGTTTGTTCACGAAACCGATCCATCTCTTCCGGCCCAATGGACACAGCCTTTGGCAGTCTATCGAGGACTGTTCGAGGATTTTGGTGAATACCATTTACTAGGAATTCATAATGAAGGTGCGGCCCGGTAGCGCCGCCAGTCGCGCCAACATAGCCAATGACTTCACCTTGGCGGACTCTGTCACCCGGGCTAATTCCATTGGCAAAACGAGAAAGGTGCGCGTATTTGGTTTCGAATCCTCCAGAATGCTGAATGATTACTAAATTGCCAAAGGATCCATATAGTGAAGCACGAGTTACTCGACCATCGCCGGTAGCACGAATCGGTGTTCCCCTTGGGGCGGCGTAGTCCGTTCCTCTATGAGCGCGAATAGTGTTCAAAATTGGATGACGACGACGAGGGTTATAATTTGAGCTGATGCGAAACACATCCAACGGATTGCGCAAGAACGCCTTGCGCATGCTTTCACCCTCAGGATTGAAATAACCAACTTCGCCTTCTTCATTTATATAGCGTACAGCAGTAAAAACTCTACCTTGATTTATAAAACGAGTCGCTAAAATTTGACCATTACCAATGAACTGATCTTCCAGGAATTGTTCGTTGTAAAGAATACTGAATTGATCCCCTATTCGAGGATCGAGAATAAAATCGATTACACCTCCAAAGATGTTTGCCATCTCCATGATGTGTACGGCAGGGATCTGTTCACGTTGACCAGCCATAAATAGGCTGTCGGAAATTTCACCAACTTTAAAGGCTTGGTGTATTTGCGCTTCTTTCAATATTTCGGCAACGCGATAGTCGTTTCCATTACGGGTGAACAAATAGCCTTCCAAAGGAGTTTTAAGAACGCGAAGTTGTTCAAGCTGACCTTCAATAGGAATTAGGAAGTCGAGTTGGTAGCCGGGGTA
>DFQD01000132.1:4399-16662 GCA_002377605.1 Gammaproteobacteria bacterium UBA3498 | reverse complement strand
CGCAGCGAATTCAGTAGCTACAAACAACTACCAGCAAACCTATACCAAATACAAACCAAATTTCGCGATGAGCGTAGGCCACGTTTTGGCATCATGCGTTCTCGTGAATTTATAATGAAAGACGCCTACTCATTCCATATCAATGATGAATCTTTACAACAGACCTATGCAGTAATGCACCAAACCTATTGCAATATCTTTTCTAGATTGGGCTTAGATTATCGTCCAGTAATTGCCGATTCAGGTAACATAGGCGGCAGCACATCCCACGAGTTTCATGTGCTGGCGGATGCCGGCGAAGACGAAATCGTTTTTAGTAGTGAAAGCGATTATGCCGCTAACATCGATTTAGCTGAAGGCGGATTAGCCCTAACAAATTCTGATGAAGAAATCCTGGAACCCGAAACAGTTGATACAGGGGGAGCTAAAACCATCGAAGCAGTTGCTAAACTGTTAGGCATCGAACACACCCGCATGATTAAAACTCTTTTGGTGTATGGAGCAGATAGAGAAGGAAGCCAAACAGATGAATTAATTGCGTTGTTAATTCGAGGCGATCAAGAACTAAATGAAGCAAAGGCACAAAAATTACCTGGTATTTCTGACCCGTTGCGATTCGCTGAAGATGACATGATCGAAAAGACCATAGGCTGTCCTCCCGGTAGTATCGGCCCCCAAGAATTATCTATACGTGTGATAGCAGACCAAAGCGTTGTTAATTTAAAAAACTTTACCTGTGGAGCAAACAAAGAAGGCAAGCATATTATTAATCTAAATTGGTCAAATTCTTGTAAATTCAGTGAAACAGCAGATCTTAGAAAAATACAGGAAGGTGATCTGAGCCCTGACGGAAAAGGAACGCTTTCTATAAAACGGGGTATAGAAGTCGGACATATTTTTCAGCTAGGTAAGAAATACACCGCATCACTTAATGCCACAGTACTAGACGAAAAAGGCAAAGCTATTGTAATGCCTATGGGCTGTTATGGAATCGGTATTACGCGAATCGTAGCTGCATGTATTGAGCAGAGTCATGACGATAAGGGAATTATCTGGCCAAAAAATATCTGCCCTTTCCACCTCATCATTGTACAAATAGATGCCCACAAGTCGGATCAAGTAAAAGATTATTCAGAACAAATTTATGCAGAAGTTCTCGCTAAGGGAATGGAAGTGTTGCTGGATGATCGAGATAAAAAGACTAGCCCCGGTGTTAAGTTTGCGGAGTCGGAACTAATTGGAATCCCACATCGCGTAGTTATTTCTCCTCGCTCATTAGCCGACGGAGTCGTGGAATACACTTCCCGTAGCGGTAACCAAAAACAGCGAATAAAAAAAGAGGAGTTAGGAGATTTTCTCATCAAAACGGTAAACCCGTAGACAATTGTTTAATCATACCGAAAAGCCTATGCATACCATTAAAATCTATCATAACCCCCGATGCTCGAAGTCCCGAGCTACGCTTACGCTACTCAAGGAACATGATGTAAACCCTGAAATAATTCACTATTTGGAATCCCCCCCAACCAGTGAGGAACTAAAAGATTTGCTTCAAAAACTCGGGATGGATATTCGCGAACTCATTCGAACCAGTGAGCCTGAGTATTGTGAGTTGGGTTTAGATGATAAGAGCATGAGTGAACTCATAGTCTTCGACATCATCTGTAAGCATCCAAAATTGATAGAAAGACCTATAGTAGTAAAGGGTGATCAAGCCATCGTTGGTAGGCCTCCTGAAAATGTTCTTGCTCTTTTAGACGATTAGGAATAATTCTCATGTCTTTACCCTATGTATTGATACTGTACTACAGCCGCTCTGGTACTACTGAAAAAATGGCGCAACTAATAGCCCGCGGCGTGGAAGAAATTCAAGATATAGAAGCGCGGGTGAGAACGGTTCCTCCTGTATCTCCTAACACTGAAGCAACCGCGCCACCAGTTCCCGAGTCCGGTGCAATTTATTGCAGCGAAGATGACCTGCGAAATTGCCAGGGCCTTGCTCTTGGGAGTCCAACTCGATTCGGTAATATGGCTGCACCTCTGAAATATTTTATCGATACTACTGGATCAATATGGGCATCAGGCTCGTTAATCGATAAGCCCATAGGCGTTTTTACCTCAACTGCATCCCTGCATGGGGGGCAAGAATCCACTCTTCTCACAATGGCTATCCCTATGTTGCACCATGGCATGATTTATTGCGGTATCCCTTACTCTGAAAGTGCACTAAATAACACACGAACCGGAGGGACTCCATACGGCGCAAGCCATCTCGCAGGCACTGACGACAAACTGAATATTAGTGATCATGAAAGTGTGCTTTGTATTGCACTAGGTAAACGCATTGCAAGCTTAAGCGCGAAACTCTCCTGAGAAGTGGACGCAAAGGAAAAAAATGAAAAAGCGGCTCTCTCAAGTTATCGCTTGAGCGCATTATTCTGTTTCTATGGTTTAATTATCTTTTTCGCTTTTATTTCCTATCAGGCCCTGCCTTCGCCAAATTTTGCCACATTATTAATTTGGCTTATCCAGATAGCCCCATTGTTGATATTCGGCCCTGGACTTCATCTAAATATAATGCGAGCCAACATCTGGCTGGTGTTTATCGTCTTGCTCTATTTCGTACACGGCGTGTTAGTAGCTTTTGTCGAAGAGAGGAGACTCCTGGGATTAATTGAAATTGCGCTTTGTGTTGGGCTGTTTTGCTCGCTCTTTTTAGTTATCAAAAATCAACAAGCAGAAAAATGAGCTAGCTACCAATTCATGGTTTCTTTAACTAAAGGAATAGTGAGTCGGCGTTTTTTAACCATAGAAACCCGATCCAGTTTGTTTAGTAATTCCATAAGCTGATCGATACTGCGGTTCGATCTGCGATAAATAAAATCAGCTGTTGCATCATTTAGCTCCATTCCTCTCTGATCTGCTCTAAATTTTAATGCTTCGATTGACTGTTTATCGCTCATTGCTTCTAACTTAAATACGGGAATCGACTGCAAACGCGAAAGTAAATCCTTTAATATGATAGAAAGCTCCTGTGGGGAACAATCGGCGGAAAACAAGAGTCGTGTCCCAGCTTCTTTCGCTTCGTTAAAAAAATTAAAAAACGCGTTTTCCCATTCAGAGTTACCAGCGATGGATTGAACATCGTCTATGCATATGACATTTAAACTAGTTAAACCTTCCAGGATCACCGGGGAGTAGCTCCCCAGTTCCGCCATAGGGATATAGATCGCAGGAGTTTCCTTGGTAGCTGTCTTATGACAAACAGACTGCAACAAATGGGAGCATCCAGTTCCTGACGCCCCCCAAACATAAAGCATTGCGAAATCACCCTGCAATTCATTGAATAATGGTTGATTAATATCAGTTGTATAAAAATTTTCGAATTTTGCATCGTCATCTAATTTAATGCCAAGGGTAAGCTGGATTGGAGATTCATTGTTCATAAGCTACCGTGTCCAACGATAATGCAACACGCTACGGGATCCATCCTGGGAACTTTGAATCGGTATAAGATCCCGATCAAGCGCAATTAATTCGAATAGTTGATCAGAGTCTCCTACTAAACCAAGCTCCAATTCCAAGCTCTCGCCCTCCAGTGCTGCCATACTTAGAGTATCTACCAGTCCAAGACCGCTCACATAGCTTAATAAGGCCGAGTATTCACTAAGATTACTCACTCCTTCCACTCTGAGTCGCACTACTTGCTTAGTTGTCGCTTCCGGAACCAGAGCAAAATAACTGGCCAATTGATTCGTAACTCGATCCAAAGGTGCATGAAGGTAAGCCTCGAGATCTTCATCGAAGCCATCAAATACATCTGCCTGCCCCTGGAAAATAAATTGCCAGAGGCCGACTAGTTCGCCGCTGGCGGTAAAGTGCAACCGACCAGTAAGTATACTGTCAGCACCATACCGTTCACTCGCACCAATAATGGCTTCTTCTTCTAAAGCCCAAACAATATCTTCTGATAAATTTTGACGATCTTCGAAATCAAGTACTGGAAAGATAATAGGTATCGCTCTCTCTGAGGCAAAACTCTGTATATAGTTTACGATTTGCGCATTAGTATCAGAGGTCAACATGGTACGCTCCCCAACAGTGTTTTGGAGCACCATCCACACGAGCACACTAGGTCGATTGGTATCCCACACAGGAATATTGGCATTTGCTAATAATTCGTTGATCAGAGTATCCGCAAAATTAACTTCAATAAATCGCTGTTCCATTGTCGGAGCAGCTAATGGCTGAGTACTTGCCGCAAAATTCGGTCGCTGAGGAAGTTCCACCGCTTCGCTACTGTAGCTAATGGCCTCGACATAGCTCTGCGCGTTGCCTAATGCTTCCTCTATGCGCGGATGTTCGAGCCATCTATATTCGCCTGTTACTTTTAAGATGACAGCTTCCAGCGCTTCACGAAAAGCCCGGTTTCTCTCGGCGTCACTTTCGTTATTGACTGCAACCTGGTGATCATAAAGGCCTGTTACTTGTAACGCTGAAGCAACTGGAAACCAGAGCAGAAATAACACCAAAATCTGCAGAATTGTTGATACGCGACTGAAAGAAGTTTCTTGCATAGGTGGATTTTACTGCAATTCTTGAGAAGTCGCATAAATAAAGACCTGTACAAAGATAGTCACTGACTAGTAATCCGCTTCTTGCTACACTTCACGCCTGTTTTAATTGCTGAATTAGAAGCAGGCAGAATCAACCCATGATCAACCAAGACGACCCGAAAGATTCGAATTCTATCGAATCATTAAGCTATCGGGATGCAGGTGTTGATATAGACGCAGGTAACGCCCTAGTTGATAAAATAAAAGACGTTACCAAACGAACTCTCCGCAGAGAAGTTATATCGGAGCTGGGCGGCTTTGGTGCCCTCTGCGAAATTCCAACTAAATATAAAGAGCCAGTATTAGTCTCAGCCACCGATGGTGTGGGCACCAAGCTCAAACTTGCCATGCTTATGAATAAGCACGACACAATTGGTATTGATTTGGTCGCTATGTGCGTTAATGACCTTATAGTTTGCGGTGCCGAGCCGTTATTTTTTCTTGACTATTACGCAACAGGCGGATTAAACGTTGCCACAGCAAAGTCAGTGGTTTCGGGCATCGGTGCTGGCTGTGAATTGGCCGGTTGTGCGCTAATTGGAGGTGAAACGGCAGAAATGCCAGGAATGTATTCCGGTGAAGATTATGATGTTGCGGGCTTTGCCGTTGGCGTTGTAGAAAAATCGGAAATCATTGATCAATCCAGAGTCTCTATTGGCGATGCGCTAATCGGGCTTAAATCTTCAGGCGCTCACTCTAACGGTTATTCGCTAATTCGGAAAATACTCGAAGTGAGTAATGCTAATTTGTCTGCGGGGTTTGCAGACAGCACTCTAGGTGAGACCTTGCTTGCTCCAACCACAATTTATGTTAAAACCTTACAGGAATTATCTGAATTGGTACAAATTAATGCGCTAGCTCACATTACCGGTGGCGGATTAATAGAAAACATACCCAGAGTGCTTCCAGCAAATGCGCGGGCACACATTGAATTAGCGAGCTGGAATCGTCCCGCGATCTTTGATTGGCTGCAAGAAAAGGGAAATGTGGTGGATTCCGAAATGCATAGAACCTTTAACTGTGGCATTGGCATGTTGGTTTGCATCGCAGCAACCGATACAGAAAAAGCACTAGCTATCCTCAACAGGAATTCAGAGTCTGCTGTACTAATTGGCAAAATTATTGAACGCAACAAAGATGAAGAGGCAGTTACGTTAGTCTAGTTGGTAGTAATGTGGAACAAACACACTGTCATATCGTCGTATTAATCTCTGGTGCCGGCACCAACCTCCAGGCATTGATTGACGCCAGTCAGTCTTCTGGTTACAAAATCAGTGCAGTGATATCGAATAGGCCTGAGGTCTTTGGATTACAAAGAGCGAAACAGGATAACATTCATACCTTAACCATCGACCATAAGAGTTTCGCCTCTAGAGATAAATTCGATCAAGCATTGGGAAACGCCATCGAAGAAATTAACCCCGATCTGATAGTGCTCGCAGGGTTTATGCGCATACTTGGTGTCGACTTTGTAAACAGATTTGAAGGTCGAATATTGAATATCCATCCTTCTCTATTACCTAACTATCCGGGTACTAATACCCATCAACGCGCTATCGATGCCGGAGATAAAGAACATGGAGTCTCGGTGCATTTTGTCACCGCAGACCTAGATGGTGGACCTGTAATTGCCCAAGAGAGTGTCCCTATTCTAAAAGATGACACCGCAGAAGCGTTAGCCGCTCGGGTATTAGAAAAAGAACATATTGTCTATCCTAAAGTAGTAAGTTGGTTTGCCAGCGGGCGCCTACACATGAAAGCAGGCAAAGTCATTCTAGACCACGAAGAACTCCCCGATACCGGTGTTAATGTCCACTTCCAGTAGAGCTATTATTTGTATCCTCACACTTGTTTTAGTAAGTTTTAGCGAGGCGCAAACTCCCCCCCAATACTCGTTGGATTATCAAGCCAACGCTAATGGTATAACCGCAAAAGCGAACCGCTCTTTAATTTTACAAGACGATCAGACCCTACATTTAAATAACACATTGGAAGCAAGCTTAGGTGGTCACCTCGTTACCAGAATAGAACAAAACAGCATCTTTGAAATTACGGACAATCAACTTAGACCAACAATTTATAGTTACCAGCAAACCGGGCTTGCTCAGGAAACTCAAACTATTAACTACAACTGGGGCGCTTTGGTCGCCATAAGTGTAGAGAATGAAAAAAGCTGGAGGATTGAGCTAAGCAGCAGCACGTTTGACCAGTTAAGCCATCAGGCTGCATTGCAACAGGCATTAATAAACGGGACTCCTATTCTGGAGTTCCCTGTTATCGATGAAGATGAAATAGAAACTTACCGCTATCGGGCAATAAATGAAGAAGTTATTAATACTCCACTCGGCGCTTTTAACGCCACTGCAGTAGAACGGGTTCGGAATGACGAGGGCAGATCTACCGTATTTTGGCTGGCAAATGATTGGCAATTCGTTCTGATCCGGATGGAACAAACTGATTCAGGTCTAACTATCGTCTTAGAATTGAATGAAGGAACTGTGGAAGGAACGGCAATGGTGCCGTTAAATTAAAATGATTAGGCGGAAGCCGCTCGATTAGCTGAAACTCCAGTCGCGCCTACCTTACTATCTTCCTCGCCTTTCTTTTCAATTTTCTCTGTTGCCGCAGCCTCATCATTCTGCTTTTTCTGCAAATTGAATTTGCGCATCTTTTCCACCAAGGTGGTTCGTCGAATATGTAAACGATCTGCGGCCCGCGCCACAACACCACTGCTATCGTCCAACGCTTGCTCAATTAGATCTTTTTCTAACTTGGCTAGGTATTCTTTCAAATCTAGTCCGTGTAGAGGTAATAAAGATTCTTGGTTTGTTTCATCTGATGAAAAAACTGAAGTATCACCTAGGCTAACTACCGATCCGCCCTTTTCTTCCTGCACAATTACTTTACTAATTTCTGGTTCGCTTAGATGACGATATTTTTCCGGCAGATCATTTATTCCTACGATGCCATGGGGATAAAGAATAGCCATTCTTTCCAGCAAATTTGCAAGCTCACGCACATTACCCAACCAAGAATGTTGGCAAAGGGATGAAATTGCACCGGAATTAAATCTAACTGATCCGCGATTCTCCGCTTCCATTATTGTTATCAATTCATTTAACAAGAGTGGAACGTCTTCTGCTCTTTCCCGCAATGAAGGCATTTCGATTGGAAAAACATTAATCCGGTAGTAGAGATCTTGGCGAAAGTCACCTTCTTCTATCATTTTCTCTAGGTCTTTATGGGTTGCTGCAAGAATTCGCACATCAGTTTGAATAGTCTTAACGCCGCCGACCCGCTCAAAACTTCGCTCCTGCAAAACGCGGAGTAACTTTACTTGCATATTTAGGGGCATATCACCAATCTCATCGAGAAATAACGTGCCGCCGTTTGCTAATTCAAATCGACCAACACGAGATGAAATTGCACCAGTGAATGCACCTTTCTCATGGCCAAATAACTCACTTTCTAGCAACTCGCGAGGTATAGCCCCACAGTTTATTGGCACAAAAGGTTTGTCTGCACGCGCAGAATTTAAGTGCAGGTTTCTCGCAACAACTTCCTTTCCAGTCCCAGATTCTCCAGTGATCAGAACACTAACTTCGGTATTCGCTACTTTTCCCATCATGTTACGCACCCGCTTTATGGCTGCGCTCTTTCCAACCAGACTGCGAAACATGTTGTAATCTTTAATTCCCTCAAAATCTCTTAAGCGGTTGTAATGCTCATGAAATAGTTTGGCTTTATGCAAAGCGTCTAATAATGGCTGGTAGCTTAAGTTAGATTCAAGAGTTGCAGTTATACGAGTTAATAGCTTCGAATCCAAGAACTCGGGAATCTCGTGCTCGCCTACTAACACAAATGGCGTTCCCGGTTCCCACTGATGAATATCTTCAAGAAGTTGTTCCAACGAAATAAGATCGCAGACTCCAATGATTGCAACAGCAATCTGTGCTGATTGATCAATTGATTCAACAGTTAGAGAGCGCCAGTTGCAAGAAGTGGCACTTATGGTTTCTTCACCCAAAAAAGAGAGGACTGTTTCGAGATCATGGCGAGAACGCTCATTATTATCGATAAGTAATATTCTGGGCTCTTCAACCATCTTGTTACTATCTAGTTCCTTTGAGAGATTAAAGGCAGAGTTCTAAAGATTCGAATGGCACTGTCAGTTCGCTGCGAAAATTGGAATTTGTCCACAACATAAGGCTGTCTTGCGAATCCTTTTAGAGCTTCACATCTGGACATTGTAGCAGCAGAGAGAGACTCTTCAAGCCAGTAAAATCAGCTAGACGACCAATGTTATAAATAGTAGCCCAAACTTGAGAGTTTAGATTACTCATTTCTAGAATAAGATTAAATATCTAATTATAACAACATATTATAGAGTATAATTAAACCAAATTTATGCCATAAGTTAGCTTTGTAAAAATAACCGTAGTTTTGCATTAAACCAACTTAAAGATATCGAATTTCTAGTCGTTATAGTTTAGACCCATCGCCGTTGGGCCAGCTTAGTTATGCTTCAGAATAGCCCAAAGCTGAGCAGCTAGAGTGTAACAACTTATGCAAAACCCAAGGATGAATTGCATAGTAGGGCTCAAAACAATGCAAATAAATAGATGTGATTGAACGTGAAGGAAGTATTGTAGAAGTGAAGAAGATAGATCCAAATTCAACCCATATTCCACCTGAGAACAGGAAGGCAAAAAACGGCGTGGTTTCGAGCTTGAGCAGAAAGCCTCGTTCAGAGAAAAGTAACCAGACGGCTATCTCTAAGGATACTGTTGCATTGAATTCTCAGGCGATCGATATGAGTTCTCTTGAATCGCGAATTGAACAGCTCCCCAACATTGATGCTGCACGTGTAGTCGAATTGCACAATCGCATAATAGCTAACGAATATAAAATAGATTCTGAACGACTGGCGAGCGAAATAATTGACTTAGAATCATCTTTGAACTCCTAATACTGGATTACCTCAAGTTACTTAACCTAATCCAAAATTAAGCGCCTTCTATCGAAAAGGCGGATCTAAATTCTGCAATCTATCCAGATCTTCAGGCCTATCCACATCCCACAAAGGTTCGAGCAAGACATAGCTAAGGTTTAATGAATCTATATTAGTAATGGTTTGCTCCAACACTCGATCTGTGCCCCATTCGACTCCCTTAAACACTGTTGGATTAGGAGCTTTCATTCCGATTAGAACATACCCACCATCTTCTGCAGGACCAAGCACTATGTCATGACATTCATAGAGCTGCTTAATGGCAGATTCCAGATAAGCCTCGTCGAAGCCGGGACAATCGGATCCGATAACAATGACCCCATTCACTCCTGGCTTTAATAGTGCTTCCTGCATAGATCCGGCTATTTTTTCACCTAGACTACTACCTATTTGAAGATGAATATCTTCTCTATTACAAATGCTTAAGAAAAACTCATTAGATTCGTCTGCAGAAACCCAGAGCTGCCAAGGAGCGAGCTTGATTGATGAAAGTAACCCAGCAATTCTCAGACTCATTGCCCGATGCAATTCGAGGCTCTTCTCACTCCCCAGTAGTGGTTCGAGCCGAGTCTTCACCTGCCCCAGAAATGGCGCTCTGGCAAATAGCAAGATTCGCGCATTCGGATAGCGAAAAGTCGCCTCAGAGGGCACTGGTGAATCAGCTTTATCACACTGTTTAACAAAATTGGGGTAATAACGTCGAGCAAGTTCTATTGGGCTTGTTCCAATGAAATAGAGCAATCGCAACCACCACATGAAGAGGACTGTTTTGATTACTCCGTTTTGTTCCCATCTTCTTATTGAGGTTGTTACTTTCGTAGAGACTCTCTTTGGTTTTGAATTACGCCGCAATAGTTTACTTATAGCTACATCTTCCATAAGTGGAATTTCCGGAAAGCCTTGAATACTTTCAAATAAACTGCGTGTGATAAACATCGTTTGATCTCCAGTACAAACCTGTGTAAATGCAGCGCGAATATTCATGCTCCCGCTAATTAACTTGAATAATAATGACGAATTATCGAACTGGAGATCGAACCATCCCCATACTGAAGATCTCTCTGCTATCAAGTTAGCTATTAGTTCGTTAGCACTTTTAGGCAAGACGGTATCAATGTGAAGGAATAAAAAAATATTGCCGGTAGCTAACTCTGCTCCTCGATTCATTTGTACAGCTCTGCCCGGTGAACTGTGAACAAACTTATCGACCAGAGGGATTGCGAGATCAACAGTTTGATCATCAGAACCGCCGTCAACAAGCACAATTTCACATTTAGCTTCTCTTAATTTCTGGAGCGCATTTAGGCGAGCAACGATACACTTTTGCTCATTAAGAACAGGAATAATAATGGATAGTTTTTTCACTAGTTAAGAAAGTCTAATTTTCCAGCGCGCCACCGCAACTGCTCCCCTGTCCGGCGGTACAGCCAAAGCAATGCTCACCAACAGCAATGGGGTTACCCGTTAAATCCATTTCAAGAATTTCTGAGAGATGAGTTTTAGATTTTCCATTTACAAATAAAGACATCTTTAGCATTTGATTGAAGTCGCAATCATAGGTATAGCCTAGATAATCAATACTCATCAAATTACGGCACATTACGTTATCGAGATTTTCTTTGCAGAAACCGTCTCGCAATATCGTCATATATTCCTGATAAAGACCTTTTGCTAACAACATGCCGCCGAACCGACTAATGGGCATATTCGTTATAGTAAATAGCCGATTGAAAACTATTCCATGATCGGCTTCTAGTTCTCGCCTGTAATCTTCTTCTAATCCGGATTGTGCTGGAGGAAGATTTAATCCCTCAGGATTAAATACAAGATTAAGTTTTTTGTCCTGATCGCTCCCATACCCAAGCGCGTTTAATCTCTTTAAAGCTGAAATGCTTTCCCAGTAAACATTCTTTCCTCGCTGCTTTTCAACATTTTGCTCCATGTAGCATGGGAGTGAAGCTGTTACCGTTACGCCTTGCCCGGCTAAAAATACAGCGATGTCTTCATATCCTGGCTCTTCTAAAATAGTAAGATTACAACGATCGATAACTTCCATACCGGTACTGCGCGCTTCTTGAACCAAGTATTTGAAGTTAACGTTAATCTCTGGAGCGCCCCCAGTAAGATCGAGAGTCTTTATCGGATGCTTGTGAATATATTCCAGAACTAAGTCTACAGTTTGTCGGTCCATTTGCTCTATTCGAGTTGGACCAGCATTTACATGACAATGAGTGCAACTGAGATTGCACTTGTAGCCAAGATTTACCTGAAGTGTTTCTAAAACAGTCCGATTGATTGCAGGGAAGTCTGTTTGCAGCAGTAGAGGGCGTGTATCTAGCATTATCATTTCTTCTTAAAATTGAAGCGGCTCACATATGACCCGCCAAAAGCATATTTTATGACAACCAATTGCACTACGCATGAATTTCCGAAGTAGTCGAACCCAATTCTCACTATCTGGCGTACCCTCCCTAGCAAAAAACTGCAAAACTCAGTTAAAACCTCTGGAAAAAGGGAGCTCGAGCAAGAATATGATTAAGACCATAAATAATTGAATTTATTAAAATTAAGCTAAGCTTAATGTTTGAATCATGGCGATTTTGGAGAATGAGTCAAGGGAAGTAAATTGTGAATTC
>DFQD01000132.1:0-3973 GCA_002377605.1 Gammaproteobacteria bacterium UBA3498 | reverse complement strand
GGGTAATGGTAAAAAAGAAGTGAATGTAAAGAATTTCTATATCGTAGCGACTGCTCCAAACGAGCCTACTCTACAAGTTAAAATTTCAGGCCCTTACTTGACTGAGCAGGCTGCCCAGGCTGATCTTGCAGCGGCCATCGATGAAGCTATGGATATCGATCCTAGCGCCAAAAACTACAAGTACAGCATCTCCCACGTGGAAAGCCGCAAGCCTGGAGTGATCCAACACATGGCTGCTCACGCTTAATCTAATTAGACAATACCTAATTTGGCGGGCCATTGATTTAGGGTGTACACTAGTTATCTTACGTAATGATTTTCCTCATAAACTATGAGCGAGTTTTTGCACTTTTTCATTGAAGAGTGGCTCACAGTTTTCTATAACAGTCATAACAATAAAATCAGATCGAGCCAAACCTAACCTAGCGCCTACATAAAACAACAGAGAGGTTCTTTTGAAAAAGCTCAGCTCGCTTCATCACATCAGCATTATTCAATCCCGAGGAACCAATTGTGCCTGGGTACGTATTAAATACGACGGAAAGAGTTTTCAGCAATCTTTCCCGTTTAAAAAGTATGGTGGCAAGAAAAAGGCGATTGATGCTGCAAAGAAAAAACGCGATCGAGAGGGTAAGAAGATCTATGGATCTAGCTGGCCTTATGCCAAATACAGCCCGAGGAAAATATCTCCACTAAATAGTTCTGGGGAAATCGGTGTAAGTTACTCAGCAAAAGATCATAGTTGGGTCGCAACCTGGCAAGAAGGTAGAGGCACACGGCGTAAGCAAAAAAATGCCTATTTCTCTATCAATAAATATGGAGAAGGCAAGGCTAAGCAGCTTGCTGTAAGAGCCCGACTCCGCGCAGTAAAAGCGAATCGCATTCACTAAATTATCGATTAACAATTAGCAAATTGAATTACGTAATCACTTTCTTTAAATTGAAAGCAAGAGCTTTTTACTTCTAATTTAACTGTAGCGGCTGTGGTGCAGTCCAGATTTGACTGGCATCTAGTAATTCAGCATACACAATATTGGCATCGAAATTTAACCGATCAACCCCAAACACTTCGAACAGCGCCTCAAAGCTCGCCAACGCTTCATCTGTATCATTATCTATAGAGACTATTAGGTCATCTAATGCGACTGAATCAGATAGGGCTTGCGCAGTGTGCATCAAACCTGCATCTCTCATTCCAGAAATCAAAACCACCTGAGTATCAATACTAGCTCGAAAAGTAGAAAACATTCCGTAGTCTTTAAACGGCTCTCCTTCTTCAGGCAAACCGGCATCGCTAGTGTAATATTCCTCAGTTTTAGTGTTTAATAATTCGTCATAGCTACGGCCAATTTGCAACCCTGATCCGGCAAAAGCCATATCAGTAAGTTTTTCTAATGCAGAGATATAACCAATATAGACAATGTGGTTCTCGCGAATATCAGCAGTGGTTAAATCAGACATCATAGTAATGTTTACAGACTTTCCGCTTTCTTCAAGAATCGGAACAATGCGGGCTAACGCAAATGCGCTGCCTTCTGGCATGTAGCTTAAATCGAGATCAAGATAGTTTTCCGCCCTCTCAAAATCTGTGAATTGCAGATCTTCTAAATCATTACGGGAATTAACATTAAACTCGCGCACCATCCGCGCAATATTTCCATTGGCATTTAGCTCACCAAAAATATAGTAATCGCCAACAACAAGTAATATAGGTTGGTCATCTTGCAATATTCTATTCCAAACTGGATGCTCAGCAACAACTTGAGATGCTTGCAGTGAATTGTCTTGATTACTTGAGATCATATAGATCAGATTTACTAATAATAAGACTACCGCAGTAACTAGCAATTTATTACTAAGGCCGGGCGCAAAGCCTCGAACTGATTCTTGTGAAGTAGCAAAAATATAAGCTTTTCTTTTTTCAGCTGCTATCGTGTATTGCCCTTTAGGGATAACTATTCTATAGGCCGCGTCTAATTCATAACTTTTATAGTAGCTATCTAATTTTTTCCGCAACTGATGAACATACACTCTAACTGTTGAGTCAATAGAGGCATCAAAGTTCTCCCCCCTATTTAATACCTCAACGGCTAACTCAATTTCCTTCGGTGTTTTTCCCGCAACAGAGCATTTGACTATATATTCCAAAAGTGCGGAGTAATGTTTTGAGCGACCAAGAATTCCCGACGCAATAATCCGTTTACAAAGAGCATTTAACTCATCGCCAGTGAAAGCCTCTCTAATCCCACATAGAGATTGATTGTCGCTGCTCGATTGCATTCGAATATCTTAATCAAAAAAGGGAGCGAATTGTAACAGATTTATTTAAGCATGGGCCTTGCAAAGACCCAACCACAATTTTCTTCTAGAGAATCCCGCCTTCTTCGCGAAAGCACATACTATCTCAGTAATATACTGCTCTTACCGCCTTTCGCGCCAAGGCTAATTTTTAGTCTTGGCTTACATAAAATGATTTGTCGCATCTTGGGAATACTCTTTCCGATTAATTTCAAAGCTTTCCTTATCATCAGTATCGGTCAATTGGCAGATTGCAACAGATACCCTATACCACTCGGCCTCCAGCAATGACCTAAAATACCAACCATTAATATTCGAGCCTAGAAATACTCGATTCCAATCTGTTTGATGGAATTTCGGGAGTAACCGGAAAGAATATCTAACCTTTTATCAATAGAGATTTAAGTTTGTCGTTGAATTCGATATCCCCTTCCGTAGCATAACGCTCGTGGTTAGCCTCAATATTTTTTAGATCATAGAGATAATTCACCATAGTTCCACGAGATTGATTAAGAGCTTTTTCGCTTAAATCGGCTGAGGTATTGAGCTGGTGTATAGATGCCCCGTTTCCGAGATGGAAACGGGCAACGGGGTCAGAGGGATGCCTTCCTTTCTTGGCTTGCAGTAGATAAATGAACACAGCTTTGCGTATATATTCGGAGTGCTCATCAATAGATTCAGGGTTCTTCGCTAGTTGATTCACCAGCTCTTTCAGCTCCGTAAGTTTCGGTAATTCCTCTTCGTAAGAAGTATCCAGCCATTTTTGAAAACCAGGGATGGGTGACAAGGTTACGAATGTTTTTATTGATGGAAACTCACTCTGTAATTCCTGTACGACCTGTTTAATCAAGAAGTTGCCAAAGGAAATATTTTTAAGCCCAGGCTGGCAGTTACTGATACCATAAAAAGTAGCAGTGTTGTATTCAGACGAATCAATAACACCTATACCTTTATCTTCAAGAATTGAATTGATTGAACTGGGTATTTCTTTCGTAAGTGCCACTTCGACAAATATCAGCGGCTCATCAACCAATGCAGGGTGAAAGAAAGCAAAGCATCGTCTATTCGGCGGATCAATGCGGCTCCGCAAGTCATCCCAGTCTTTAATTTCATGTACTGCCTCATAACGAATGATACGCTCAAGAATTGCAGCGGACGTTGACCAATTGATTGTTTGTAAAACCAAAAAACCTCGGCCAAACCAGGAAGAAAACAAACGTACGAAATCTTCGTCGACTGACTTGAGCTCAGAATTCCCTCTCAAATACTTTAGTAAATCAGCCCTCATTCCTACCAGATCATGAGTTGCATCGGGGGTTGAATTTAGTCGGCGCAGTAACTCGTGACGCTGTGGTTCGGCTGCTTTTGATAGCTTATTTAAATTAGTACTCGATGGATCAGAATGGTAAGAATCGAATGCCAACTTCACCATTGCCTGGTTTGCATTGAAATTTTGTTCAAGATTTTTGAAGAACTCTAGTTTTTGCCCATCATCGAGCTCAGAATAATGATCTAATACTTGCCTAGCTGTAACTATCGCAGATACTTCTCCTACCGTTCCCATGAGCTTCTCTAGCAGCTCATCTATAGAGGCCTCTTCGCTATTGGCAAAAAAGAGTCCGCGCTGGCGCTTAACCAAATTGCTTAGGAAATCTTGGAATCGTCCGAATGCCAC
>DFQD01000037.1 GCA_002377605.1 Gammaproteobacteria bacterium UBA3498 | reverse complement strand
AGCGAATCATTGCTTCACGAGATGCAGTCTGGGCTGCGCTAAATAACACGGAAATTCTTAAACAAGCCATGCCAGGCTGTGAGAGCTTTGAAGCAGTGGAAGAAAATAAATTCGAAGCAAAAATTACTGCTAAGGTCGGGCCGGTAAAGGCTAAATTCAAATTTAATGTAGAACTGACTGACATCGATGCCCCCAATGGCTATATCATCATGGGAGAAGGGCAGGGGGGCGTTGCGGGATTTGCCAAAGGTTCTGCCAAAGTCTACCTAGCTGAGGATGGAACTGACACAATTCTTGCCTACAATGTTCAGGCCAATGTTGGTGGTAAGCTCGCTCAGCTCGGGGCGAGATTAATCGATGGTACTGCGAAGAAAATGGCCGATGAATTTTTCGGTAATTTTAATGATTTGCTGAGTGATAATGATTCCGCTTGACCTCTGACTGCCAATCTCTGAAACTGACCAGCCTACTTGAGTTAATCAAGTTATAAGAAAGAAGTAGAGGCATTTTACGTGCCCAGAAAATGAAGGGAGATAGACCATGCAAACCGTTTCAATGAATGTCAACGGAGAGCCCAAAAGTGGTGAGGTGGAAGACCGCACACTGCTCGTTGAATTCCTGCGAGAACAGTTACGACTAACTGGTACCCATGTGGGTTGCGACACGAGTCAATGTGGAGCCTGTGTTGTACATGTGAATGGTGTCTCGGTTAAGTCCTGCACAATGTTGGCTGTCCAAGCTGATGGTGGAGACGTAACTACAATCGAAGGACTTGCTAATAATGGTGAGTTGCATCCCATGCAACAAGCGTTTAAAGACAACCACGGCCTGCAGTGTGGTTTTTGTACGCCGGGTATGGTGATGAGTGCAATAGATATTGTTAACCGCAACGGAAGCGATGTTGACGAAGCAACAGTGCGTAAGGAATTAGAAGGTAATATCTGTCGCTGTACTGGTTATCACAATATTGTGAAAGCTGTTCACGCTGGCGCCAAGAATATGGGGGGCTAGCAGATGGCTGAGAACGGAGTCGGCGCAAGTGTGCGTCGAAAAGAAGACCACCGATTCCTTACCGGGAAGGGTAGCTATACAGACGATTTAAATGTGGTTGGCCAAACCCACGCCTACTTTGTGCGTTCACCTCACGCTCATGCCACTATCAATAATATCAATACTTCTGCAGCTTTAGCGGCTGATGGAGTTGTTGCAGTTCTAACCGGCGACGACCTAGCTGCCGATGGCATTGGCCCATTGATTTGCGGCGTCAGTGTGACTAGTGATGATGGGGAACCACACCGAGCTCCGGTTCATTCAGCTTTAGCGCAGGGTAAAGTTAATTATGTTGGCGACCATGTGGCTGTAGTTATTGCTGAAACTCTTACCGAGGCAAAGGATGCGGCAGAAAAAGTAGAAGTGGATTACGGTATTCTCCCCGCTGTAACCGACACTGCAACTGCGGCCGATGACGGCCAAGAACAAATTCACGAGGTTGCACCGAATAATCAGTGTTTTAACTGGCCGTTCGGCGATAAAGCAGCTGTTGATGCGGCTTTCGAATCCGCACACAAAGTTTCTTCTCTGGATTTGGTAAACAATCGCATGGTCACGAATCCAATGGAACCCCGCGCTGCTGTCGGGGAATACAACTCAGGCACTGAAGAAATTACATTACATTTAACGACACAAAACCCACACGTGCATCGTTTAGTAATGTCTGCATTTAATCAGTTGGCACCGGAGCACAAACTTCGAGTAGTTGGCCCGGATGTTGGCGGGGGTTTCGGCGTAAAGATTTTCGTGTACTCCGAAGAGTTGGTTGTGGGCTGGGCCTGCCGCAAAGTGAATCGTCCGGTTAAATGGACTTCAGATAGGACCGAAGCGTTTTTAGCTGATGCTCACGGTCGTGATCATGTTGCCCACGCCGAAATGGCGATGGATGAAAACGGCACGTTTGTGGCAATGCGGGTTAACACCACAGCAAATCTTGGAGCATACCTGTCTACCTTTGCCACCATGGTGCCGAGTTATCTCTATGCATTCTTGCTCGCAGGCCAATACTCAACACCTTTAATATATTCTGAAGTTAAAGCTGTATTTACCAATACAGCTCCAGTAGACGCTGCCCGCGGCGCAGGCAGGCCGGAAGCTACTTTTTTATTGGAGCGCTTAGTGGATGTTTGCGCTGAAGATATGGGATTGGATCCGGCTGAAATTCGCCGTCGCAATTTCATTCCTGTAGATGCTTTCCCTTATCAAACACCAGTAGTTCAGTGCTATGACTCAGGTGACTATAACGCTGCTTTAGACAAAGCGTTGGCGTTAGCAGATTATGAAGGCTTTGCCGGCAGAGCAGAAGAAGCGAAGTCCCGAGGCAAGTATCGCGGTATTGGTATTTCTTCTTATGTAGAAGCTTGTGGTATCGCACCTTCTGCTGCAGTTGGCCAACTTGGCGCTGGCGTCGGCCTGTGGGAAAGCGCACAGGTTCGGTTTAATCCGACGGGTAACGTGCAAGTTTTCACGGGCACCCATTCCCATGGGCAAGGTCATGAAACAACTTTTGCGCAATTGGTTACCGAACAGCTTGGTGTGCCAATTGAAAATATCGAAGTGATTCATGGTGATACTTCGAAAACGCAATTCGGCATGGGAACTTACGGTTCTCGTTCACTTGCAGTTGGTGGAGTTGCTATCGCTAAAGCTTGTGAAAAACTCATTGAAAAAGGTAAGAAGATTGCTGCTCATGCTTTGGAGGCAGCGGTAGGCGATATTGAGTTTTCTGATGGCAATTTCACTGTAGCTGGAACAGACAAAACAATGAATATCGCCGAAGTGGCATTCAATGCGTATGTGCCTCATTCATATCCTGAAGGCTTGGAACCAGGCTTTGATGAGAATGCATTCTTTGATCCAATGAACTTTTCTTTTCCGGCAGGAACACATATCTGCGAAGTAGAAGTTGATCCTGATACCGGTGTGGTTGAGATCGTTAAGTATTCGGCCGTCGATGATTTCGGTAAGTTAATTAATCCAATGATTGTCGAAGGACAAGTCCATGGCGGCATCGTTCATGGAGTGGGCCAAGCACTTTTAGAAGGTTGTCAATACGACAGTGACGGACAACTAATAACTGCTTCTTATATGGATTACGCCATGCCCCGCGCTGACAACGTGCCTAGTTTCGATGTGGACTATGCGCCAACCAATCCTCCGCATAATCCCTTAGGTGTTAAAGGATGCGGAGAGGCAGGGGCCATTGGAGCACCACCTGCAGTTATCAATGCGATCAGTAATGCATTGGGTATTAAACATATAGACATGCCAGCGACTCCAGAAAATGTGTGGCGTGCTGCACAAACAGCTACTAGCTAAGGAGTCAGGAGAGAGTTATGTACAATTTTTCTTATCAAAAAGTATCCAGTGTTGCTGACGCGGTTGATGCAATTAAAAAAGCAGATGACGGTAAATTCGTTGCCGGTGGTCAAACTATGTTACCAACCATGAAACACCGCCTCGCCAGTCCTAGCGATGTGATTGATTTGGGTGGTATTGATGAACTAAAAGGAATAAGTGTTGACGGAGATACAGTAACGATCGGTGCAATGACTACCCATGCCGAAGTAGCAGCGTCAAGTGATGTTCAGGGAACAATTCCCGCTCTTGCGAATCTGGCTGGCAATATTGGTGATCCGGCGGTGCGTAATCGCGGAACCATCGGAGGATCTATTGCTAATAACGATCCTGCTGCTGATTATCCGGCTGCAGTTATCGGATTGGGTGCAACTATCAAAACCAACAAGCGTGAAATCTCCGGTGATGAGTTTTTCACTGGCATGTTTGAAACAGCTTTAGAAGACGACGAAGTAATAACTGCAGTTTTGTTTCCGAAAGCAGAAGCCTCTGCCTATATGAAATTCGAAAACCCTGCCTCGCGCTATGCCATCGTTGGTGTATTCGTTGCCAAGTCAGGTGATATCGTGAAAGTAGGGGTAACCGGCGCAACTGCTTGCGCACATCGTGGCTTACGTTTGGAAAAAGCCCTTAATGGCAATTTTGCGGCCGAAGCTGTAGATGAGGTTGAAATTCCCGTTGAAAAAATGAACTCCGACATTCATGCCAGTGCTGAGTACCGCGCACATCTGGTTAAGGTCATGACCAAGCGTGCGGTGGAGGCATGCTCATAAAAAATGAGGACTGCTACACCTGCAAATATTGATGGCGTACTGGCGCTGCTGAGCAATTCGGATTACATTGCCGATCGTTCATTAGCGACCACCCTGTTTTTATCTTTGAAGATGGGCAAACCTCTTTTTCTTGAAGGAGAGGCAGGTGTCGGTAAGACAGAGATAGCAAAAGTTCTTTCTTTGGCATTGGGTAGGAAACTGGTTCGTTTGCAATGCTATGAAGGTTTGGACGTTGCTTCCGCTGTATACGAGTGGAATTACTCTCGGCAGATGATTGAGATTCGGCTTTCAGAAGCGGATGGTTCGGTTGATAAAGAAAGTCTCTCTGAAAACGTTTTCTCAGAAGAGTTTCTTATCGAAAGACCATTGATGCAGGCGCTTAAATCCGATGATGCAGGGCCGCCAGTACTTTTAATAGATGAATTGGATCGTACTGACGAGCCGTTCGAGGCGTTTCTATTAGAAGTGTTATCGGATTTTCAGATTACAATTCCGGAAATAGGAACGGTTAAAGCAGAAGAGCCGCCCATAGTAATCATCACTTCTAATCGAACTCGTGAAATTCATGATGCACTAAAACGTCGCTGTCTCTATCATTGGGTGGACTATCCAAGTGCAGCGCGTGAGCTCGAAATTGTCAACGCAAAATTACCTGGAATAGATAAAGAGCTAAGTTCGCAGCTTGTTGCTTTCGTACAAAAACTCCGCGACGAAGACTTATTTAAATTACCTGGTGTTGCAGAAACACTCGATTGGGCCGATGCTCTCACTCAATTAGACAAAGTGACCCTGGATAGTGAAGCTATCGATAACACCCTCGGAACACTTCTTAAATATCAGGATGATATTGCCAAGATTCGCGGCAGTGAAGCCGCGCAAATCCTGGAACAAGTAAAAGCGGAACTCGCTGAAGCGTCTTAATGGTTCAAGTACCGATCGAAGGTCGAATCGCGGAAAATATAATGTATTTCGCGCGACT
>DFQD01000193.1:6180-12332 GCA_002377605.1 Gammaproteobacteria bacterium UBA3498 | reverse complement strand
TATGATAGAAATAGAAAACCAAAATAGAGCAGCCGGATATCGGCTAATCTAAGCAGAAGTAAGGAAGAATTATGCGATTGAAACAACTATTGTGCATCATTTTGCTATATCTCCTGAACTCAACAACTCCGAGCTCAATTCTCGCCCAACAAAATTTTGACAACAGCTTGAAACGGCCAAATATCGTATTGATACTCGCCGATGATCTCGGTTATACAGATATCTCTCCATTTGGCAGCGAAATAAATACTCCCAATATAGCCAGACTTGCCCAAGAAGGAATTTCTTTTACTAACTATCATACCGCAGGCAGTTGTGCCCCTGCCCGTGCGATGTTACTAACTGGCGTCGATAGTCACAGAAATGGTGTGCCTAACATCCCTGAAGCATTGCCTGCAGAAATGACTGTTTATGAAAACTATCAAGGAGTTTTAAGCCACAATGTTGTAACCCTGGCGAGCATGTTACAAGCCAGTGACTACCACACCTATGTGACTGGTAAATGGCATTTAGGCCATACACCTGATTTGCTTCCTTCGGCGAGAGGATTCGATCGCACCATCGCAATGGCAGATACTGGAGCAGATAACTGGGAACAACGAGCCTATTTACCGATTTACGATCAGGCAAATTGGTATGCAGATGGTGCTCCCCATAACCTGCCTGATGATTTTTATTCTTCAGAGTATTTCATCGATAAGACCATTGAATTTATCGCTTCAAATGAAGGCGATGATAATCCCTTCTTTGCTTATATTCCGTTTCAAGCAGTGCACATGCCAGTGCAAGCGCCGCGAGAGTATTCAGACAGGTATACAGGTGTCTATGACCAAGGATGGACTGTTATGCGCGAGCAGAGACGAGTTGCTGCAATTGAAGCGGGTGTGATTCCGCCAGGAATCGACATGCAAGTTACACCGGGAACGCTAAATTGGGATAGCTTAACTGATGAACAAAAACGTCATCATGCCCGGCGCATGGAAGTGTATGCCGGCATGGTTGATAACATGGACATGCATATCGGCCGTCTCTTGTCTTATCTCGAAAGTATTGAAGAATACGACAACACGATTTTTATTTTTACCTCTGATAACGGTGCCGAAGGATCCAATTTAATTAATCCTGAGGGAGGCTCAATTCTCGCTGAATGGTTTAATAGGGTCGGGTACAACGCAGATTACAACACGTTGGGAGAACGGGGCTCTTTTAATGCAATTGGCCCGAGCAATGCAACGATTGCAGCTTCTCCTTTGACCTATTATAAGTTTCACGCAAACGAAGGAGGATTGAGAGTTCCACTAGTTATGTCTGGCCCAGGTGTTGAAAGAGCAAATGAGTTTACCGATGAGTTCGTATTTGTAACCGATCTTGCTCCAACAATTTTGGGATTGGTTGATATTGAGGATCATGGCGGAACCTGGAATCAAAACGATGTTGAACAAATTGTTGGCAGCGACTTTTCAAGTTTTCTTGCCGGCAACTCTGAACAAATTCACAGCGCCGATGATCCCATCGGCTACGAGCTAGGTGGTAACAGCGCTTTGTTTAAAGGCGACTATAAACTGGTGATCAACAAAATAAGCCAAAATGAAACCGATTGGCATTTATTTGACATCAAGAACGATCCTGGTGAGACCAAAGATCTAGTGGAAGAGAGACCTGAATTGTTTTCTGAAATGATAGCTGACTATGAAGCTTACGCTGATGAGAATAATGTTCGGGATATGCCGGAAAATTATAGCCGGATAAGAACAATCTTTAGGGATGGTTTTAATTAGGAAAAGGAAAGCAAAAGTAAACGACTTGAAGTTATTGCCAAAAGAGCCCTTTTCAAATTCATAGGACATCTCTCTAGTCGAGCAGGCAGTTAATCCCAACTAGATATTGGAGTTAAGTTCAACTCATTTGGATTGACTACAACATGTTTAATAAACTCGCGACGCCAGGTGTAGGTAATATGCACGAGACCATCGGAAGTTTGAATCACGGCTGGATAAGAGTATTCTCCTCTTTCATTTTCCAGAACTAGCGCCGCATGCCACTTCTCGCCATCATCAGATACCGCAACATTCAAAGGAGAACGCCCATCGAGTGTGTGATTGTAGACGATAAGATGACGCCCATCACTCAGTGTTAAGGCATCAGTGCCAGCACTTGGATTCGGCAATGAAGTGAGAGTTACTGGGCTCCAACTTAACCCTTTGTCATCAGACCAGGTTTGAAAAACGTAATCAGATCTCGTTCTGCCCAATGCCTGCAAACGACCATCGGTATGAATAAGAATGCTTGGTTGTATGGCATGAATTTCTGAATCTGAATTGACGGGAGCGGGTCGAACTATGTTCCAGTTTTCACCATTATCAGCAGAGAGCTCAAAATGAATACGCCAATTACTCGGGCGGCTATTGGTTTCGGTGCTACTGGAACTAATTATAGTTCCATCGGATAAACGAACTGGTTTGTTTTTGATTGGTCCGAGTATTCCATCAGGTAATCTTTCTGGAGAGCTCCAATTAAGACCATCATCTCCAGATTTAATTACGGATCCCCACCACTCTCTTGGGCTAGGTCCGACCTTGTAATACAAACTAACTTCATCGTCTCCGCTCGCGAATAACACTGGATTCCAGGTTGGATATCTAATTCCATTGGTTTGCTCTCCAGTGGCAACTTCTACCGATGTCGTCCATTCACCATCTATCTGACGTGATAACCAGATTCCCACGTCATTATTCCCTTCTGCGGTACCACCAAACCATGCTGCAATCAGTCCAGAATCAGTTTCTATTAAGGTGGAAGCATGAACACTAGGAAAAGACGCACTCTCAAATAGAAATTCAGTATGCACTATTCCTGGTTGAGTCAGATTGCGACTGACGCAAGCATTGAGGCTGAGAGCAGTTAGTACCGCTAAGACCGCTGTATTAGAGATAGGCATCGTTTCCTCATAACGTTATATATAGAAGAATAAACAAAAAATGACTTCAGAAGGACTAATTTTTCCCCAGAGTGCAAACTAGTTTAGTTACAATGGCTGCTCTAGAAGGATAAAAGAACAATGAAACTAAAAATCTTTACCACACTAGCTATTTTCGTATTTGCGTCTTGTGCTCCGCAGATTACGGAGGAGATTGGGGCTCCAAGCCCTGCGGCTTCACCTGATTTTATTACCACCACTTATGCGCTGCAGAACCGGCCGGATATCACAGGGTTAACCGGCGCAGTATCCGCTGGTCATCCGCTGGCAGCCCAAACCGGACTGCGCATTTTGCAGGAAGGCGGAAATGCGACAGATGCCATTATTGCCATGGCAGGCGTTCTGGCGGTTGTTCGCCCTCATATGAATGGCATTGGCGGTGATGCATTTGGAATTTTTTACGACGGCGAATCCAAAGAAGTAACCGCACTTAATGCCAGTGGGCGAGCTGGATCATTAGCTACTCCGGAATTCTTCACATCGGCGGGGGTAGAACGTATTCCGGGAAGTGGCCCATTGTCTGTCAGCGTACCCGGTGCCGTGGCAGGATGGGTTGATGCTCACGAACGCTTTGGCTCAATGGATTTTGCTTACTTACTCAAACCGGCAATCGAATATGCACGAGATGGTTTTGCCGTTTCCACTCGCCTGGCTATGGATTTCGAAGAACAAGGCGGCAATCTCAATCAAGATGGACGCAATCTCTATTTGCCAAATGGAGCACCACCACCAGTCGGTAGTTTGTTAATCAATGAAAAGTTAGCTAATTCTTTAGAAGTAGTTGCAAACGAAGGAAAAGAAGGTTTCTACCAGGGACCTATAGGAAAACAACTTGCCGCATACATAACCGAACTAGATGGACACCTAAGAGAAAACGATTTTTCCAATCATACTTCCACTTGGGTCGATGCAGTAAGCGGTCATTACTTAGGCCATACGATGCTTGTTATGCCCCCCAATACACAAGGTGTAACACAGTTAGCACTAATGGAAATGTCTAAATCGCATCCAGTGCAGTCGATGGGTCACAATAGCGCCGAGTATCTCCATACTCTAATCGAATTAAAGAAATTAGCGTTCGCGGATCGCAATCGCTGGGTCGCTGACATGGATATGGCAGATGTCCCGGTTGACGCATTGCTAGATGCAGACTATCTAAGAGAACGAGCCGGGCTTGTTGATCCTTATCAAGCAGCAATAGAAATTGGACCTGGATTTGGTGATGAAATATTTTCCGGAAGCGATAAGGACCGAGATGACTCTGGAGATACTGTCTACATCACTGCCATCGATCAGTGGGGTAATGCAGTAAGTTGGATACAGAGTAATTTTGCTGGCTTCGGCTCAGGATTACTGGAATCTGAAACCGGCATTCTCTTGCATAACCGCGGCGCTTTGTTCTCTCTGGAAACCGGCCACCCTAATGAAGTTGCACCAGGCAAGCGGCCTTATCACACCCTATCACCGATGATGGCTCTTTATCCGAACGGAGATTTCGCGTTTGCTCTAGGAACACCTGGAGGAGATAGCCAAACACAATCCTTATTACAGATTGTGCACAACATGCTGCTGTTTGATATGACACCACAACAAGCAATAGAGGCGCCGCGCTTTCGATCATCAGGCGGGCTCAATGTAGCAATTGAGAATCGCGTTAATGTAGACGTGTTGGCTGATCTTAGTGCACTCGGCCATGATCTAAACTTGATCGATGGCTGGACTGCAACTTTTGGTGGTGCGCAAATGATTCATTACAACCCAGACACGGGCGTAATTACTGCAGCTGCAGATCCACGCAGAGAAGCTTATTCATTGGCTTATTGATAAATTCAAAGAATATTTTGAGGAAATAATAATGATCAAGAAATTATTAACAAACTTATTTATCTTCATTTCGCTTTTCTGGCTGACGATAACTTCAGCACAAAGTGAATTGACATTTGTTGATCCCGAGGAAGTCGGTTTCTCGTCTGAGCAACTAGGAAAAATAGAAAGTTATTTCCAAGGCAGGGTTGATAGAGGTGAAATAGCGGGAATCGTAACTTTGGTTGCTAGGAACGGGAAGATCGCCCATTTAAGCGCAGTGGGATATCAGAATGTTGAACAACGTGTCCCAATGGAAACTGACTCGCTCTTTCGCATCTATTCCATGACAAAGCCCATCGCGTCAACAGCATTGATGATGCTGTATCAGGATGGCCTGTTTCAATTAAACGACCCTCTCTCTAAATTTATTCCGGAGTTTGCAGGTCTTCGAGTGCTTAGAGATCCAAGCGGACCACTCGATGAAACTGTAGCAATGGAGAGAGAACCCACCATCCAAGATGTGCTCCGACATACCGCTGGCTTTTCCCACGGGCTAGGGCGTAGTGAATACGATGATCTTTTTGTCGGCTCAGGTATCTTCCGGCCAGAAACTTCTCTGGAAGAAATGATGACTGCTTTATCTAAAGTACCATTGATGAATCAGCCCGGTTCGTCCTATCGATACAGTATCGGTCCTGATATTGCTCTACGACTAGTGGAAATCATTTCGGGCATGGAAGCAGATGATTATCTCGAACGACGCATGTTCGACCCACTAGGAATGGATGACACAGGCTATGTGGTGACATCTGATAACGCCGGCCGGTTATCACCAATTCATTGGATGAAAGACGGAGAGCTAGTGGCTATAAACTCCGAAAACGGAAGTCCATTTGGTGGTGTTTTAGTGGAAGACTGGTCAGTTAATAATTACACCATGAATCACGAATACAAAGGAGGCAGTATTGGTCTGGTTTCCACGGCAGAAGACTATTGGCGATTTGCCCAAGCAATGCTTAATGGTGGCGAATTGGGTGGTGAACGAATTATCGGTCGCAAAACGGTTGAATACATGGCACAAAATCACTTGACCCCACAACAACATGAAACTTTCAGTCCGGCCTTAGGTTTCGGCCTTGGTTTCGCTACCATAGAAATTCCATCAGGAGTCAGTTACACAACATCCGAAGGAAATTTTTATTGGGCAGGTGCAGCCGCGACCAACTTTTGGATAGATCCTACTGAGAACATTGTTGTCGTGGCGATGACTCAGCATATGGGCGTGCGCGGCACAGGAGCGTTACGTGGAGAATTGCACTCTCTTGTTTATGGCGCATTAATTGACTAACTTTTTAGAAGTAATAAGAAC
>DFQD01000193.1:0-5862 GCA_002377605.1 Gammaproteobacteria bacterium UBA3498 | reverse complement strand
AGTAATAAGAACGTGACTCGACTCACTCTACTTATAGTTTGTTTGCTGCTTAGTTCTTGTTCTGAACGGGTTGGGCAACGCCAGACATATGTCCTCACTACAGGAACTACAAGCGCGACCTACTATCCGGTAGGTGTAGCGCTAGCGACAATAGTATCAGCCCGCGAGGAAGCAAACTTTGCATTAACTGCCATCAGCTCCGCCGGTTCACTCGAGAATGTAAAACTTCTGCGAGATAATCAGGCTCAATTCGCAACCATGCTATCGATTTTTGCCGCTTGGTCCTATGCCGGTGAAGGACCAATTCAAAACCCTCAAACCCATGTCCGTGGTGTCACTGCTCTTTGGCCTAATGTTGAGCATCTTCTTTTACGCTCTGATCTCGTCACTGAGGGATCTTTTACCGATTACTCGCGACTGAACGGTGAACGAGTTTCTATTGGTATGAGAAACTCAGGTGCCGAGATTACTGGCTTCTATATTTTTGATGCGCTAGGTATTGATTACCAACAAAATCTGTCGGTGGCTTATTTAGGCTACGGCCCCTCTGCCGATGCGCTTCAGGACGGGAACATAGTTGGGCTCAATGCACCAGGCGGACCGCCTATGGCCGCATTAACCCGAGCACATGCTCTTCTTGGCGAAGAACTTACAATCCTTAGTATCAACCAAGAAGAATTAAATGCCATAAATTGGGAATATCCTATTTGGAATTTTTATGACCTAGCTCCAGGCACATACCCAACTCAAGATAAAACTGTCAGAACTGCCGCAAGCGCCAACGTCTTAGTGACACGAGATGATGTTCCAGAAGAAATCGTTTATAACCTTACGAAGCTATTATGGGAGAATCTTGCAGCACTTCAGGAAATTCACAATGCGACAAAATCAATGATATTGGAAAACGCCCTAAAGGGAATGCCCGTTCCTCTTCATCGAGGGGCTCTTCGCTATTATGAAGAAAAAGGAATAGATGTCCCAGAACATTTGTTAGGCGGTTAGAAAAAGGCATCATTTATGAAAAAAATCTTTACCATCATAATTTACCTCGGCTTGGCCAGCATTACACATGCAGCTGATAATGATGTGGTTATAGTTGGAGGCGAAGGTAATAGCTGTATTGAAGACCCTGGCTGTGTAAATCGTCTTCATCCCGACATCCCAATGGCCGCGAGAGCCAAACCTGGCCAAACAATATTATTTCGGACTCGCGATAGTGGCGACTGGTTAGGGACAGTCTCGGCTCAAACTAATGAGCCCGAAAATTCGAGCAACAACTTCGGTGCTGTGCATCCTATGGCTGGGCCCGTGCACATTGAAGGCGCTGAAATAGGCGATGTACTCAAAGTCACCTTATTGAATATAGATCCAGGCAAATATGCTTATACCTATGGTGGCGACGGAGGTTTTGTTCCCGATTTAGTTGAAGGTCAATTTTTAACGATTTGGCGGCTCAATCGAGAATATGCCGAAAGCGACGATATTCCAGGAATACGTATTCCAAATTCAAGTTTCCCCGGCGTAGTCTCTACTCTGCCTGGCCCTAATCAATTACGAGTAATGCTGGAGCGAGAGCAGGCACTAGCGAATGCAGGCGGACAGGTTTTCCTGCCTTCACCAGATGGAGCATCTCCAGCTGAAGTATGTGGCACAAATGGATCCGCACCTAACGAATGCTTACGCACAATTCCGCCAAGGGAACACGGCGGCAACATGGATATTCGCTATTTGCAGGCTGGGGTTTCAATATATCTACCCTGTTTTGTGGAGGGTTGTGGACTAACCATCGGTGATCTTCACTATGCTCAAGGGGATGGTGAAGTTTCTGGAACAGCGATTGAAATGTCTGCTAACGTTTGGGCGACCACTGAAGTGATTAGGGACGGACGAGATCTTTCGCGAGGCCCACACTATGAAGGCTCTTCTCAGTTATTGGAAATTCCTTCTCGAAGGTTTTATGCCGTCACTGGCATTCCGGTAAAAGAACCAGGCGAAGTTCCTCCGGATATGCAATATTTAAATTCAGATGTAGTTGCGGGCTTGAGCAATTTATCCAACGATATAAATCTTGCGGCAAGAAATGCTATCGATGGCATTATTGATTACATAGTTAGGACTTATGGATACACGCGCAACCAAGCGTATGTAATCGCAAGTGTCGCTGTAGACCTTAGAATTAGCCAACTGGTAGATTCTCCAAACGTCGGAGTAACAGCCGTACTCCCGCTCGATATCTTTAACAATTAGCGCATCAAGAAACCATTATAGCTGAAGGACTGCTACTACAATTGCCAATTGACATAGCTTTTGTTCTACTTAACACTCAAAAATTAACTCAAAACGCATCGAGGTGCTCCATGTCTTTCCGCAATCAAATCGTATCCGTAGCCGCTCTGCTCGCACTTGCTTCTTTGTTTGTGCCGCTGCAATCTGTTGCGCAGAACTCCACGAATCCGTATGCGATCGTCGAAGGGTGGGCAAAACTGCCGGGAGGAAGGGTGATGGGAGCAGTCGGCAAAGCGAAGGTCGACCCCGACGGGCGCCATGTCTGGGCCGTTATCCGCTGCGATGCCGGTCCTGATCTTTTCGGTTCGGAGTGCGCTGATTCAGACTTAGATCCCATCTTGAAGTTCGATCCCGACGGCAATGTAGTCGAGTCCTTCGGCAGCGGAATGTTTATCTGGCCGCATGGAATTGACGTTGACTCCGACGGCAACGTCTGGGTGACTGACGCCGTGAGTGATAACAATATTCCGGCGGGCGACGGTCGAGGTCATCACGTCATCAAGTTTAGCTCTACTGGCGAAGTACTCATGACACTTGGCACCCCTGGAGAACAGGGAGACGGCCCGAACCACTTCACTTCCCCTAGTGATGTGGCAATCGCGTCTAACGGTGACATATTCATAGCGGACGGCCACAACGCAAACGGAAACAACCGAGTGGTGAAGTACAACAGCCGTGGCGAATTCCTTATGTCTTGGGGAGAGACTGGCTATGCCCCGGGACAGTTCCGTGCCCTGCACGCCATCGCCATTGATCCAGATGGTCGAGTGTTTGTGGGAGATCGCAGCAACAGCCGAATTCAGATCTTCGACCAAGAGGGCAACCACTCTACCACTTGGACCCAGTTCGGGCGCCCGAGCGGAATAGCCTTTGACAACGAGGGACGGATCTACGTCGCGGACTCCGAATCTGACAACGTACAGAACCCAGGATATGAAATGGGAATTCGCATCGGCGAAGCCGAGACAGGATGGGTGAAAGAGTTCATTCGCTTCCCATGGGCGGATCCTAACATTCTACCGGGGAACGGAGCGGAGTTCGTCACCGTCGATCGCGAAGGCAACATTTACGGAGGAGAGCCCGTCCCCAACCCTCATCTTAACGAGCGAACACTTAGGAAGTATGTACGGGTGCGACCTTGAGGACACTGACAAGCATCTTCTAAACTGTAAGAGCTCTGGCGAGAAAATTTTAAAAACTAATAAATGGGGTCAGAGTAAAAATACAGTGGGTTTCGACTAGGTTAGCTAATTAAACTACAAGTTAGTGGTGAAATCTGAATTCTTGTGGAAGTACCAAGGGCTTCCACTACAACTCCATTGATAGAACCTTCTTTTATCCTTAATAAGGTACAAGTAAAACTACTGATACAACCGGAGATACAAATAACTGCTTTATAGTGCTGAAAGCCAGTGAGATAAGGCATTATCGACTCCACCCTTAAGCACCACTCTCGAAAATGAATTCCCGCTGGATTGAATTGTGATAACACACAAACAATAACCAAATCATTTATTCTAAATTCGAATCTTGATCCCTCCATTAATGACAAACCCGTCTAAAGGCGCAAAGATGTCATTAAAAATAGGATTCAGTAATGAACCTGTATATATCTGTTCGTATCTAGTCTGGCGAATGTCAGTAAAGTTTTCAAAGTTAAGAAATAATGAGTAATCCTCAGAGTAAACTTTTTCCATCATTAAACCAAAAATCCAATAGTCCCGGCCCGTGGATCCATTAGTTAAAGCTTGCCGCCCAAAATAATAAGCCTCTAAACCTATTCGAAAATCATCTTCTCGCTCGTAAACGAATACTGCATTTACTCGATCTTCGGGAATTAGGGTACTTTCGCTAACTCCATCCAACCCATGCTCTTCAACATCAGTATGGGTATAACCAAGGAACAATTTAAAATCATTCCAAAACCAAGCGGCATTTATTTCTGCTCCTTTAGAATCGAGATAATCCTGCGGCTGAGAGAAAATATACTGACCTTGAGTCATGGCTTCTAACTGCAGCGGATCATTTACTCGAGTATAGAAAACCAATGCATTCAGATTAAGCGACATTCCATTGGCGAAATCAAAAGACTGGTTTATATCAATATTAAATCCTGCAGATTGCTCGGCATCAAGCCGACCCTCATCTAGAGGCAAAATATTTAGAAAATGTAGCGCATCCGATTCTTGCGTAAATAAGGTTGGTTCTTTGTATCCGAGCCCACCACCGATACGAAGAGTGGAATCTTCGGAAATCTTGTACATTAAGGCTACACGTGGGAGCACAAAGGTGCCGTATGCAGAAGTATGGTCTAGCCTTAACCCACTTTCCAACATCCAGCGACTTGATATTGGCATGGTTAATTGAGCGAAAATACCCGTCGTATAACCGCTAAAATCGTGAGCCAGACCGAGCAATGGATTATCTTGCTCAAAATCTTCAGTCAACAAATTAACACCTAACACCCAGTCAACGTTCTCATTCGTTCCGAGAATATGCATCTCAGAAAAACTCGAAGTTTGAGTTCCAGCAAAACTGAACATTGGAATTTTTAGTTCCCGGTCAAAACGACTCACACTATTGCGCAATACAAATTCTCTTCCCGAACTTAATTGTTTAATGTGTTCAAATTGAGTTGAAATTCGAGTTGTATCACTGCCTTCAAAATAAGTTGGGTGTAATCTTCTTCCTTCAATGTGATTTAGATTGCCACCCAATCGATCTTCCGTAATAACACTAAATCCAAATACACTTTCACTATTGGCACCTTTAAAAAAAAACCTGGGTTTAAATGTCCATCTCTCAAATTCCGGTATCGCACTAAAACCATTATCTGCAGGGTCATAAGCATCATTAGAATTATAAGAAGTGAATACTGTTAGGTTTTGATTTCCAATCCGTCGCGAAAAAAACCCACTGGTGTCTATTCCATCCGCTGAAGTGAGATTGACTAAAAAGGAGTTTTCTGGCTCCTCACCTGGAGCCCGTGTTACCAGGTTTACCAATCCAGCAATCGCACCGCCGCCAAAGAGCGTCGAATTAGATCCTTTAATTACTTCTACTTGCTGTAAATCTAATGGTGCGATCTGCAATAAACTCAAACCCCCGGAATAACCTCCGTAGAGAGGCATTCCATCTTGCAATATCTGGGTATATTTACCATCAAGCCCCTGAATGCGAATACTGGAGTTAAAACTAGTGGCAGAAGTTTGTTGAACATAAATACCCGTACTTTCATTTAATAACATACGGATGTCACCAGGCTTCATATTGGCCTTTTCATTTATTTCTTCACCACCTAGGACTTCAACTCGAGTTGGTTGATCTTCAAAACTACGGCGTGTTCGAGTAGAAGTGACAACTATTTCTTCCAGTTCTTCATCGTGTTGTGCTAAAGCTGATGGGTAAGGCAAAAATGAAAAAAGTACGGCAATAACAGCTATTGCAAAACAAATTCTCTCAACGAATGAAGTCATGAATGGCTTTTTGCTTAAGGCTTGGAAAGGCTAAATCCGTGAAGTCACGCGAAATGTCCACCAATGATCGAAGCGTTCTTGATCCAATGGCGGTCTTGGA
>DFQD01000066.1 GCA_002377605.1 Gammaproteobacteria bacterium UBA3498 | reverse complement strand
GCGCCATTGAGACTGGATTCTCCATTTTCCATGTAGCCAGCGGGTAAAGTCCACTTTCCAGCTCTCGGTTGAATGGCTCGCTTACAGAGCAAAACCTTTCCATCATGTATAGTTAAGGTTCCGACCACGTTCTTAGGATTTTGATAAAAAACAACGTCGCATTCATCGCAGCAATGGCGAGGTTTGTCATCGCCTTCAGGAACTCGAACTACCAATGGCGCAGCACAATGATGGCAAAACTTCATAAGTACTCACCTAGCTCTATACCGAAATGGATAATCCCAGGATCGTAAAAAGTTATTTCTAGGTCAACTACTTCAAAGATCTGTGAAGCTAATTGATTTCTCTGTTTAGCCGCTACTATTAATTGTCTAATTTTCAAATCTGAGCCTACAAAGCGTCTAAAATTTCTGGGTTGTTATAAAAATACAAAAACCGGCACCCTTACACCTCTTTTTCATGCGATATAACAATTTTAGTTATGCATGAAAATTTCGTTTGCTGGCTCTTCATTTTAGGTGAAACATTGGTTCTTGATAAGTTTCTACACTTCGAAACTAGCGGGGAAAAATAATGGAAGCAATAATTGTTCAAAAATCACCATATGCGATAGAAGTCGAAAGTGGCTCATCCTACTATTGGTGCGCTTGTGGCAAAAGCGCCAATCAACCTTTTTGCGATGGCTCGCATAAAGGTTCAACATTTGTTCCAGTCAAATATGAAGCGGAAGATACCAAAACGGTTTACTTCTGTGGGTGCAAGCACTCGTCGACAAAGCCATTTTGTGATGGAGGCCATTCAAAGTTATAAACAAAAGAGTATTGGCTTGGAGATTTCAGATTATCCGAGCCAATACCCTTAAGCGTATTTATAAGGTTTAATTAAAAAGAAAGTTAAGAAATGTCAAAGCGGTCTAGGTTCATTACTTTATTCCAGGCTGCAATAAAATCTTTCTCAAATTTATCTTTTGAATCATCAGCTCCATAAACTTCACAGATAGCTCGAAGCTGAGAATTAGATCCAAATACAAGATCTACTCTTGACGCTGTTCTAACTTTTTCGCCTGTAGAGCGATTCGTTGCCTCGTAGGTATTACTACCTATGGCTTCCCAAGTTACGCTCATATCGAGCAGATTAACAAAAAAGTCGTTGGTTAATTTATCTTGTGTATCAGTGAAGATACCATGACCATTAGAACTGATACCTAATCCTCTCAGGCCTCCTACTAAAACTGTCATTTCTGATGCTGTTAGCCCTAATAATTGGGCTTTATCAAGCATCATCTCTTCTGGGCTTACTGAAAATTCGCCCTTTTGATAATTGCGGAAACCATCAGCAACCGGTTCTAGAACGTCAAATGACTCTGCATCTGTTTGCTCTTGTGAGGCATCACCGCGTCCGGGAATAAATGGAACATTTGCTCCGGTTGCTTTCTCAATACCAACATTGCCGGCAAGAACAATTGCATCTGCAATGGACGCTCCTGTGTCAGTCGCTATTCCTTCTATAACGCCCAAGACGCGGCTAAGCTGCTCTGGTTTGTTGGCTTCCCAATCTTTCTGCGGTGCCAGACGAATTCGAGCACCATTAGCACCTCCGCGCATATCTGAGCCACGGAATGTTGAGGCACTAGCCCAAGCCGTTTCAACCATTTCTTGAATAGTTAATCCACTTTCAGAGATGCGAGATTTAACGGCATCTACATCATAGTTGTTATTGCCTGCTGGAATGGGATCCTGCCAAATAAGCTCTTCTTCAGGAACTTCAGGCCCCATGTAACGGCTAATCGGTCCCATATCACGATGAAGCAGTTTAAACCACGCTTGAGCGAAAGCATCTGCAAATTCGTCTGGATTCTCATGAAAACGTTTAGAAATTTCTCTGTAGATTGGATCTTCACGAAGGGCCATATCCGCCGTTGTCATAAAGGTCGGGACTCGTTTTGATGCATCTTCTGCGTCTGGAGCAAGATCTTCATCTTTTGGGTTAATAGCATGCCATTGGTTAGCACCTGCAGGACTTTTAACCAGCTCCCATTCGTAGCCAAATAATAGATCGAAATACCCATTGTCCCATTGAGTAGGATTAGCAGTCCAAGCTCCATCTAAACCACTTGTGATGGTATCTCTTCCATAGCCTGACGCATGCGCACTCTTCCAACCAAATCCCATTTGTTCAAGAGGAGCTCCTTCTGGTTCGACCCCAACGAGATCAGCATCCCCAGCACCATGAGCTTTACCAAAGGTATGACCGCCAGCAACTAGTGCAACTGTTTCCTCATCATTCATCGCCATGCGCCCAAATGTTTCACGAATATCCTTTCCGCTTGCAAGGGGATCTGGAACTCCATCTGGGCCTTCTGGGTTAACATAAATTAACCCCATCTGTACCGCCGCAAGCGGGTTTTTAAGGTCTCGTTCGCCTGTGTAACGTTTATTACCTAACCATTCTTCTTCAGCTCCCCAGTAAATGTCTTCCTCTGGAGCCCAAATATCTGGTCGCCCTCCGCCAAAACCAAAGGTTTTACCACCCATTGATTCGATAGCGACATTACCCGCTAGAATTATTAAATCAGCCCAACTAATTTTATTACCGTACTTCTGCTTAACAGGCCAAAGAAGTCTCCGAGCCTTATCTAAGTTACCGTTATCTGGCCAGCTATTTAATGGAGCAAACCGTTGCGCACCTGTGCCTCCGCCGCCACGGCCATCGCCTGTCCTATATGTACCTGCTGCATGCCAGGTCATACGAATAAAAAAAGGACCGTAATGCCCATAGTCTGCAGGCCACCAATCTTGTGAATCTGTCATTAGATCATTTAGATCTTTTTTTAAAGCTTCATAATCGAGTTTTTTAAACTCTTCTCGATAATCAAAATCTTCATCCATTGGGTTAGATTTTTGATCATGTTGATGAAGAATGTTTAAATTTAATTGATTTGGCCACCAGTCTCGATTTGACGTGCCACTAGTACTATTACTAGTCAAACCTCCATGCATTACTGGGCATTTATTCTCTGTATCGTTACTCATGTAATTTACCTCCTACGAGTACCTCAATTTAGATTTAATCTTTAAAATTTGCAACCGGACTAGTTAAAAGATTAATTTGCTTGAAAAA
>DFQD01000239.1 GCA_002377605.1 Gammaproteobacteria bacterium UBA3498 | reverse complement strand
ACGTGTTTGAGAGCATCGACCCGAATACCGGTGCGGTCACTTATCGCGCTGATATTCGCAATGCCGGAATCAACGAAGCAATATCGTCCTGTCCCAGCACTGCCGGCGGCAAGAACTGGCATCCCATGAGCTATCACCCGGGTGAAGGAGTTCTGATTATTCCTCTAGCCCAGACCTGTATGCAGATGACCGGTGCAGAGATCTCATTGATAGAAGGTTCGGGCGGAGTTGGTATTCGTTCGCGACCATTTTTGGAGATGCCGGGTACTAATGGCAATCTGGGAAAACTCGCCGCGTTTGACGTCGAGACAATGGAAGAAGTCTGGAGCTTTGAACAGCGCGCGTCCTTCCTGACGGGTGTACTCTCAACCGCTGGTGGCGTCGCCTTTGTCGGAGATCTCGACCGTCGTTTTCGCGCTGTAGACGTGAAGACTGGAGAAGAATTGTGGCAAACCAGACTAGGCACTTCGGTGCAGGGCTTTCCAGTCTCGTTTCAAATAGACGGCACACAGTATATAGCAGTGTCGACTGGACTCGGCGGCGGTAGTCCTCGATTGGGTCCGGCGTCACTCGCGCCAGAGGTTAATTATCCTCGATCCGGAAATGCGCTGCATGTATTTCGGCTCAGAGACTGAAAAAGTCGACGAAAGCCCAAGCAACTATGATTAAAAGCAGAGCAGGGTTGTTGTTAGTAGTTTGTTCACGAGCTCAGCATTCATCATTTAGATCGCTGATAATTTCGACAAATCCTGACGGAAACCAATTTAGTCTGTCATTCATTAGGTCTCGCATATCACATTGATTATAAAAAAATTCTAGGGCTACGAGCTTTGCTTCCCAGACTTGCTGAGGCATCAAACCTTGCATGAATTGGAAATAGTCATTCTCATAAGTAAACAGATGAGCATGATAATTATTTCGGCGAACAACTTCAGATAACGTATATCCTTCGCTGTATTTTGCATTAGCATCATAAACAGTTGATTGCCAATCTACACCTGCTTCATTATTTGAGCCGAGTAGGCCAAAGAAAGCGGCTGTCCTATCTTGTTGCTGACCTGCCTGCGCTATCATTTGAGATTGGCGCATCTCTAGACCAACAAAAACCAATCCGCCAAGAACTCCCAACATACCAAGGAATTGAATCCAAACGTCAAAATTCACCTTTACATTTTTCATAATTTGCCTTTCGATAGATACTAAAGTCGAAGTTGAGTTTTCCATATTCATACTTGAACGATACTACAAATATCGGCTATCTGGGATAGCTCTGGGGAAGGCATCTATTTTTTTGGGCGACTTGCGTGTAAATCCTCTAAAAACTCAGGAGTAAAAAGATGTGGCGCTTCATCTGATAACCACGTACGTCCAACGTTCGTATCTAAAAGTTTATTTATATAAGGGGAAATTAATTCAAATAGCTTTTGGACCTCGTCTAATTCAGAGAAGGACGTATCAGCTTTAATTTGGTTATAAACTGCTTCTAACATTGCAAGAAATGTATTTATATATACACAAAATCTGAAGGCTTCCACATGATCCAGTTGTCCCCCGTTAATAGCTTTGAGATATAACTCAGCTAGTTCTGAATCCTGCATAAGCGGTTGCCACACCTTTATCCACATCTCATTTGTGGAATAGGTAGATTGCGCTCTTTGAGCATCCCGAGATTTAGTGATCTCTTCAGAATTCATTTTGATTTGTTGTGATAAATAATAAAGTGTTGCTATGACCGCAACTGCACCGATGATTTCGCCTAAAGCGCCAAGAGCTTCCCAGTTCATTCTTATCCCCTATATTTTCTATTTTTTTTCAAATTCGACTTTAGTAGATCTGCGTTGGTACTATAACAATTCAGAGGCGCTGAGAGGCCTCTAAATAAAATTTCATATAGGTAGCTCAAGTGGCAAAAGCAAAAAAAAGTACAAAGGCTAAAACCTCTGATGAGAAAAAAGAGGCTAAAAAAATAGCCAAAGAACTGTTCAAGAATCTTAAGAAACAAAAGAGTAAAAAGGTGCATTAGCAAATATTTGTGTTTGATTACATAATCAATGCAAATTCATTGAAGGACACTGCATTAACGTAGTGGAAGTTCTTGCCTCTTGCGCCAAATCTCATTGTATTAAGAATACGCTGGTTGCAAACGATCGCTGTAATCTTTTTCAGTTATCACCCAATGTAGTCCTGCTGCTATCAACCCGAGAATTATTCCTGCTATCCATACGCCGTCATAGCTGCCACTGTCTTCATATAACCTTCCTCCAAGCCAAATGCCAGTAAAGCTTCCTACCTGATGGCTAAAGAAAACAATACCGTATAATAGGGTCATATAGCGCACACCGAAAAACTGTGCAACTAAAGCAGAAGTTGGAGGAACTGTAGCCAACCAGAGAAAACCCATGGCTGCGCTAAATATTAAAACACTGACTACGGAAATTGGAAAAGAAAGAAAAAGAGCAATGGCACCAGCCCTCCCGGCGTAGATTGCGGCTAACATTTTCCGCTTTGATTTATTTGCACTAATTACGCCGGCGTAGTATGCGCCGAAAACATTACAAAGCCCGATTAAACTTATACTCCAAGCGCCAATATTGGCAGAAAAACCAAGATCAATGAGATATGAAGGCATGTGCACCGTAATAAATGCAAGGTGAAAACCGCAAACGTAGAATCCAAAAACGAGTAGAACGTAGGCCCTTACTTTAAAAGCATTTTTTACAACGCTAAGCAAAGGGATCGATGTTTTAAATTCTTTCTCCTGCTCTGATGGGCCGCCATATTTTGCTAGCGGTAGTATGAAGAGCGTCATCAAAAATGCAGATAAGCCTATATACTGTAATGCTTGGAACCAACCAAACAAATCTACTGCAAACTGCATAAATGGAACTACCAGAAACTGACCGATGCTTCCGGCCGCTGTTCCGATTCCTAAAGCCCATCCTTGTTTTTCTTCAGGCACGGCGCGAGCAAATGCTGGCAGTACGATTCCGAATGATGTGCCAGCGACGCCTGCTCCCACTAGTAATCCGGCAGTAGAAATTATGGCTAATTCAGAAGTAGAGTAGGCCATCGCATACATGCCGACGGCGTAAAAAAACACACCAGCTGATAACACTTTCAGATTGCCGTACTTATCTACGAGACCACCTGCGATAATGGCAAACACACCCCAGGCGAGATTTTGAACAGCTAATGCCAGAGCTAATACGTCTCTTCCCCATTCCCTGGCTTCAGACATAGGTTGCAAAAACAAACCGAACCCTGCTCGATAGCCGAACGAAAGTAACACCAGGGCACAACCGCTGATTATTATCGGCATATAAGCAACTTGGTTTTTGTTCATGGGATTACTTGATTCTGAAAGAGATTAATGGGAAAAAGCACAGTCTAGATTATCAAGGGCGAGGAGAGAAACTCTCTAACCACGGAGTAAGCAATGAAGAATAATATCGGACTCCTACTATCCAAGCGAGCGATTATTAATCCAGAACGAGAGGCCTATGTAGATTCAAAATCAGGCTTGCGTCTGACTTTTCAAGAGTTAAATTCCCGCACCAATCGACTTGCTAATTCTTTGTTAAGTCTGGGTGTCAAGCGCGGAGATCGCGTTGCTCTCGCTCTAATGAATAGCGCAGAATTTCTTGAAGCCTATTTCGCGGTAGCCAAAATTGGGGGGATTGTGGTTCCTCTAAACTGGCGACTTGTTGCTGATGAGCTTGAATTCATTTTAAAGGACAGCGGTTCGAAAACTCTGATATTTGGTGAAGAATTCATTGAAGTCTTTACTGAATTGCACAGCCGTGGGGACAAGATTGATGTGGAGGATTGGATTCAGGTTGCCGAAGCTAATGGCGAGAATGACTTTGCCAAAGATTATGCAGTTTTCCGTGATATAGGTGAAGACGTTGAGCCCGAAATAGGTGCGGAAGAGGATGATTTGCTTTACATCATGTATACCTCCGGCACTACTGGATTACCAAAAGGAGTAGTCCATTCTCATAATACTTCTATCTGGGCATTGATTACTTTTATAGGTTCGACAGATTTAAGAGACGCTGACCGTTATCTAGTTGCTTTGCCTCTTTTTCATGTTGGTTCTCTTATTCCCGTTACTTTGAATATTTATTGGGGAGTAACTAGCGTTGTTATGCGCGAGTTCGAACCGGTCCGCGCTTGGGAATTGATACAGGAAGAAAGTATTACTTGCTCATTATTAGTTCCGGCAATGTTGAATTTTATGTCACAGGTACCAGATATCACACAATATGATTACTCAAAGCTACGTTGGATTCAAAGCGGTGCATCTCCACTGCCTGTGAATTTAATTCAGATCTATGCTGATTGGGAAATTGAGGTTCATCAGATCTATGGGCTAACCGAAGTATGTGGTCCAGCTTGCGTAATCAATACTGAAAATGCGCTTAAGAAGCTCGGTTCAACTGGAAGACCATTTTTCCATACCGAAGGAAGAGTAGTAGATGAGAACGGTAATGATTGCTCGCCGGGAGAACAGGGAGAAGTATGGGTTAAAGGAAAGCACTTGATGTTGGAGTATTGGAATCGTCCAGATGCAACAGCAGAAACCATTACATCAGATGGTTGGTTGCGTACTGGAGATGTTGCTGTCATAGATAAGGATGGATTTATTTACATTCAGGACCGAATAAAGGACATGATTATCTCAGGGGGAGAAAATGTTTATCCCGCCGAGATTGAAAACATCATACTCGCTCACGAAGGTGTCGCCGAGGTTGCTGTGATCGGCCAACCAAGCGAGAAATGGGGCGAATCTCCATTCGCAATTGTGGTTAGGAAAGAAGAATCAGTTAGCGAAGAAGATATTCTCCATCATTGCGATGGAAAACTTGCTCGCTTTAAACTGCCGAAAGGGGCTGCTTTTATCGACGTTATTCCTAGAAATGCGAATGGAAAAGTATTGAAGCGGGAATTGAGAGAGAAATTCCCAGGCCCAGCTAAGGATTAACTGATTTGCTAACCAAATAGGAAGATCTTACCGACTCAGCTTTAATGTTCAATCTTTTTCTCGGAAGAACATCTTGGTATGGTTACTCTTCAAAATTTAGTTGAGTTGGCAGTAGTACCAAATGGTAGATATAGTATTTGTTGATCATGACGGGTCAGAACATAAAGTAGAAGCCAGATCTGGTAGCACGGTAATGTTGGCTGCTGTGACAAATGGAGTGCCCGGTATAGATGCCGATTGCGGTGGCAGTTGCTCCTGCGCGACCTGCCATGTGTTTGTGCATGAAGATTGGATAGAAAAAGTGGGTAAAAGGAACCCAACTGAAGAAGCCATGCTAAGTCTCAATCCTGATCGAAAAACCAATTCGCGCTTATCCTGTCAGATTCCGGTGAGCGAAGAGTTGAACGGTTTGATCGTTACCACGCCAGAATTTCAGTTCTAGTTATATAGAGTAAGGTTTCAATTAAGGATTACCCAATGAGTGAAGCGTCTACTCAAGGACATAAACAAAGTAAGTGGAGCATGGTTGGCAAGGATGCGTATGCCATGCCTTTGGAAGATATAGATCTTTCTCATCCTGGCATTTGGCAAGCCAACGAATATCTTCCATTTTTGGAAAGATTAAGAAAAGAAGATCCGGTTCATTTCTGCGAAGAGTCTGCAGTTGGTTCTTACTGGTCAGTAATGAAATACAACGACATTATGGAAGTTGACACCAGTCCAGACATTTATTCTTCAGAGCCAAGCATTGGAATTGTAGATACTTTCTATGATTTAAACTTGCCTTCGTTCATCGCTATGGACCGCCCTAAGCATGATGATCAGAGGCGCATAGTTCAGCCTGTTGTGGCGCCTGTTAACTTAAAAAATCTTGAAGTTTTGATTCGTAAGAGAGTTTGCAAGATACTTGAGGGCCTGCCAATTAAAGAAGAGTTCGATTGGGTGCAATTAGTATCCATTGAGCTTACCACTCAAATGCTTGCAACACTCTTCGATTTTCCTTTTGAAGATCGCCACAAGCTCACTTATTGGTCTGACATGGCAACTGCGATTCCTGGTGGGGGCCTTGAAAAATCTCGCGAAGAACGTTTGGCTGCTATTGAAGATTGCCTTGCATACTTTACACGCTTATGGAATGAGCGAGTGAACGCGGAACCTGGGTTTGATTTGGTGTCTATGTTGGCCCATGGGCAAGCGACTCGAAGTATGCCGCCATATGAATTTTTAGGAAATCTCATTCTGTTAATTGTCGGGGGCAATGACACAACTCGCAACTCAATTTCAGGAGGTGTGGTAGCGTTAAATGAGAATCCCACGGAGTATGGCAAGCTTCGCAACGATGTTTCTTTAATTCCCAATATGGTCTCGGAAATTATTCGTTGGCAAACTCCGCTTGCTTACATGCGTCGCACTGCAACTCAAGATACAGAACTGGGAGGCAAGAAAATTAAGGCTGGTGATAAGGTGATCATGTGGTATGCCTCTGGAAACAGGGATGAGGAGGTAATCGATCGGCCTAACGATTTCTGGATTGACCGTCCCAACGCTAGACGTCACTTATCTTTTGGTTTTGGAATCCACCGTTGCATGGGTAATCGGCTCGCTGAAATGCAGTTGCGTATATTGTGGGAAGAAATCATGCGAAGGTTTGAATTCGTGGAGATAGTGGATGAACCTCAGCGAGTCTATTCGAGTTTTATTAAAGGCTATACACAGTTGCCAGTAGTTCTGCACCCTAAAGACAGGCTTTTCGAATCACACTAAAATCGGAATTTCGGTGTCAGACTTTATAAGGTGACATGCAATTAAATATGAGATCGTCCTCGATGCACGCCAATAGGGAATTTTTAGTCCAGATCAAAGAATATTGAGAATGTAAATTTAGGCGCCGAAAATGTTTTCTTTTTCTGTGCGGAGATAGCGGGAGTTGCCATCTCGCCTGGTAAATCCAACTTTGTCGAAGTACTCAAGAATTTCAATGCAAAGATTGCGACCGATTCCGGAAGCATCGCGAAACTGAATCACTGAAAAACCTTCGTCATTCGTATTATTGGTAGCTAGTTGCTCCGTAAATTCCGCCAAGGTCATAATTGTCCCTGGTAAATAATACCGATTATCAGCAACTCGAATTATGCTTCCGGCCTTGGCAGTTTCTCTTAAAATATTTTCTAAAGGCTTTAAGGGAATGCCGGTCATCTCCACTAATTCACGAGTACGGGGAGGGACATTTCCTGATTTTTCCAGTATAGGTTTAATTTTCGCAATAAATTGTTCTTCTTCCTTGCTTAATGTTGTGCGATGTGTAGGTTTATGTAGAAATGTTCCTGTTCTTGTAACATGGCCATCATCTATCAATGACTGTAATAATACATTAAACAGAAAGTGGGAGCCGGAAAAATTTACAGACCTGGATAAAGCAGGCTCACTTGTTCCTTGCTGTGATGGATTGCTTGCATGAAAGCTCTCAATTTGATTAAGAATTTTTTTTCTATAGTTGTTAAAGAATTTTTCATGTAGTAGTACGTTAGTACCGTTTGGTTTTGATTCAAGTCTAGTCAGTGGATAGTTTTCTGCCTGGAGAGAGCTCAATAGATCATTTACATAATTAGCAGTTAAGTTTCTGTTAATAGCGAATTGATTAAGATCAGTTCCTTCTTCAGCTATTGCTACCATTGCGAATAGAGCCGCGCTATCGTCGTTACACATTGCTTTAAGTGATTCCAACCTTTGTTTACTACTCCTTTTCTTTCTCGGGACAAAGGTGTCGACAACTTCCCCTCCACCAAGAGTATATTCGGATGCAGGATCGCGGATTATAAAGCGGTCGCCATAGTGGGCGAATAGCGGGACGTAGGATTTAACCTGGACAAATCTCTTAGAATCCATATCCAGGTAACGGAGATTAACAATGTGATGAGAAGCACCAAGGTATAGATGGTACTCGGAGCTAGGTTTTATCTTGGTATTGCTCTCTAGGAGACTAAAAGTACCATCAAAACGTGACACTGGGTGATAGCTTGCAGGATCAATTAACCAATCCCCTCTGGTGACCTGATCTAAATCCATGTCGATGTTTAGAGCAGCCCGCTGCCCACTAACAACAGTATCGATTGCGTCTTCATGCAAACGCAATCCACGAATCCTTGCGGGTTGTCCGTTGCTGGTACATAGAGCCTCCGAGTCTTTTGATGCTTGGCCAACCCGTGTACTCCCAGTGGTTACTGTGCCAATACCCTTTACCGAGAAAGTGCGATCTATCAGGAAGCGAAAGTTTTTGTTAGTAATATTATGTTCGTCAGTTAGTGTGTTTTTGAGCTCATTTTTTAAATGGGAAACGAGTTCCTTTATTCCTTCGCCTGATTGATTCGAAAGAGGAAATAGGGGCGAGGATTGCAGATTTGATCCTGCGAGCAATATTTCAATTTCGGTTTTTATTTTCCCAACTCGATCCGATCCGACTCTGTCAATCTTTGTTAGCGCAATCGCACCTTGTTTGATACCCAGCAGTTTGATTATTGCTAAGTGTTCACGAGTCTGCGGCATTATGCCATCGTCAGCCGCAATCACCAGAAGTACGAAGTCGACACTACCAACGCCTGCAAGCATATTGCTAATGAAATCTATGTGGCCGGGCACATCGACAAAACCCAATGTGCATTTATAGGTCTCGCTGTCGATTGTTTGTTCGAATTGATGGTATGCAAAACCGAGGTTGATAGTTAAGCCACGCTGCTTTTCTTCAGCTAAGGTATCGGTATCAGTTCCAGTGATAAAATTGACTAGCGAAGTCTTGCCATGATCGACATGACCTGCAGTTGCGACGATTAGAGACTTAGATTGCATGTTGTAACTCGTTGAAGAACTTCAAAGCCGCAACGGT
>DFQD01000209.1 GCA_002377605.1 Gammaproteobacteria bacterium UBA3498 | reverse complement strand
CATCTTTCAGTAATTATTTAGGGGAACTTATTGCCAGCCTCGGATTTCTAAATCCAATGATTTGGGTCATCATAGTTTCTTCTGCTTTAGGTATGGTGGGGGCTTCGACTAACTTTGGGAATCTAGGTGGTAGTGAAGAAGTATCCACTATCATGCTGTATGTCATCGTTGCTCTCATTGGAGCTGAGGTCAGTCTTGGAGCGATTTGGCAGGCTCCCATGTATATCCTTTCTGGCTTTATTATTCTCAGTATTCATGGCGCTTTATTACTGATTGCAGCCCGATTTTTGCGAATGAATCTATTGTTAACCGGCATCGCATCGATCGCTAACATTGGCAGTGCCCCTTCTGCCGTAGTTGTTGGCGCTTCCTATGGCAGAGAGCTAATTCCTATCGCCATTATTATGGCCTTAATAGGTTCAATGATTGGCTCCTTTGTCGGTCTTACTGTCTCTGAAGTATTACTATGGTTAAGCCCGACTGAATAAAGGGTAGTGATTATTCAGAGAAGGAATTGCAGTTTTCAATACTAAAGAGAATTGTGAAATATGTTCTTAGCGATTACCAAAACCATCATCAACCATTACATTCAGCAGGTTTGGTTCTTTGCTGCTAATCGAGTCTTTAAGAGCTGAAGGGAAATCTTTAGCGCACTCAACTCTTCTTGATTTAACCCCCATGGATTCAGCGAGCGAAACAAAATCCAACTCAGGAGAATGAAAGTCCATTCCAATGAAATTGTGATTGTCGTGAAAAGCGATTAGTCGCTCTTTAAGGATTCGGTAACCGCGATTGTTAGCAATTACATAAGTAATCGGAAGTTCAAGATTAGCCGCAGTCCAAAGTGCCTGAATGTTGTACATTGAGCTGCCATCGCCAATAACAGCAACTACTGGACGATCAGGCAAAGCGAGTTGTATACCCACTGCTCCTGCAATTGCGAATCCGATACCACCACTGGCGAGCCCGAAATAACTTTGTGAATCGCGATAAGGTAGGTAACGCAGCATTGTTGCACCCGAGACTAGGGCTTCATCAACGATAACCGCATTGTCTGGAATTGATTCTGAAATCTGCAACATTAACAACTCGGGATCGATTGGCCTTGCATCAAAATCGGCTGAGCCCAGCAGCGCTTCCCGATGTCGCTCTCGTTGTGTGCACCAGTTTTTATCTCGCAGTTCTGGCAGTGAAGAATTGGCTTGTGTTTTTTGTTCAGAAGATTGCATTGAGCTAACCACTGGAACCAAAGATTGCAGAGTTGTTTTAACATCAGCACGAATTGCTAGTTCGGTTGAATAGTTCTTTCCCATCTCCCAATCCCTCAATCCCACCTGTATGACACTCATTGATTCTGGGAGTGGATCCACTTCGCTGAAAACCGACATTCGTAATACATCGGCGCCAACACAAATCATCAAGTCGTAGTTGTCGAGTATTTTCCGAGCCTGTGCTTGCACACGTGGAAGTCCGCCCATAAAGCAAGGACTTTCAGATTTTGCATGAGCACCGTATGGAACTGTCTGCTGATAGATTGGGGCACCTAATACTTCGGCTAGCTGTCCTACTTCGTCGAGGGCATCATGGGTAGCAACTTCATGGCCGCTCACGATCACAGGAGCCTTAGCTATTAATATGCGCTCTGCAAATGACTGCAGAACTTCATCTGTTGGTCGGGCGCTAGTATCAACTCGTGTAGTACTGCCTAGATCGAGAAGTCCTTCTTCATTAAGAATGTCTCCGGGTAATGAAATGAATACAGGGCCTGTAGGCGGAGTCAAAGCAACCTTTGCTGCGCGATGCACGATGCGAGGTAAGTCTTCTAATCGAGTTACTTCAACTGCCCACTTCACTAAAGGTGCCGCGATGGGTACAAGCTGATCATATAGCATAGGTTCAGTCAGACCGTGACCCTGCTCTTGTTGACCCGCAGTGAGAATTACCGGTGAACCGAAAAATTTAGCGTTATAAAGCGAGCCCATGGCATTGCCCAACCCTGGCGCCACATGAACATTACATGCGGTTAACCTCCCCGTCGCACGCGAGAACCCATCGGCCATAGCCACTACTGTTGCTTCTTGAAGTCCAAGCACATAATTGAGATCTGGATGATCAGTTAGTGCATCCATGATGGGTAATTCCGTTGTACCGGGATTACCGAAAAGATGGGTTACGCCTTCCTGCTTTAACAAGGAAATAAAAGCAGATTTTCCAGTTATGTTCTTATTTGAATGCGAATTCAAGGCGATCTCCATGTGCAAGCTATAAATTTCGAAACAGAGAAACTATCATCTCTGGCTTAATGAAAACAGTTGGTCGGGAGGATGATTCAAATGTTTTTGAAAGTTAATATCTCAATTCATGGAAACAGAAATTGACGGAATAAGAATAATGCGTAATTCGAGATTGAATAGGCTTACAGTATTAGTGGCTATGCTTATAATGTTCTGATATAGCGGTTAAGATACTAATATAAAAAAGGTGAGAGGGAGAGAGCTTTGGGCGAAGTCTTAGATACGTTTGAATTGAAACATGTCTCTACGACATACTCGGAAGACAATCAGGGAAATGTTTTGACATACTTTAACTGCCGCGGCAATGCAGCCGGTTTCGGCCTTGTTTATGACACTGCTATTTTTCTTAACCTGCAAAGTGATGCACAAAGCGGAGACCTCACGCGAATTGGGCATGCCTTTGCAAGAGATGGTTCTTATGTGACCGGCCATGGAAAAGGCAGTTGGCAAAGAATACCTGACGAGCATGCTTGGAAGACTGAGGTAGTATTCAATATTGATGATGGTACTCAAATTCGAAGTGTTGGGGAACTTCGGTTAGATACTGAGATCCATGCTGGTACAAATTATTCTGTCGATGATTAATACTCGGCAGAGAAATAAGGAATAAAATTATTAATCAATTTTTTTCATTTATATTCTCCAAGAAACGATCCTTGGTATTGCTATTAGTTTTCCTGCTTGGGTTTTTCCTGTTTCTTCAATCTAGCCTTGGGCCAAATAACTTTCTTAGAGCTGACTCAAACGCTTACCATGTGGACTTCGGTGGAGTTGCCTTGATGGTGATTTTTATCGTCGGCTATTCTGCCTATATCTCGTATAAGACTCTTATCAATTTTGGTTATCTGCTATTAATATTTTCATTACCTGTTGCCATTCTTAAGACATTTGCAGAAATGGTAAGCCTGCTTGCAACAATGGATGGAAATGCTCTAGAGATGACGTCAACAATCAGTGAGTTTTACACTATATTTCTTATTGGTTGTTTTTTGAGTGCATGTGGATACTTTATAGATGAGCGCCAAAAATTTTATGAAACCAAAACGCTCTCTGACTTTGATGTATTTTTTCTGCTTCTATTACTGATTGGCTTCAATCTTGTCAACATCTACACGGTAGTGCTGCGCTCAGACTTTCAAATATCGTTTGGCGAATTTTGGAGCGGTCCTGCATGGCTAGGAGTATTATCTAGCTTGGGTATTGCCTTAACGCTATATGTCATCTTTGATAGAAAATCGGAAGATTGGAGACTATTGGAGTATCCAAAATATGTGTTATCTAATTCCAAATTATTATTAGATGCAGTAATGAGCGTAGTTCTAATGTCTGCCATTTTTGGAGCTATAGCTTTTTATTATACTTCTCAAAGTTCTATAGCAAGTGTCTCAGTGACTACTGAAATCGGGTTTTTAAGCATGTTTTATGCTGTTAATATCTTTATATTGGCAATGGTAAGCGCCCTCCGAGTAGAACGAAATTTTCTCGAACTGGACTTTACCAGGAGAAATTGGCACATAATTGAGGCCTTTGCGTTTTTGACATTTATGAGTCTGGCTCCCCCAACAATGTGGGACAGATTTTCAGCCTATTTTGACCAAACACCTCCCGAAATTCTAGAACTCCAAGAGAGGATATCCGTACTAGAGGACCTAGCTCAGTAGAGCGACTGGTGAAAATGATATTGAAGTTTTTGATTGCATATAAACATTTTGGGCTTGTGAATGGTTTGGTAGGACCTCGTCGCATAATCCTTTTGTGTATTTTAATCACATTAAACGGATGCTTTGCAGGGAAAAATATTGAGACCATTAGGCCAGGAATCTTAACTGTAGCAGTAACGTCCGGTGCTCCCACGGGAGAATATGATTCTCAGTTATGGATCAGGCGCTATATTGAAAGGTTTTCCGAGGAACATAATTTCATAGTTTCCTGGGTTGTAGTTCCTTTTTATGAATCATGGTTGCTCGCGAGCAAAGGCGAAGTTGATTTGGTTGCAACTAATGTCGCCAGCTTTTCCGATCGTGTAAGTGCAGGTGCAACATTTTCCGCACCTTTTCTATTTGAACGAAGAGCGTTACGGATCAGACCTGAAGATCAAGATCTCTATAGTCACATCAATGACTTCATTGGTAAGAGAGTAGGGGTGGTTTCCGGCATGGCGGCTGAGCGGGATGTTAATAGCCGTGCGCCGGATGGCGTTATTGTAAGAACCACAGATACTTTCGCAAAACTCTATGCTGAGTTTGATGCCGGTGAACTCGATGCGATAGCCGAAGCTGAATACTATTCGCTGGATGGTGAGGTAATCCCTTCCCATGGTGATGATGTTGTTTTAATTGATCATCACGATCTTAATCCCGGCCAGAGAGAAGAATCTGTATTTGTCGTGCGTGATAGTAGTACCAAATTGATAGAAGCAGTAAATGAATTCATCGCTCGAACAAGGTTTCCTTTGTGAATCTTTAGTCGAACGTCAATATTGTTCGCGTAACTAGATCTCTTAAATTTCAGTTGACGACGAACAAAGCAATAATAATAACGAGCACTACAATGACAACTCCAACTACCGAGCGCTGGACCAGTCGTTTTTCCTTTTTAATGATTGGCATCGGTGCTGCTGTTGGTCTCGGTAACCTTTGGCGATTTCCTTTCCAGGCGGGTGAGAATGGTGGGTCAGCTTTCGTGCTGGTCTACCTACTTTGCATTGTCGTTATTGTTTACCCGGTACTTATAGGAGAACTTGCGGTTGGCAGGCATATGGGATTGTCTGCCGTTGGTTCAACCAAGGAAATGGCAGTAGCTGCCGGAAGATCGCCATGGTGGGGATTAGTGGGCGGTATCGGAGCGTTTGCGACCTATATGGTTTTATGTATTTATGGAGTTATTTCTGGCCGGGTGTTGGCTTTCGCATTTGCTGGATTTACTGGGACATATGTTGAAGGAGCAATGCCGGCGGTCTATGCAACGCCATTGCGTGCCTTTTTCTGGCAAACCTTGTTCATGGTAATAACTGTTTCCATTGTTTTGCGTGGATTGAATAAAGGTATTGAGAGTTTTACGCGAATTGCCATGCCTACATTTTTTGTCATGCTCGTATTACTCTCAATCTATTCGCTTTTGAACGGAAGTGCCGGCGCGGCTATTGATTATCTGTTAAGCCCGCGGTTTGAAGAACTAACTCCAGCGATTATGCTTGCCGCATTCGGGCAGGCATTCTTTTCTGTGGTTGTTGGTGGCGCTGCTATGCTTACTATCGGCTCATTTATGGATAAGGAAGCAAACATCGCTAATGATGGTTTGTTCATTGCAACTTCCGACACCATTGTAGCAATGGTAGCAGGTCTCATGATCTTCCCTATTGTTTTTCAGTATGGTCTCGATCCGGCCATGGGCATGGGATTAATCTTTAGCACTATGCCGCTTTCTTTTTTACAAATGCCGGCAGGGTCATTTATTGGCGGTTTGTTTTTTAGCTTAGCTGCGCTAGGCGCACTTACTTCTTCGATTACTATGTTGCTGCTTGCTGCTGTAGCGGTCGAAGAGCAATTGAAACTACAACGCAAGACTGCTGTTATTGCGCTCGGCGCCATAGCCTGGATAGTTGGTGCAATCAGTGTTTTCTATCCGCACTTAAATGAGGAAATAGATTTCTTGTCAGGGCAGGTCATATTGCCCATTGGAGGGATTTTAATTGCAGTTTTTGCCGGATGGATTGCCCCAAGAGAAGCGATGCGTAATGAATTATCGGGCTTAAGTGATACGTTATTTACAATCTGGTGTTTTATTGTCAGATACCTGGCCCCATTGTTAGTTGGGGGCGTACTAATCCTGGGCTTATCAGCTCGTTTCTGACTTTTATAATGCTATGAATTCGCAGGATCGGCCGAGTTATCGACTATTGCCGTGCTAGTTATGAGTAAGTTGCTTTCGTAAGTTTGGAATCTCTCCACTACTAATCCGTCGCTGATAACGCTTAAGTTCCTTTTCAACTACTGGTGCCAATATATAGAGCCCAAGTATATTCGGCAGGGCAATAACAAAAACCAGGGCATCGGAAAACTCCAGTACAGCATCCAATTGAATCATGCAGCCGAGTGCAGCGAAGACACAGAAGATTGCCTTGAAAAAATTCTCCGCTTTCTTTGATTCGCCAAGTATATAGGTCCAGCCTTTGAGCCCATAGTAGGACCAAGCTAATAGAGTAGAAAATGCAAATAGTATTGCGATAAGGGAAAGAGGCACCACAGACCAACTTAAGGTACTACCAAAAGCCTGGGATGTTAGCTCTATCCCTTGCATTCCCTCGTTGGCCATACTGGGATCATACACAGTAGTTAGGATTACTAATGCGGTCAGTGTGCAAATAACTACAGTGTCGATAAAGGGTTCCATTAAACCAACGAATCCTTCAGTCACGGGTTCATTAGTTCTGACGGCGGAGTGGGCAATTGCTGCTGAGCCGATACCCGCCTCATTCGAAAACACGGCACGCTGAAAACCCATGATCATAATGCCAAGTATGCCTCCACCGATAGCTTCGGGATTGAAGGCTTCTGTAAAAATCGCCCCGAATGCCCACGGAACTCGATCTGCATTAAAAGCGATTACCGTCAAGGCGCCGATGATGTATGCAATTGCCATAAACGGCACAAGCTTACTGGTTACTCTGGCTATACTTCTTATACCGCCGATGATTACGATCGCCACGATGCCTGCTAATACACTTCCGAACAGCCAACCTTTATCCGCGAAGAAACCAGTATCGCCACCGGTGACAACTACGAATTGTTCAAACGCCTGGTTAGATTGAAACATGTTCCCAATACCCATACAGCCAAAGACGATAGCCAATGCATAGAAATAGCCTAAAGGTTTGCCCAACCATGCCAGGTTTCTTTCCTTCAAGCCTTCTTCGAGGTAATACATTGGGCCGCCGGATACAGTGCCGTCGGGATTGAGTTTGCGATATTTAACACCAACTACGCATTCGGCAAATTTTGTCGACATTCCGAGAAATCCAGCTAGCATTAACCAGAAAGTTGCACCTGGCCCGCCAACTGAAATTACTATGGCAACACTGCTGATATTGCCGATCCCAACTGTGCCTGAGACTGCTGTTGCCAGTGCCTGAAAGTGGCTGAGTTCACCACTCTGACCTGGTTTGCTGTAATCACCTCGAAGCAGTTCGAAGGCGTGCTTAAAACCGCGTAAGTTCAAAAATTTGAAGTAAATAGTAAAGAATAGTGAAGCGCCAATCAGCCAGAGCACTATAAGAGGTAACTGACTACCAAACACACTGACCTCAAAAAAGATAAACCCTGACACGATGTCGGCGATAGGTTGAAGCGCATTGTTTATAGTTGTATCTATTCCTGCTGCAAACACGGGCTGGCTGATCAGTATTAGTAAAACTGGTAGGCAACTGACCATGCTTTTCCAAAAAGGAAGCAGTCCGGAGGATTTCTTAACAGGAATACAAAAGGTTGAGATTTCTATAAAATTCTCCAGTCATTGGAATTAATAACATTGAATAGTCTATTGAGTTTTTACGCTTAGTACAAAAAGAATAGTGTACAGCCAGCTTGTAGTGGCTTTGAGGACGCAGCGGAAGAGTTGCTGAGATCGAATTAGGTTATTATCTGTTATAACAGCTTTAATCGCCTATACTAAAAACCAATCAATAATCCTTTTAAAGCGCAAAAGATATGAAGTTAGGGATTTTGAATGCAGATCAAGTTAAACCCGAATTTGCTAAGAAATTTGGGGAATACCCAGATATGTTTGCGGAAATTTTTCGCGCCGTCGATTCAGACGTCACAACAGTCACTTATGAAGTAGTAAGCGGTCAATATCCTGCAGATATCGATGAAGTAGATGGCTATATAATTACCGGTAGTAAGCTCAGCGTCTATGATGATGTGCCCTGGGTGCATGAACTAAAATCTTTTGTTAAGCAATTGCATGAAAGGAAAAAAAAGCTCATCGGAATTTGTTTCGGTCATCAAATGGTAGCTGAAGCCCTGGGTGGTAAAGTAGAACAAGCGGACGTAGGTTGGTGCGTCGGAGTCTATAGTAACCAGCTGAATAAAGATGCCGAGTCTTATGGTCTAGAAGGAGGGGCGATGTTGCTTCGCTCTAATCACAAAGATCAGGTCACCGAATTACCGGAAGGTGCCATAGTTTTAGCTGGTAATGACAGCTGTCCAATTGCCTCAATTGGATTAGCCGACCACATCTTAACTTTTCAAGGTCATCCTGAGTTCAGTGAAGGGTATGCTCGAGCTTTGCTGAATATGCGCCGAGAAATATTTGGAGAAGAACTTTTCCACACAGCTATAGATTCACTGGGAATCGAGCCAGACAATCATCAGATTGCTAGCTGTATTCTTGATTTCGTATCTCGCTAAAATACTTTAATAAGGCATATCACCGTCAATCACAATGCGGTGCAGCATCCTGTGGGCAGGGAAATAATCATTGATAGGTTTGTGCTGAGTACTTCGGTTATCCCAAATGGCGATTGTATTGGGTTCCCAGTTAAAACGACAACTGAATTCTGGTGTTGTCACATGCTCGTATAGAAATTCAAGCAGTGCAGCACTCTCTTGTTTTTCCAGTTCCAAAATGCGAGTGGTAAACAAAGAGTTGACGAATAAAACCTTCTTAGCACTTTCCGGATGGGTGCGAATCACCGGATGAACAACTGGAGGATTGTTTGCAACTGCCTGTGCCAACCTCTCTCTGCCGCCAGGTTCTGCCAAGCTTTCTTTGAAACCCCAACTAAAATCATGTTCGGCAGTAAGGCCTGATAAAAACTCCTTCATCTGAGCAGACAGCGCATCATATGCCGCAGTCATGCTAGCCCACAGGGTATCGCCTCCCTGTTCTGGGATAACTTTAGAGCGGAGCACAGCCCCCATTGGTGGATGCTGCCTGAACGTCATATCAGTGTGCCAAGCTTCAATCTTGGAAGGGTTTTCTGCCGTACTTTCTAGAATGGTGATTTCAGGAAATCCGTCCACAGTGCCATAGGCGGGATGAGTCTGTAATGGCCCAAATGAAGCAGCCAGGTCGTGATGCTGCTGAGGGCTAATATCTTGGTCACGAAAAAAGATGACTTGATGTTCCACCAATAGACGACGCACTTCCTGAAATACTTCTGGGGTTAGTTCCGATGTCAAATCGACGCCACTTAATTCGACACCGAGGGCGGCAGCAAGTGGTTTAACTGTAAACATTATTGCACTCCGATCATGTGCACTGAGTAGATACTAATTCTTATCCACTTGTCAGTATACTAAATTTGGTGTTCGATTTAGTAATGACAGGTAACGCGCGATTTCTTCTGGTGCACTTTGGTTGGCTGCCGCTTCAGCTTGTGGGTTGTAATTAGTATTGGTGTTAACGTCGTAGGTCCAATACTCGCCGTTGTCATCGAAAATTATCTCGATGCCAGCAATACCGATATCGTTTTCTGCTAGGAATTTTTCATAGGCGTCTATGTTTGGAACTAAAAAGTCTTCCCGAATTCTAAATTTTTCATATTCTCCAGTTGGACAATTTGATTCCAGTTCACAGGCTTCAGCTGGACACAATTCAAATCCTTGAGATGTATCCACTTCAACACAGTAGAGAAATTTTCCATTCACAAACTCCATACGGAAGATCGATTGTGTTGGTGATGCGATATATTCCTGTAGCAACGTAACACCATCGGGAGATTCGTCGAAGTAACCGCCATAGAGATAATCCTTTAACGCTTCCTTGTTATCAAATTTCATTACGCCTAGTCCTTTACCAGCGCGGTTGTGTTTTGTGATCAATGGAAATCCAATTTGCTCAGCGCCTGCGAGTAGTTGATTTTTTTCTATCGCACAAAAAGTTTTGGGGGTTTGTATACCAAGCTTTTCCAATTCCTGATACTGACGCATCTTGCTTATCTCAAGGTCCAGCGCTTTTGGGCCGTTTACAACGGTTCTGCCATGTCGCTCTAACCAGGAAAGAATTCCAGCGACCAATTCTGGTGTATAACGGTGGCCACGAGTATGGGAAGAAGCGCTCATGCGATTCCAGTACACCGCTTCCGGTGGAGTGCTAGACATATCTAGGCTCATCTCTGGCACGTACCAAATCCGGTATTCTTTCTCGAGTTTTTTCAGAGCGGTTTCGAACGGTTCAATCCATTCATTGTTCTCATGGATGATGATGATCATAAGGAATATAGGTGCTCCAGCTTATTCAATCTAGCTGCTCTTGGTTTTTTAGGGGACGAGTATCCTAACAGGTTTTTTGCCAGATTTTCTAAAAAACCTGCTTAAAAGAGAAACAGAAATGAAGCCTGATGGGGTGGGTCGATGCAGACGTTTAATAGTCTGATGCTGGTAGTAAACAATGCTATAGGGCACCATTACGGTTGGTACCAATCTGAACCAATATAAATGGAGCTGTACATGGCTTACTCCACAATTCTTTACGAAGTAGAAGACAATGTTTTAACTCTGACTTTAAATCGTCCGGAAAAACTCAATGCATTTAATCGCGACATGATGTACGAGATGATCAACGCATTTGACAGAGCGGATGAAGACGATAATGTGCGTGCCATAATTGTAACTGGTGCGGGTCGAGGATTTTGCGCCGGTGCAGACTTATCGGTGGGCGCTGATACCTTTAATGCGGACGCCCGTGAAGACCGGGAAAGTGGATTGCAGCGCGACGGAGGGGGATTGTTAACTCTTCGTATATTCGAATCCAAGAAACCTGTCATCGCAGCTATTAACGGTCCTGCGGTTGGGATTGGGGCCACCATGCTATTACCCATGGACATTCGAATTTGTTCAACAGATGCCAAAATTGGTTTTGTCTTTTCCCGTCGTGGTATTGTTCCTGAAGCCTGCTCCAGTTACTTCTTGCCTAAGATCGTTGGAATAAGTCAGGCTTTGGACTGGTGTATTAGTGGGCGCGTTTTCCCCTGTGGGGACGCATTGGCCGGCGGATTAGTGCGAAGTGTTCACGAACCAGATGAATTAATTGCGGTGGCAAAAACTATCGCTGGCGAGATAGCCACTAATACTTCTGCTGTATCTGTCGCATTGATTCGTCAGATGTTGTGGAAAATGTTGGGTGCAGATCATCCGATGGAAGCACATAAAGTTGATTCACGGGGCATCTATTATTGCGGCAAGTCCGATGATGTAAAAGAAGGTGTAGAATCGTTTCTTGAAAAACGTTCCGCAGAGTTCCCACTTAAAGTTAGCAAAGATATGCCAGAATTTTACCCCTGGTGGAAAGAGCGCGAATTCTTCTAGCACATTAGATTAAAAGAAAATGGTATGAGCACTGTTATTTGGAACAATTTCATAATTGGCTCACTAAGGCATGTTATCTAACTGGGAAGGTGCCTAATGAAGATTTGTTAGGCTAAAACATATTTTATAAAAGGATGCTTTGCAGCTTTAATTTTCAGTAATTTGAGTTTACTTTAATTGAAAGATCTAGTGCTCTAATATTCACTCGCTAGAAGAATTTTCGCTCAGGAGAATCATTGTGAAATACCTAAAAATTGTACTTGGTGTTGTTGTTATTGCGCTTGCCGTGGTCGTACTTAGCTTACCAATAACCACAACGCCTGGAGTTTTCATTTTTGGTAATCCCAGTGTCGCTCCCGAAAACTGGTCTGATACGTCTTCTATTCTCGAAACCAAAGTAAGAGTACCGGGAATTATTCCTAGGGTGGTAATTATCTGGTTCGTTGAAATCGATAACGATTTTTATATCGTAGGTGAAAACGATAGTGGTTGGATTTCCATGTTGGGGAATGGCGGTCCAATACACATGCGTATTGAAGATTCAACTTATCCTTTGCTAGCGACTATCGTAAGTTCAGGTATCGATGAGATTCTACAGGCATGGGAAGTAAAATATATTAAAGATTATCCGGATTTTTTTAATACATCTGCTGTAGTAGGGTTTCTAGACGATTCGTCGGTTTACCGACTAACGAGAATGTAATGAAGAATCGCTTTATTTGGTAATCTCTACTGCAATTTGATCTTCTTCAACCACTTCGCCTTCTGCGATATGTACGGCAGCGATTTCTCCGGCTTCTGGTGCTTCGTAGGGCACTTCCATCTTCATAACTTCGAGAATGAACAAGATGTCACCAGCATCTACTTTATCGCCAGGTTTTGTAAGAATTTTCCAAACAGATCCACCGGTTTCTAATTCAATCTTCGTCATGACTCGATATGCTCCATTATTACGGCCGAATGGAAAAATTTGCCTTTCCAAGTAAGCCCGGCAAAAGGGGTTGAATCCTATCTATCCAACGACAAAGTTCTGGTCTTGTTTGTCGCGGGTCGATTAAATCATGAACGCCAAATGCTTCGGCTCGAGGAAATGGCGATTGCTGAGCTGCTAATCCTTCTTCTAATTCTTTACGTCTTGCGTCAGGGTCTGGCGCAGCTGCGATTTCTCTTTGGAATGCAACGGCAACTCCACCTTCTACCGGTAAGGGCCCGCTTTCAGCCGAGGGCCAGGCCAGCACATAGCCTTCTGGTCCATAGTGTGCTGCCTGTGCGACACCAAAAGATCGACGAATCATTACAGAAACCCAGGGGACTGTTGTCATCGCAGCAGTAAGGACAGCAGCGGTGCCATGGCGAATTGTTGCTTCGCGTTCTGCCTGGCTGCCAATCATAAAACCTGGTTCATCAACTAAACTGACTATTGGGATGCAAAAGGTTTCGCAGAGTTCCATGAAGCGACGCGCCTTATGCGCACCATCTGTTGTCATGGACCCGGCAAGGAATTTACAGTTGTTTGCCCAGACTCCTACTACCTGCCCATTTAATCGAGCAAGTCCGGTAATCTGAGAACGGCCATAAGCAGCGCCCATTTCGAAGAAACTGTTTTCATCTACTGTTGAACGAATAATGTGGCGCATTTCAAATGCCTGCCGTCGATCTTTCGGCACGATATCGAGCAGGGCCTCATCGATTCGATTTATTGGGTCAGTGCAATCAATCACCGGTGCCAACTGGTCAATATTGTCGGGCATGTAGGATAGAAAGCGTTTTATTTCTTCAAGACATGCTTCTTCATCATTCGCCCCATTATCTACTGTGCCGTTCTTGGTATGTACCTTCCAACCACCAAGCTCTTCCTTGGTTTTCTGTTCACCCATGGCCCGTTCCACTACTGCGGGACCAGCGGTAAGGATCTGAGCTGTTGTTTTTGACATAACAGAAAAATGTGAAGCAACTAGTCGGCCTGCGGGAAGACCGGCAACTGCACCTAGTGCTGCTGTTGCTACGGGAACTGTTGCCATCGCTTCAGCAACAGATCGAAAGCGCGCCGGAGCGTTTACCGGTCCGGGTAAACTCTGACCTTTGCCGCTAGTACCTCCGACGCTACCACCGGAACCTTCATGAAGTCGTACCAAGGGCAATTTGTACTGAACGGCTAGTTCTTCGGCATAAACACTTTTGCGCAATCCGGCAGGAGAGGGGGAGCCGCCTCGCATTGTAAAGTCCTCTCCCCCTACAACGATTCTGCGCCCATTAACCTTGCCAAATCCAAGCACGAAGTTAGCCGGATCTAGGGAGATCAGCTCTCCGTTTTCATCATAGTTTCCTGCACCAGCGGTCGGACCGACTTCTTCGAAGCTATCTGCATCCACCAGTTTACTGATACGTTCCCGAATGGTGAGCTTGCCTTTACCGTGGTGTTTTGCAATAGAATCCTCGCCGCCCTGTTCAAGCGCTAATTCTCGACGGCGGGCGATTCCATCTATTTCAGTTTTCCAATTCATGTGTGCATCATATTCAAGCTTAAGGAATGATTAAAGTCAGTATTTCTTTTGAGCTTATAACAAAGATAGAAAATTGATAGGCTTCCTAATAGGAGAATCTGAGGGAGGGCTCATGTCTATATTCAGAATATTCAGTTCAGTTATATTCCTGACATTGGCGTCTGTTGTTTTTGCGCAAGAAGCAGACTTAATTATACCCGGTGAAGAAGGCGCAACCCGAGCTATCCGAAATGGCATTGCTATTCCTGATCCTGCACCGGATCGAATTCGTGGAGAGGGGCCGTTTGATCAACTACTGATAACAAATGTAATGCTGATCAGTGGTGAAGGCGCGCCGCCGCGGGGGCCAGTGACAATAGTAGTCGAGGGCGATCGCATTGCCGCAATTCAAGCCTCGGAGCCATCATTTTCAGGCGCACAAGTTATTGATGGTTCCGGCATGTATGCTTTGCCTGGATTTATCGACGCTCATACGCATATTGGCAATACCGGCCAGGGATTAACAGGAGCTATCACACCTCCCGAGTATGTGTTCAAGCTTTGGCTAGCACATGGCATTACGACAGTAAGAGAAGTTGGCAGCGGTATGGGGCTTGATTGGACAGTGCGTCATCGGGAGCGCAGTGAGCGCGGTGAAATCGCGGCACCAAGAATAATTGTTCATACAATGTTCCCAGGCAGCTCGGTCACTTCAGCAGAGAGAGCAGAAGCGTGGGTACGGGAGGTTCATCGGAGAGGGGCTGATGGTGTCAAGTTGCGAGGGGCAACTCGCACTGCGACTGAAACGATTTATACCACTACCCAGGAATTGGGCATGGGAACGTCTAATCATCATGATCAAACTTCTGTTTATTCAACCAATGTTATTGACAGTGCACGCATGGGCCTAGACAGCATGGAGCATTGGTATGGTTTGCCAGAATCCCTTTTTACCGATCGCACGATTCAGAACTATCCCGTTGAGTACAATTATTCTGATGAGCAGTGGCGCTTTGGGCAAGCAGGGCGTCTATGGCAGCAAGCCGCTCCGCCAGGGAGCCCCAAGTGGAATTCAGTGCGGGATGAATTGATTGAGCTTGATTTTACACTTGTGCCAACTTTCACAATCTATGAGGCCAATCGCGATGTTATGCGAGCGCGGGATGCTGAATGGCATGCACTCTACACCTTGCCCGCGCTGCAAGAATTCTTTATGCCTGATCCACGGCTTCATGGGTCTTATCATTTCGATTGGACTACCGCAGACGAGGTTGCTTGGCGTGGTAATTTTCGTACCTGGATGGACTTCGTAAATGATTATAAAAATTCCGGGGGCAGAGTAGTGGCGGGGTCCGATGCTGGTTTCATTTTTAAATTATTTGGCTTTGCCTACATCAGAGAATTGGAATTGTTGCAGGAAGCAGGCTTTCATCCTCTCGAAGTGATTCAGGCAGCTACTTTAAATGGGGCCGAACTTATTGGGCTAGAGGATGAAATTGGATCTTTAGTCCCTGGGAAGAAAGCTGACATTGTACTGCTGAAAGAAAATCCGATCGCGAACTTTAAAACACTTTATGGTACTGGTCATATGTATCTTGATAGAGAGACCGGGGAGCTAATTCGAATCGGTGGTGTGAATTACACAATCAAGGATGGCATTGTTTTTGATGCTAAAGAGTTGCTTAGCGATGTTGAAAAAATGGTACGTTCTGCAAAGGATTTATAGAAGAAGAAATTAGATTAGCGTTTATTGCACTTGGTCTAATCTGAAAACAGTGCTTTCGGAATAGTCAAACTAGGCAGATTTAAATTGGAGAATACAAATGCATTTTTTCGCAAAAGCTATTGCTTTGTATTGCGCATGCAATCTTTTCTTTCAAGCCGCTAACGCTGATATTACTGGAATTCATATCTCTCTTCCCAAGGACGAAACGAGTTATTCTGGCCGATTATTTGTTGCCTTCACCCTGGATACAGATAGTGAACCCAGATTGACCATTGGTGATGAGGCTGCTCCACGCAATGCTTCGCCATTTTTCGCAGTCGATGTTGCGAATTGGGATGGAACTTTAATTGAGTTTCAACCCACTGCAGGGTTTCCACTAGATTCGATTAATCAATTGGAAGAAGGCTCTTGGCAAGTGCAAGCGCTATTGGACGTAAATGTCGAGCTCTCTGATCTAGATTCACCCGGCAATAGGTTTTCTCTTCCTCAGAAAGTGATGATTGGCTCTTCGCCGTCAGTTCTTAGATTTGAATTAACTGAAAAAGTGGAAGAAGAATCGCTACCAGATGATACCGAATTGCTTAAATTCATTCGCATCAGATCTGAATTGCTTTCGCAGTTTTATGAAAGAGATATATTTCTGCGAGCATCGGTGCTGTTACCTTCAGATTATGTAGAAGGGTCCAATACACGCTATCCAGTTCTATATCATGTTGCTGGCCTTAATGGGCGTTTCACGCGCAGTCAGAACCTGATTGACGACGAGGAATTCATGCAATATTGGCTGGATGAATCTACTCCGGGTGTTGTTATTGTGTTTCTGGATGGTGAATCTCCCTATGGCGATTCTTATCAAATGAATAGTGCCGTGTCCGGCCCTTATGCCGATGCCAATTTCCACGAACTCTTTCCTTACTTGGCCGAAATATTTCCTATCAATGATATTCCAAGCAACCGCTTCGTTACTGGTTGCTCAACCGGTGGCTGGGTTTCCATGGCGCTACAAATCTTGTATCCCAGTTACTTTAATGGCGCCTACTCGTTTAGCCCGGATTCGCCAAGTTTTCGGGCTTATCAACTAGTGAATATTTATGAAGATGAAAATGCTTACTACAGCGCAAGGGGCATGATTCGACCAAGTGCACGGGAAACCAACGGTGACCCCAGGTTTAGTATTGCGGATGAAATTCGTATGGAAGCTGCAATGGGATCCGGAGGTAGCTATGTTGTCTCCGGTCAACAATGGGGTGCTTGGAACGCAGTGTATGGACAGCCAGACGATCGCGGCAATCCAATTCCAATCTGGAATCAGAGGTCTGGTGAAATTAATTCATTAGTTGCGGATTCATGGCGTGTCTGGGATTTGGATTTTTATGTGCGGGATAACTGGTCGAGTATAGGCGCAGACCTTTCTGGTAAATTACAATTCTGGATGGGCGACATGGACAATTTCTATCTCACCAACGGTTTGCGTTTTTTAGAAGAGACGTTAAACCTGCAAGAAGCCCCCTCAGCGAACGCAAAGTTCAATTGGATTCCTTATCACGGGCACTGTGGTTTCGGTACTCAAGTACATTACATCGATGTGTTGAATGATCTGGCCGATAGAGCAGGGCGGTAAAATAATTTTACCGCGAACCAAGACTAGTTTATGGAGAATAGTAATGACTGTAACACTTAAAGTATTTGTTTTTCTAATCGGAGCATTGTTTCTGTTCCTTGGCTTAGCTGGCTTGTTCACTCCGGAAAATTTTGCCAACAGCCTGGGCTTAGAGATGGCTAACCCAGAAGGAGTCGGGACGGTCCGGGCGATGATTGGTGCCCATTATGTAGCCATGGGTGGTGTATGTTTTTATGCAGTAATTCGTCAAACACCAGTACTGCTTATTCCTATTGCTGCAATCGAAGTTGTGATGGTTATAGCAAGAGGTATTGCTGCCGTGAATGGCGAAGTCAGCTCAGCGACTTTGGTGCCTACTACCATTGAAATTTTAGCCGTGGCAATTCTTGTTACAGCAGCGATGAAGCTACCAAGATCATAATGGAAATAAGAAAAACAAATTTCTTTCTCAGTATTTCATGAGTAGCTTTTGCCTAGGAACATGAATCAGGGATTCGTATTCTTCTGCTTATCGCGGTTTTGAAGAAGTAACATTGCGCGCCTAGTATAAATACGGCTCTGATTGTCCTTCCTTATTAGGTGAAGATTTACTCTGGATCGCAGCGTATTACGTTGTCGGGAGAATGCCCAGAGAAGGAAATAATGCGCCAGCCGCCTTCTGTTGTACCGAGAATGTACGAAACTCCGCCAACAGACATGATGCTGCCATCTGCTCTTGAGCGAGTATTGGTGCCGCTGACAATTGCGGATCCTGCGCTTAAAACGCAAACATTTTTAGTTCTGAAAGTAGATTTGTCCCAACCTTGCTCTAATAGACCTTGAATTGCCGATGAGAAGTACTCTAAGTTTTCCTCCTCAGTCGAATTAACAGTAATGCCATTTCCACCCGCTATGTACCACGGTAAAGCAAATATTTCTGTTGAAAGTGCTTGTGGATTTCTTTCGTAGTATAGATTGTAGTAATACTCAACATGGCGTTGCGCTTCTGCTTCAATTAGCGCTCTTTCTGCAGCGGTCAGTTCTTGACCAAAAGCGGACTTGCTAAAAGTCAGAATTAAAAAGAGTGATGCAAAAAAAGTAGCGTGGCTTCTTTGCTTCATGAGTTACTCCTAATTTATAGCTCTTACATTTGCCAGTCACTTAAAGCCAGCTATTAGGCCAGATCATCGTGCGCCACATGTGTGCCACTGGTGATCCGTCGAAACCAAGTCCTTCTTTTGGCTGCTTGAAATTTCTACCAACCACATCTTCGAACTGGTCGATTTCAATGTCAGTTACATTAGGATCGAAAGAGTAGAGGTCATTTAAAGTGATTAAACGAGCACTCATATACCAACGGTGATTCTTAGCTTCAACGTATTCAGCTTGAACCCAGGGCTCTACTTCATAGTTCATACCGAACCATTCCCGGTAAACAGCGGGATAGTCATAGCCAACGGAGTCATCTGCAAAAAATCGCAATGCCTGGTGTTTTTGAATTGCCCAGGCTACTTCTTCATCAACATAAGGTCGAACCAGTTGTGCGCCCCAGAAGCCATGATCGGTGCGTAAGAATCCTTCAACAGAAATGTCATGCAATAAACAGGCAAGGATCACCTTCTCATCCATGTTATTTTGCATAGCGTAGTTTGCGCTTTGCAATAGATGGGACGGATTGGGTATTCGGTAACGATAAAAATCTAGCAGAGTAGGTTTCTCTGGCATTGGCGGTAATCGCGGATCAGCCATACCAGCCATTAACTTAGAAGTTGGCGCGCCCCCAGGGCCGATATTGCTGCCCGGGGGCGCCATTGATCGCTCTCGATCTGGTTCACATATAACTGGTGTAGAGAAATGATATGGAAGCCCCTCGATCATCACTCCTTCGAAAGCTTCAGCGCGCTGGCTTAGTGTCATCTCAGCAGTAAATGAAGCTGCCGCTACTGCGGCCGCATTTTGCATAAATTTGCGTCGATCCATTTTGGATTCCTTTGTTTTACAAGTTTAATTCTTCGACAGCTTTTCTAGTTAGTCATCAACCGATGGAATATGTCCTTCGTTCTTTCCTTCCTTTTCCCATCTGCGCCAGCCGGCCAAAATTCCTGCTAACCCATGGTTGCCTTCATGACAAGCAAACTCGAAGATTCGATCATCCATACGGCGCATTGGCACTCTGGCTGACCAGGGTACTTCCCATGTATTTCGATCGTCAACGGTGAATTCATAGTTAAGAGTATTCTCATCTATCCAATTGATACGCTCTTCGATTTTCATTTGCGGGGAAGTATTCCGCCAACCATAGTCCGGATAAAAATCCTGCGTGCTAATAATCAGAGTGTCACCTTCCCAACGCGCAATGGAATGACCGGTCCATTGTGGATACGCTTTTTCATGCGTATTAGCAAATGGAATGATTCGCGCATGATGAACCATTTCGGTCATAATCATAACGTAATGCTCATTCTGCACTAATTGCATATTGTTATTATAAGAACCGGAAACCATTGGAGGTCCAGAACGGTTGTTAATGATGCATCGATCATTCAGCGTTCGTGCTTCTGGGCCAGCGCTCTCTCTGCGAATTTGTTGTGTATAGGCAGCACGCTCTCTACCGATTTCGCTAAGTGGTGGCAACCTTCCGTTGGGAGGATCATAAATCAGTGAAGTGCGATAATCACCGACGGTATCGGTTCCGCGCTCATACCAGAATTCGTTGTAAGAAATCACGCCCGGCGGATAACCTGCGCCGCCTACTGAATCGATAATTAGGTCCCGATTCTGGCGGTTGTTCTCATAAGTGGCCCACTCTTCAGCCTCTTCACGAGACAGAGTCGCTTTGTCTGCTAATTCCGGTGGCCGTTGCAGAGGGGTGATGGTGCGAAATGTATAGGTACCCTGAAAATCCGGATGGCCGTATTCTGTGCGCGGTACTTCGGTTTGTTGCGCTTGGGCGAACGAAAACGTGCAGCTAAGTACTAATAGTAGAGTAAGCCGTATTTGTGTCATGATTTTCCTCGGCTGAGCTATTTCTTATTAATTCGGCATAGGTAGTAGAAACACTACTCCTATTTGTCGTGGTTTTGAAGTAATCAAATCCAGTAACATCTATTTTCCAGCGGCTGACCGATCGGTCTCGCAAGTTCTGTATTTGGTTTGGTTACATAATAATACGATTGTAGCTGAGAGCAATTTTTGAAAAATTGACAGCTGGGTTATTAGCAGAAATGGATAGGAAAAACAGAATAGCTCTAAGCTATCAAATTGGTTAAAAAGTCTCTTATAAAAGCATTGATCTGATTTGGAACTTCCATTTGAGGAAAATGCCCGCAGCCTATAGGCCTTGCCAGCTGCACATCGTTAAAACAAAGTTTTAAATGATTTAGGTCTACAAAAGAAGATGAAATATTTTCCATCCAAGGGCTGGCGATCACTAAGACTGGTTGAGTTATCGAATTAGAAATTTCCAATTGATTTTCGGCCATGTTTTCTATTTCTGACAGTCTGACTTTTATTGGCGTCGTTACTGCTTGTTCTACGACTTCCATAACCATTGACGCATCAGCGTTTTTTTCAAAGAAACTTTTATAAAGCTCTTTAAAGTTCTTTTCGTTTTCATCTTCAAGAATTATGTCTCTAAAGCTCCTATATGCGAGATCTGGTTGCCTTTTGGGGGATTTGAGATTAGCGGCAGCAGTTGGCGATGAGTCTACAATTATTAACGCTTTCGAATGGCTTGGATACTCTGCAACAAATCTTAATGCACCAGGTGTTCCTCCCGCATGACAGATTGTTATAGCATCTTCTATTCCTAACTCCTTTGCGATTAAAGAGAAATCACTGGCATGCTGATGGGTTGAGTGTGGAATTCCTGAGCTCGTGGATCTACCATGACCTCGTCTATCAATGAGTAAAAGAGAATGGCTGTTAATAAATTCGTTTTGCTGAAATTTCCAGTCATTGAGATTTGAACACCAGCCATGAATAAAAATCAAAGTGGGGGCGTTATAATCTGCCTCATAGAATTCAAAATATAATTCAGAACCATCCTCTGTTTTAATCGTACCCATATCTTAGTATTATTTTTATATAGATCGAGTCAAAGTCTGCGTATTAACGAATGATATAAGAATCAACCACTATCTTGTTTTCACGGGCATCCCATACGGCTCTGTGAAAATTTTGTGTTCCATCACTTACATTGATAAGCTCTTCTAAAATAACTCTGGCGCCCTCGCGTCTCCATATACCCATCCCTGTACCAGAAAGCATTGTATCCTCGTCCAGGAATCCCCTGCCTTCATCAGTAAAAGTCCCTCCACTTCTATCCGAGTTGTACTTGAATCGTACAGTGGAATATACCTTTCCATATTCTCCCATTTTACCTTCGGCATGCAGCACGCTTTCCTCTATACCAATTTCGACTGAGGTAACATCCATTATTGTTCTTTCTTGTCTTGGTTGAAGCGTCATAGGTTCAGTATCGCTCATACTTAGATTCCTCATATTTATTGTCAGATATTGAAGCTCTTAGAATGTAAATTATCTTGAAAAAATGACTACAAGGACAAGTCTCTAAATGAACTAAATGTAAGCCCATTAATTTCATGCCTTTTAAGTTCGTGTTGCCAGTAGGTTTTGCCCCTAAGGCATAGTTACTTTCTTCGCTATATCTGCCGGATAATGTTGAAAAATTTGTGAAACATGATTTCACTGAAGTAGTAAGATTTGATGTGAATAATAACGACTCATAATCTGCTTTCTAACTCTGTAATCCAGTTAGTTACCAATAAAATTTCTGTGGGAGGCTCTTGCTCCGGTTCCT
>DFQD01000171.1 GCA_002377605.1 Gammaproteobacteria bacterium UBA3498 | reverse complement strand
ACTTTGCTGGCATAAGATGGAAGTCCAAGAATCCCGCAAACCTCCGTACAACCATTTAACTGCATCTCCAAATTTTCATCAGGAAGTTCGCGATTCGATTTGTATTCCGGGCTTAATTCATGTCGAAACCCATAAAATAGACTTTCATCATGTGCTATAGCTAGGTAGGTCGGTTTAGTGCGTCGCAAGAATTGCAGTAAAAACTGTATAAAACCAAACAAAGCACTTAATTCCCCACCCTTTTCATCGAAACTTTCAACAGAGGGTGAGAAATGAGCCTGAAAAATATAGATAGATGCGTCGACCAGATAGACTTGTGGCTGATGATTAAGCACAGAACTAATCTTGCATCTTTTTTATAAGGTATTGATAGAGTTGCCCATGTTGTTCCTGCGCAAGCAATTCATGGCCCAGATATAAGCAAAATTTCGGAACATCCCGAGTGGTAGAAGGATCTGTCGCTACAAGCTTTAAAATTTGACCAACCTCGATATCCTTGATTTTGTTATGTAATAACATAACCGGCTCGGGACAATAAAGACCACTGGCATCCAGCTCTAATTCAGCATCAACCATCCCGCTATCCTCATTTAATTCATTTGGCTCTTTTGACATGATGGCTTATAACTTTCTAGCAGTTGCACTTTGGGCAATGCAAAAAGATACTCACTATCAACTATCCGTAAAAAATCATCGTAAATTTTGTTGCAATGCATTTCTCTAAGTAATCCGCACCAGATTGCAAGTTTGGCTCTCTTCATCAAAAAATAATTTAACTTTTCCGGCCTCCAACTGACGTGTCACCCGCTTAACCTTGTCTTCTAAGGAATATTCTTGCTGCCCATATTCCGTCCCTTCCCGAGAAACAAATTCCTCTATGACGCCTATTAATACTTCTTCAGAAAGCTCCGTATATGGGATTTCCACTAATTAACTACCTCTATGCTTATTAAGATTCATTACATAGCTTAATCTACTACAAAACATAAAACATTAACCTTCATAGCCCAGCGATCTAGTCTTAAACAAGACGTTAATAGTTCATAACTCGGTCATTATTTTCTCAATCAATAAGCTTAAGCCTTTTACTACATCACGATCGCAGTGTTTCTGGCAGCTTTTGACCCTCTTATTAAATTTACGGCCATGATTGGTTTTGTGCTTTGTTCAGGGCAGGTTTAATGTCACTCTATTCTGAATCCATCGAAATTAAAAAATATCGACTATCATAATTTACCTGGGGGCGTTAAAAGCATGTGAAAGATGTCGTTAATTATCCAGCTTGCAAACTAATTATACAATTTCAACAACATTCAACTTCAAATTTAAATCCTTCCTAAGTTCTTTAAATGGATACTGATCAATATCTGCCAATTGCGAAAGACAGACATTCGCTATACTTCGAAAGATCGACTCAATTCTACCAGGGTTATTTTTCTCCCATTCTTGCAACATGGATTTGATAGCTTGCCTTTGTAGGTTATCCTGACTGCCACAAAGATTGCATGGGATTATTGGAAACTCTATTAACTCAGCAAATTTAGAAATTTCACTTTCTTTACAATATGCCAGCGGTCTAATAACGACGTTTCGTTTGTCATCGGATAGTAACTTTGGTGGCATTGCTTTAAGCTTTCCCCCATAAAACATATTAAGGAAAAGCGTCTCAACAATATCATCACGGTGGTGACCCAAAGCTATCTTGTCTGCACCTATCGATTCAGCATAGTTATAGAGAATTCCACGCCTTAGTCGCGAGCAAAGACTGCAAAAAGTTTTTCCTTCTTTAGTTTTTTCAGTGACTATAGAATAAGTGTCTTGCTCTATGATTTTGTAATCGACGTCAATAGATTCAAGATAATTAGGTAATACTTCTCTTGGAAATCCTGGTTGTTTTTGATCAAGGTTTACTGCATGGATATTAAATTCAATAGGCGCATGCTTTTGAAGATTCAGAAGAATATTTAATAAAGTATAGGAGTCTTTTCCACCAGACAGACAAACCATTACCAGATCACCGTCTTCAATCATGTTGAAGTCAGCAATTGCATGCCCTACATCGCGGCGTAGATTTTTCCTGCTCCGATTGAGCTTTAATTGACCTGACTGTTCAATCACTTGAATTACATTTACCTTAGATTCGCTCAAATACGGTTGCGATACCTTGACCCAATCCGATACACATCATTGCTAGCCCCAGTGTGGCGTCCTGATCCTCCATATTATTTAATAAAGTAGTTGCTATTCTAGTGCCAGAGCATCCTAGCGGATGACCTAAAGCGATAGCGCCACCTTTAAGATTCACCTTGTCATCTACAACATCCATAAGTTGCAAATCTTTTAGAACTGGAAGTGATTGCGCAGCAAAAGCTTCATTTAACTCAACACATTCGACGTCATCCATAGAAAGCCCTGCTTTCTTTAGTGCTTTTTGACTCGCTGGCACTGGACCATATCCCATAATCGAAGGGTCTACTCCTGCATAGGCAATACTCCTAACTTTGGCACGAACTTTTAGATTCAGTGACTGCGCTTTTTCGGCAGACATTATTAACATGGCGGAAGCACCATCGGAAATTTGTGACGAAGTACCGGCTGTCACAGTTCCATTAACTGGGTCAAACACTGGCCTCAACTGTGCAAGTCCTTCCATGTTTGTGTCGGCACGAATAGTTTCATCATCCTCAATTAAGGATTTATAGCCATCAGCATTATGACCCTCTATAGGTACTATTTCGTTACGGAAACCATCGTTGCTCCGAGCCATATCCGCTCGATTATGTGAGCGTACCGCAAATTCATCCTGAGCTTTACGATCAATTCCATGCATTTTTGATAACACTTCAGCTGTCACCCCCATCATCCACGAAGCCTTGGCAATATGTTTTGAGGCTCTAGGATTTGGATCTATTCCATGGGTCATGCCAACGTGGCCCATATGTTCGACGCCACCTACTAAAAATTGATCGCCATTACTACTTTGAATTGCTGCGGCTGCCGTGTGTAACGCAGACATGGATGATCCACACAATCTATTTACGGTTTGCGCACAAATCGAATGAGGAAGTACCGACATCAATGCCGCGTTTCTAGCAATATTCCAACCTTGCTCGAGGGTTTGATTAACACAACCCCAAACCACATCTTCAGTTTCTTCTGGGGAAACATCTAGATTCCGCTCAAAGATTGCATCTATTAATCGGGCCGATAACTCTTCTGCCCGAACATTCCGAAATGCCCCTCCTTTAGAGCGAGCCATAGGAGTTCTAATTCCATCTATGACTACTGCGTCTCTTGCATTTAAGCTCATTAATTTACCCTCCTACCCATAATAAGTATCGCCAGCGGCGCCTTTCTCTATCATCTTCTTTGTTGGAGTGTATAGTTCGCCCATGTCGGAATACTTCTCTGCTATTTCGCAAAATTTACTAACACCAAGGCTGTCTACATAACGTAGCGCGCCTCCGCGGAATGCTGGAAATCCTAGCCCTAGTATAAGGCCCATGTCTGCTTCGATTGCTGTTCCAACAATATTATCTTCGACGCACCGTGCTGTTTCTATGCACATAGCAACCATCATGCGCTCGACGATTTCTCCGTCAGTAAATTTTCTCGGACTAGTCTGAACCGACTCTACTAACGCATCAATCTCCGGGTTCGGCAATTTCTTTGGCTTCCCTCTTTTATCTGCCTCATACAAATAAAAGCCTTTACTGGTCTTTTGCCCAAGATCCTTTTGTTGGTATAACTTATCGATCGCACTAATAAAATCCAGATTCATGCGTGTAAAACCTGACGCCATTACGTCCTGACAGTGCACTGCAGTATCGACACCGATTACATCGAGTAAATACGCAGGCCCCATCGGCCAACCGAAGCGCTCCATGACTTTATCGATTTGACGAAAATCGGCTCCATCGTGAATTAATCTAGAAAATGCTCCAAAATATGGAAACAAAATGCGATTTACTAAAAACCCGGGGCAATTGTTTACGACTATAGGCGTTTTCCCCATTTTTTTTGCATAAGCTACCGTAGTTGCGACAGTAGCCTCACTACTTTTCTCACCTTTAATAACCTCTACCAAAGGCATTACCGGCACCGGGTTAAAAAAGTGCATGCCGCAGAAATTTTCAGGTCGCTTCAATACCGTAGCTAACTCATCAATGGAGATGGTTGATGTGTTAGAGGCGATAATAGTGTTCTCGCCTACTAAAGATTCCAGTTCCCTCAATACTGATTGCTTAATTCCAGTGTTTTCTACGATTGCTTCAACGATTATGTCAGCCTTTTCAAACCCTTCGTAATTCAGAGTGGGGGTAATATCCGACAATACTGAAACCATTTTCAATGCATTCAGTCGACCGCGAGCCATTCGCTTTTCTAAAAGTTTCCGCGCTTCTCCCATACCCAGGTCGACTCCTTCCTGGGCAATATCTTTCATTATAATTGGAGTACCCTTTAAAGCTGACTGGTAAGCGATACCACCGCCCATAATTCCAGCACCTAGCACTCCCGCAAAGTTTACTTGTTGGGCATTCGCAATTTGTTTTTTGGCCAAACCTGAAAGAAATTGATCATTAAGAAACATTTGTATCAGGTTTGCGGCAACTTCAGTTTTCGCAAGTTTCACGAATGCTTTATGCTCGATTTCAAGTGCCTCAGTCCTATCTGCTGTTGCTGCATCATGCATCACTTCAACAATGGCAACTGGAGCTGGATAGTTTTTACCTGCCTGGGACTTAATCATAGCCTTGGCAGTTTCGAAGGCGACATTTAGTTCAATTGGAGTCAATGTCAGAGGCGAGTTTTTAACTGCACGTATGTTTTTAAAATCCAGCTTTCCTGCATTACATTGCTCGATTAAATCTTCACAGGCAGCGATAAGATTTTCGTCTTCAACAATAGCATCAAGCGCACCTTCACTGAGAGCTTGATCTGCTTTTATATGAGAGCCACTGCTAATCCATTGATTGGCATTATCCGCTCCAATTAACCGTGGCGTTCTAACTGTGCCACCAAAACCAGGTAAAATTCCTAACTTTACTTCAGGAAATCCAACAACCGCCTTAGCTGTTCCAATGCGGTAGTCTGTTGCGACTGCTAGCTCAAATCCGCCACCTAATGCAAATCCATTAATGGCACTAACCGTTGGAACTGGCAAATCTTCTATGTCGTTAAAAATCTTATTTCCCTCCCTTAACCACTCCAGAATGGTTTCTTCAGAGTCAGAGAACATCGCAGTGAATTCAGCAATATCAGCTCCAACAATAAAAGCGGGCTTTGCACTGGAAAAGATCACCCCAGCCACTTCTATAGATTTCAGAGCTGCCACCGCTTCTTGTAGCTCCCTTAAGGTTTCCTGATTAAATTTGTTAACCGATGAGCCTTCTAAATCGAAAATAAGGTTAGCTGCGCCTGACCGCAACACTTCGACACTGAGCGCTTTGCCCGAATAAATCATATGCTCACTCCGTTTAAGATCGCTTAAAATCTGGGGGGCGCATTATACCTTCGCCTCAGACAATTACGAAACCACTGCATAATTGTCTCGATGCCCCTTATTTGAGTTATTATTAAAAGATAGAATTTAAAGAGAGCATTATGCGTTCTGTATATTTCTTACTAATATTTACAACACAGATTAGCTTTGCAGCCAACGAAAGCAGAATTGATAGTCATGGGGTGATATTGCTTTATCATCATGTAGCTATCGATAGCCCCCCCTCTACCAGTATATCCCCTGAGGCTTTTCGCGGACATTTAGACTATCTCCGTGACAACGACTTTAATGTGATTCCCTTAAATCAGTTGATTGAAGGTTTAGAAAATAAAGAGAACCTCCCAGATAAAGCAGTTGCCATCACTTTTGATGACGGCTACATCTCTATTTATCAGACAGCATTCCCCATGCTGCAATCTTACGGTTTTCCTTTTACCTTGTTTCTAAGCACTGGTCCGATAGATAGACAACAAAACAATTACATGAGCTGGGAACAAATCAGGGAAATGTCAGACGCAGGTGTAATCATAGCCAACCATATGGTTGAGCATCCCTATATGCTGGAGCGCGAAGCTAACGAAAGCGATACTGATTGGATTGCTCGTCAAGAATCGGAATTGCTCTCAGCCGAACAAAGAATTTTAGATGAAACTGGACAGTCTCATCGTTATCTTGCCTATCCTTATGGCGAGTTCGATCCGAAGATTAAAGACATGCTTGCCGAGCACAATTTTGTAGGGCTGGCACAAAATTCAGGCGCCGTAGGGGTTTATTCTGACTTTCTAGCCCTTCCTAGATTCCCCCTAGCATCTATCTATGCAAATTTAGATACTGCACGACAGAAAATGGACACGAAAGCTTTTAATGTTGAGCTATTGGAACCTACTTCTCCAGTCACTGCTGTACGCAACCCCAGCGTAACTCTGCAATTCAATCCAGGAAACTACAGTCTCTCCCAAATTGGCTGTTTTGCTAATAGCAAGCCTTTGGCTATGGAATGGACTAATCGCGAGAATGGAATATTGACTATTACAGCCAGTGAAGAATATCGCGGCAGGCGCTGGCGATATATTTGCACAGCCCCTGTGCCAAATGAGAGGCGATTTTATTGGTATTCAGTACAATGGATAAAATTAGATTAGATGTCTATTTTTCTATCACGTTTACGTAAGTCATTTTGCAGAATAATTCTCTGAATTTCATTTACATAATTATCTCCACGCTCAGAGTATCTGCCCAACCCAATAGCAAGAGACATTGGGTCAAATGGCAGATTACGTTCACGCATGCGTGATCGAAGGTCTCGAAGGTAGGAGTAAGATGAATGGGTATTGATATTGAAGAAGTAAGCTTGAACTGAGCTAGCAATCGACTCAAAAGACTTAACTTCGTGACTTGCCCCTGTTTTTCTTTGTGCAGGAATGATTCCGCAGCCAGCTTCATAACACCACTGCCCAAAAACATTGTTGCCTTGTAGGGCAAACCTTGAAGTACCCCACGCAGATTCGTTTGCCGCTTGCGCCAATGCGAGCGATGCAGGTAACACGTCTACCCTTAGCATTAATTCAGCTAAAATTTCTCTTTCGGAATGCTTTTCTGTTTCTATTCGATAATCATGAGCTAGGTTTAATAGCCAGTATCTTTCCCGTTCGCTAAATTCAACCCCGCTATCCGCTATAGCAACATAACGCTTCAACTCATTACGGTCCCGGATAATCGATGCGTTCTCTGCGAGCACGTAGTCTTCGAGGTAATCAAAGAATTGCCGTTTCTTTAAAGAGAGGTCTTGTATAGAAGCAAAATCAGGAAAGACGGTTATTGGCGCTAGTTCAGCAACTTCAACTTGCGTCTGAATCTGGTCGTCGGCTAAATTCTGAAAAGTGACGATTAACCCAACCATTGCCATCGCTG
>DFQD01000192.1 GCA_002377605.1 Gammaproteobacteria bacterium UBA3498 | reverse complement strand
GTTTTTTATTTGCCCATTATTTGACTTGGTTTCAGTTACCGTGGATAACGATGAGATCTTAGATCATAAATGGATCTCACCTCGCAATGCGATTGCCGAAGCCAAAGCAGAGGAATGGGTTCTTCCTCGACCAACTATGACAACATTGTCCGATATTATTGAGCATCGAAATCTTGATGATTTGGTTGCTGCTGCTACAGTAGGTAAGATCCGAATTTTCCCAAAAGACTCTCAATACTATCGGCCCGCCGAAATGGGATATCCAGAATAGCTGCAAAAGAAAGGTCCAGCATTTTTCTCAAGTCTTCATACGCTCTTAAAGGAAGCTAAATTCTGGTTATTTTCGGGCAGATGCGATCATCATTCCGACTAACTGATATCTCAGAGGTTTTGTCCTCAATCAGGCCTTTAAATCCTTGCTTTTCGGGGCCTGTTAATGGGATAGTTAAACACGCAAAAATGAGACAATCTGCGTTCGTTTGCGGTCAGCCCGGAGGGGGTTTGAAGCCCTTCGAAAGGCTTGAAACTCAGTATTTCGGTCGTTTAACGTTTTGGCGGATTTTCGAGGTCCGTTAGTGCGCTAAAACATCTAAAAGAGTCTCTATGTCTTCACCCACATTTGAAAGTCTGCGAGCCACGCTCAAAACTCTGCGACGGCGGAGGACCATTTTATTTGTCCTAAAACAAGGAAGCTATTTTGCGATAGCAGCTTCAATTTTCGCCCTCGTATCAGCATCGATTTCAGTCTGGTTAGATTTAGGTAAAGCCGGAACCATTTTTCTATTTCTTGTTTCTCTGGCAGGAATAGGGGTTTTAGTTTGGTGGTTTGCGCTTGTATTAAAAAGAAGACATACCGATTATCGTCGACTCGCTCACTATGTCGAAGATCATATTCCTGATTTAGAACAACGCCTGCTTACTTCATTAGAATTTAGTGAAGAAGACCTTATTCATGGAAAGGCAGGCGTATCGCAGCAATTTATTCAACAACTCTGGGTAGACGCGCAAGAGCATGTCCAACAGCAGCAACGGGAAGTTGAAACTGTTGCTCCAGCACAAGCCAGTTGGATTTCTTTTGGTTCTGCTGCTTCGGTGATCGCAGTGGTAGTCGCTATATTCGTAAGTTCCGATGCGCTACTTAATGCTGGCAGCCGTCTGGCCTGGCCTTTTGCTATTAACGAACCCATTGTTATAGCCGAGATTCCAGCAGATATTGAGATTAGCGTCGAGCCCGGTGATTTGGAAATGCAGCGCGGCGATAGCCTAACTATTATTGCGCGGGTTAATAATGCTACTCCAGACAACATTACTTTGCGCCTTCAGGATGACAATGTTAATTGGCGTGATCTGCGCATGTCCCAGGATGGCAGTGGCAGTGAGAGCGCTACCTACAGCTACTATATTCCGTCTTTAGATGAAGACACGATTTACTATGTGACTTTCGATGAGCGGGGTGAACAGAGTTCGCCTCAATTTGAAATCAGTTTGTTTGATTTACCCCAGATAGAGCAGATCGATCTCGCTTTTGACTATCCGGATTACACTGGCATTGAAGACTCTGTTGAAGAAGATAGCGGCGACATGGTTGTGCCTGAAGGAACCGTTGTAGATTTACGAGTAACTTTTAATAAGACAATTGCTACCGCCAATGTGGAATTTGAAGAAAACTTTCGTGGTGAAGAAGGTGAAATTAACCCCAATTCGCCTTATGAAGATTTAGAGCTTCAATTAGATGGCAATATTGGTATTGCTCGATTCACTGTTAACCAGGATGGAATTTATAGAATTAATGCCACGGATCACTCTGATTTAAGCAGTCAGAATCCTTTGGATTATTTCATTCGTGCTATCGAGGATTACCCCCCAGAATTGGCATTGATTCGTCCTGGCCGTGATCAAGATGTAATGCCTCTCGAAGAGGTCATTTTGGAAATAGATGCGTCTGACGATTATGGCCTGTCAGAGTTCGTGCTGAATTATAGTGTTGTAGGCTTAGATGAGATTCAGGTGGACTTCCTTCCGGAACAAAATATCCGCAACGTTTCCGGTAATGAACTTATCTATCTGGAAGATTTGGAAGTCGAGCCTGGCGATTTTGTTAGCTACTTCTTAACCCTGGCTGATAATAATGGATTGGAAGGTCCAGCAACGGTTATTTCCGATATCTATTTCTTGCAAGTTATTCCAACTGATCAAGAATTTCGTCGTAGCCCTGGCCAGAGCGGTGGACAAGGTGCCGGAGGTGGTCAGGGCGGAGGTGATTCCAGTGCTCTGGTTACTATTCAAAAAGATATCATTGCTGCAACCTGGAAGTTAAAGAATAGACAAGATCAGGTTTCACAGGAAGAATTCAGTGGGGACGCAGAAATCATTGCCGAGTCACAAAGAGAAGCAACCGATCGAGCAAGAATGTCAATTGATCGATTAGCAGAACGATTAAATTTTTCTGATGATACTTACGATGCCGCGGTAGAAAATCTTTCTCTAGCGATAGACCAAATGAACCTTGCCGCGAATGAGCTCGACTTAGAACAGATTACCAGCGCACTTCGTCCGGAACAGCTTGCACTGCAATACATCCTCAAGTCAGAGGCCTCTATTAACCGCACTAATATTAGCATGCAGCAAGGCGGCGGTGGCGGTGGCGGTGGTGGTGCCCGTCAGGAACGTGAAGACTTGCGCGAGCTATTTGAAATGGAAATGGGTCAATTGGAAAATCGTTACGAGACCCCAAATCAACGTCGCGGCGGCTCTCCCGAGCAGCAGGAAGAAGCGAATAAATTAGAAGAGCTGGCAAGGAGACAAGAAGGCCTTACTCGGGCCCAAAGAAATCTCGCCCGCCGCGAAGATCAAATGACGGAAGAACAAAAGCGTCGTGAATTAGAACGCTTAATGCGGCAGCAGGAACAGTTGAGTCGTGAAGTGCAGCAGTTAGCGCAGCAAATGTCACGTGGGCAGCAGAGTTCACAGTCTCAGAGCGGACAGCAGTCGCAACAACAAGCACAATCCTCATCAAGCAGTTCTGGTGGTGGCGGCCAACAACCGCAAACTGCGTTGCAAAGAGCTGCAGAACAAATGCAGGAGGCGGCAGAAAGTGATTCCGCTTCTATGGCTGCAGCACGTAGTCAGAAAGCTCTCGAGAACTTAAGAGAAAGGCAACAGGAATTGGAACAGGAAACTGATCGTTCCGTGAATCAATTAGCACAGAATTTAGGTCAACGTGGCCGGCAATTACTGCAACAGCAACGTGCGCTGCAGGACGCCATGGAGGGTACAACTCGTCAACAAGGATTAGGACAAACCAGACAATCCGTGCGCAATTCTGAGGAGCTGCAAGACCTGGTGGAAATGCAACAACAACAACAGCGAGACCTCGAAGAAATCGAAGACATGTTGCGCGCAATCATCGCCCGAGGCGATAGCGACGATCAGCGCTTAATGTCTGACGCGCAAGAAGCCTCTCGGGATCTGCGTCCAATTCGAGAGGAGATGCAAACCAGTAATCGGGTGCTGCGCAATGGCATGGTGAATCTGTCCGTAGATATCGAAGGCGAGCTAGAAGGGCAAATTGAAGAATTTGCGCAACAATTGCTGGCTTTAAATCCGGCGAATATGAATTCGCCGTCGGATCAGTTAGCACAGGCAGCAAGAGATGCGGAAGACCTAAGAGAGCAGGTTGAAGATCTGCAACAGCAGGCATTAGCATTCAATGAAGATGGACGGGCGAGTGGAGGTGTGCCGACAGTCAGAGAAATGCGCGATCAATTGCAGCGTTCACAACAACTTGCGCAGGACTTACAACGACAATTGCAGCAACAAGCGCAGGCGGGTGGACAACAGCCTGGAGGCCAGCAGTCCAATGGACAGCAACAGGGCGGTCAGCCGGGTCAGGCAAATGCAGCAGGGGGGCAACAGCAGATCGGAGGAGCTCGCGGAGTGAATCAGGATCGTGTTGGAATCGGTGGCCGAGTTACTGACGATGGCAACAACTTACCCTGGGGTAATGCACGTTCCATTCGTCAGATTTTGACGCAGCAGGATATTGAAGATTTTCTTAACCAGCCTGAATTATTCAGAGAATTATTGGAACCGATTATTGAATTGGAAGGCGCGCTCAGAGCGCAAGCCGAGTTAGATGCCATCAATAACAAATTGTATGCAACTGTCGAAGAAGATATTCCAGATGAATATCGCGACTTGGTTCAGGAATACTATCGTGTATTGTCAGAAAATCAGGGGTCTGAAAACCAGGCTCAGTAGCAATGCAATACACACAACCTAATCTCCTCACTGCACTCGAAGAAGGCACCTTTAGCTTTGCTTACGGCATTAGCCCGTGGTTATTCGGTGTTTTTGTTCTGCTCATTATCGCAGGAGTCTGGTTAACCTATTTCAAAACTACCCGACCACTGACTCCTGGTTGGAAAACTTTCTTTGTCACTACTCGTTCCAGTGTGCTGGTGCTGATTCTTTTCTGCCTACTCAGACCGGTTATCACTACCATGCAGGCTGCACCGCAGGAAACTTATCTCGGTGTATTAATCGATGATTCCCAGAGCATGTCTATTGCTGACCTTCCTGGCGGCCAATCGCGACAGGCAGCCATTGGTGAGACTTTCTTCGAAGATGGGATCATCGATGAGTTATCTGAATTCTTTCAGATTCGAACTTTTCGCTTTGACGGTCAAACTCAACGCATTAATGGAATGGAAGGCCTTAGTGAAGAGGGCACAGCCTCTTCTGTCGATCAGGCGCTGCGATATGTTGACGATCAGTTAAATGGATTACGCCTTGGTGGTTTGGTACTTGTTACTGACGGTGCCGACAATGGCGATTCTGATCCAATTAATGCCGCTCAAGATTTTGGTAATAGGCGAATTCCGATCTTCACCGTTGGAGTAGGCCAGGAAGATATTCCTCAGGACATTGGCATTGTCGATGTCACTGCTGCGAAAACTGTACTCGAAGGTTCTGTATTTAATGTTCAGGTGGATGTGAACCATCAAGGCTTCGAGGGTCAGGAAGTAGAACTTTCTATACGTGATGGTGAAGAGATCGTCGCAACTGAAGTGGTTACGTTAGGAGCGGAGGGTGTTGCGCGGCGCTTTGATCTGGAATTGACTCCGGAACGCCCCGAGCTAATTGTTTACGACTTACAGATTGAATTGCAGAGTGGTGAAATCATCGAGCAAAACAACTCCTACAGTTTCCTCGTAGACAACACTGCAAAACCTCCACTCGATGTTCTATACATAGAAGGACATCCCCGCAACGAATATAAGTTTATACGTCGAGCAGTGCAGGGAGATGATTCCATACGATTGGCCACCTATCTACAAACCGGCCCAGAAAAATACTACCGTCAGGGTATTGAATCACCTACAGAGCTAGCGGAAGGCTTTCCAGCGTCGAAAGAAGATCTCTACGCCTACGAAGCTATCGTGCTAGGTGATATTGAAGAGAGTTTTTTCAACGACGATCAGTTGCAAATGATCGATGAATTCGTTGCTGAACGAGGAGGCGGATTCTTAATGAGCGGGATGGTGGACGAAGAGTTTATCGACACACCGATCGCTGATATCTTGCCGGTCACAATAGTCGAAGAAAACTTTCTACCAGGACATTTAAGAGGGGGCATACGCCGCGGAGATCACCCTACCGCTGAGCTGTTCTATCCTCGATTAACAAATAACGGAGAATTCTCTCCTCTATTAAGATTGTCAGGCGAAGATTCCCTGAACGAAAATTTTTGGCGACAGTTACCAGAGTTACAAGGTGTGTACGTAACTGGTCGCATTAAACCGGGTGCAACAGTTTTGTTAGAGCACCCTGTTTTGCAATACCAGAATCAACCTCTTCCAATCGTTGCGCAACAGCGTTATGGCAGTGGTCGCAGTGTGTCAGTTACTACTGCAAGCACTTGGCGTTGGCAGATGATGATGCATTCGGAGGATCAATCTCATGAGACTATCTGGCGTCAATTGTTGCGCTGGCTGGCGGTCTCGGCGCCGGAACGTATCACAATCGAATTCGATCGCGAGTTTTATAACGTTGGTGATGAAGTGAATGTCACTGCGCTAGTGCTAAATGACCAGTATGAACCTGATAACGATGCTACCCTTTGGATGCAAACTACGGATCCTTTAGATCAGGTTAGCGATGTGCCAATGGAGTGGAATATCGAGGAAGATGGTGTTTATCGTGCCAACTTTACTGTTGAAGAAGAGGGCGTGTTCAGTTTATTAGTTGATGTTGCCAGTGCCGCCGGCGATGCTGCTGTTGATGCTTCGGAAAAGCGCACCGCCTTTGTGGTTACACCTTCTTTACGTGAATACACCAATGCGGAAATGGATGCAGGTCTGTTAGGTCGCATTGCCGACGCCAGCGGAGGATCTTACTTCAATCTTAGTGATGTGAATGGGTTGCCTGAAAGTGTTGAGTTCACCCCCAACGCGTATTCACGGGAAGTACAAATAGATCTTTGGGACCAGCCCTGGTTATTGGCGCTGCTAATCTTATTGCTCTGCATAGATTGGATTTCACGAAGAATGAAAGGGCTGTCTTAAGGAAGTTTGCGCATAAAAAA